>NZ_SLVT01000054.1:0-1186 GCF_004345505.1 Micromonospora sp. CNZ303 | reverse complement strand
ACGTGTGGGAGTGGTCGACCGCGAACGGTGGTCGGATCTCCCAGTTCGCCGACCTCGACGGCGCCAACCAGCAGTGGCAGCTGGTCAAGCTCGGCGGTGGCAGCACGCCGCCCGGCGCGATCACCGTTGCCGCTGACGGCAGCGGCCAGCACCGCACGGTCCAGGCCGCCGTGAACGCGGCACCGGCCAACAGCGCCAACCCGGTCGTCATCGCGATCAGCCCCGGCACCTACCGGGGCGTGGTGTCCATCCCGTCGAACAGGACGAACATCCAGCTCCTCGGCATGGGGTCCAGCCCGAGCGCCGTGGTGATCGTCGAGCGGCACTCGGCCGGCACCGTCAAGCCCGACGGGACGACCTACGGCACCTCCGGCAGCGCCACCATGACGGTCTCGGGCCGGGGTTTCACCGCGACCAACCTGACCATCTCCAACGACTTCGACGAGGCGGCCAACGCCAACCAGCCGGGCCACCAGGCGGTCGCGCTCAACCTCAACTCCGACCGGTCGGTGCTGAGCAACGTGCGGCTGCTCGGCGACCAGGACACCTTCCTCGTCGGCGGGTCGGCCCGCTCCTACATCCGCAACTCGTACGTCGAGGGCACCGTCGACTTCATCTTCGGCGACGGGATCGCGGTGCTGCACAGCTCGCAGATCCACGAGAAGCGGGCCACGGGCGGGCCGGTCACCGCCGCCCGCACCCCGGCCTCGCGGGCGTACGGCTTCCTCTTCTACCGCTGCAACCTGACCAGCTCGGCGGCGGCGGGTTCGAGCAGCCTGGGCCGGCCGTGGGGCCCGGACGCGCAGGTGCTCTACCGCGAGTCCACGCTCGGCGCCCACATCAGGACCAGCCAGCCGTGGACCGACATGTCCAGCAACTCCTGGCGCAACGCGCGGTTCCTGGAGTACCGCAACAACGGCGCGGGAGCCGGCACGAACAGCAACCGGCCGCAGCTCAGCGACGCCCAGGCACCCAACTACACCCCGCAGAAGTACCTCGCCGGCACCGACGGCTGGAACCCGGTGGCCTGACCGGTCCCACCCGTCGAGCCCGTCCCACCCTCAGGAGGAGAAACACCATGAACATCCAGATCCGTCGCCTGTGGCGGCGTGTGGTGCCGTTGGCGGTGTTGGCCGTCGTGGCGCCGGCCGCTGTGGCGGTTGCCAGTGTTCCGGCTCAGGCGGCG
>NZ_SLVT01000053.1:0-1298 GCF_004345505.1 Micromonospora sp. CNZ303 | reverse complement strand
GGCGGTTTCAAGGGGTCGTTGCAACGCGTTGGCTAGTCGGTGACGGCTAGGAGCTTAGCGAGGCGCTCGGCTGGGGTGTCCCAGCCGAGCGTTTTGCGTGGGCGGCCGTTGAGTTCGGCGGCGACGGTGGCGAGGTGGTCGGGGCTGTGGACGGCCAGGTCGGTGCCTTTGGGGAAGTACTGGCGCAGCAGTCCGTTGGTGTTCTCGTTGGAGCCGCGTTGCCAGGGTGAGTGCGGGTCGCAGAAGTAGACCGGCATCTGCGCGGTGATGCTGAACTGATGGTGCATCGCCATCTCGATGCCTTGGTCCCAGGTCAGAGACCGTTTCAGATGGTGCGGCAGGGTGGCCATGGCGGTGAGCAGGCCGTCGCGGACCCGGTCGGCGCTGCGGCCGGCGCCCAGGTGCACGAGCAGGACGTAGCGGGTGGAGCGTTCGACAAGTGTGCCGATGGCGGAGCCGTTGTCCTTGCCGATGATTAGGTCGCCTTCCCAATGTCCGGGCACGGCACGGTCGTCGGCCTCGGCGGGCCGTTCGCTGATCATCACCATCGGATGGGTGAAGCGGGGCTGGCGCTGGCCAGGCTGACGGCGGGGACGTCGCACCGCACGGCCGGTGCGCAGCGCGGCGGTCAGTTCTCGGCGCAGTTCGCCACGGCCCTGGACGTAGAGCGCCTGGTAGATCGTCTCGTGTGACACGTGCAGCTCGTTCCGCTCGGGAAAGTCACGGCGCAGCCGACGGCTGATCTGTTCCGGGCTGTGCTTGCAATCCAGCATGGCCTGGACGTGTTCCCGCAGCGCCGGGCACGCGGCGATTTTGCCGATCTTCGGACGAGGCCGCCTGCTGTCGGCGCGTTGCTGGGCTGCGTAGGGCCGGTAGTCACCGCTGTCCGGGTGCCGATTGCGGCGGATCTCCCGGCTGATCGTGCCTGGCGAACGCCGCAGCTCAGCGGCGATCGCCGCCTGCGAGGCACCCTCCCGCAGCCGATCAGCGATCACGATCCGCTCGGCCTGAGACAGAAACCGGTCTGCCACGGCCAAAGGCCGGGCAGCGGGAGGTACTCCCTGCTGCCCGGCCTTCGTCTGGATCGTGCGGCCGTACCGCCAGCGGTGACCAGTCTTGCGATTGATCCCGACCAGCCGGCACGCTTCACTCGTACTTACACCCCGCGCCACAAGATCCAAATATGCCTGGCGCTCCGCGCGAAGCTTCTTCGCTCCCTGCGGCCGGCGATCTCCACGGATCTCGAACACTGCAACCCCTGATCAGGTCAGGCGTTGCAACGATCCCTAGAACCCAAG
>NZ_SLVT01000052.1:0-1369 GCF_004345505.1 Micromonospora sp. CNZ303 | reverse complement strand
TACTGCAACGGCAGTTGGTCAGGGGTAGCCGCGTCGTCGGTAGTGGCAGGTTCGGGCTTGGTGTTGGCGTCGTCGGCGCCATCGGGACCAGGCCCAGACGCGCTCGGGTGGGTGAGTTGATCGCACTACGAGTGCGGTAAGCAGTCTTCGGATCTCCGGTACCGTGTAGCCGATCATCATGCCGTCGCCGGGACTGGATCCCCTTTTGTGGCAATAGATCGGGCCACGGACAGCCAGGCGTGGGCGGCCATGGACAGGGTGATGTGGGCGTACCAGGCTCGCCAGTCGCGGACCTGGTATTCGTCGAGGCCGGCTTCGTTCTTGGCCTGTTGGAAGCACTCCTCGATCGCCCACCGGGCGCCGGCGATGCGGGCGAGGTCGACCAGGCGGGTGCGGCGGGGTCCGTAGCAGACGTAGTAGGCGATCTCGCCGGTGGTGATGCCGCGCCGGGCCAGCAGCCAGTGCCCGCGACCGGGCTGCCAACCGATGCGCACCGGCACCCGCGCCCACCAGTACTCACGGGGCCCGTGAGCGCCAGCGCCAGCGGACAGCCGGCACCACGCCCGAGCAGGCAGAGCGGCAATCAGCTCGTCCGCCCGGGCGATGCCCATCGACGTGGTGATCATGTCGTCGTTACGGCGGGTCGCGACCACATAAGCCACATCCCGGTGTTCCAACCACACCCGCAGCGACTTCGACTGCCCGTAGGCCTCGTCCATCGTCACCCACCCCACCGGCACCCCGGCATCCAACGCTCGGGCCAGCATCTCGCGGGCCATCTGCACCTTCGTGGCGAACTCCACCTCGTCGGGGATCCCGGCCGCACGACACCGGTCCCGGTCATCGGTCCACGACGCCGGGAGGTAGAGCTGCCGGTCGACCAACGCGTGGCCCTTGGCCGAGCGGTAGGCCAGGAACACCCCAACCTGGCAGTTCTCCGTCCGTCCCGCGGTGCCGGAGTACTGGCGCTGCACTCCGGCCGACCGCGTGCCCTTCTTCAGGAAGCCGGTGTCGTCGACGATCAGCACCCCGGCCGGATCACCGAGGTGCTCGACCACGTAGTCCCGCACATCGTCGCGGACGGCGTCGACGTCCCAGTCCGCCCACCGCAACAACCGCTGCATCCCGTCCGGCGACACATCCCCAGCCTGCTCCGCCAGGGTCCAACCGTTCTTGCGCCCCAGGCCCGAGACCAGCCCGCACAGGTACTGACGCGCCCGCCGCCGCGGCTCCGACCGGCGAAACCGAGGCCCGATCCGCGCATGCAACCGGTCCAACTCCCCATGCCACCGAGCAACATCAACATCCGTCACAGGCAGACCAACGAACACAAGTCGAACTCGATTCGCCTACTGCCGTTGCAGTACTA
>NZ_SLVT01000051.1:0-1438 GCF_004345505.1 Micromonospora sp. CNZ303 | reverse complement strand
ACGCTGGTGAACGTGCCGGTCTTCTCGCCCCAGGTGGCACCGGGCAGCACCACGTCGGCCAGTTCGGCGGTCTCGGTCAGGAACAGGTCCTGCACCACCACGAACAGCTCCGGCTTCGCCAGGATCCGCCGGATCCGCGACAGCTCCGGCAGGGACACCGCCGGGTTGGTGGCGCTGATCCAGAGCAGCTTGATCGAGCCCTGCTCGGCGTACCGGAAGATCTGCATGGCGTGCGTCGGGGGCGCCCAGTGCGGGATGACGTCGACGTCGACGTTCCAGAGCCGGGCCAGTTCCTCGATGTGCGCGGTGTTCTCCCAGTTGCGCAGGCCCGGCAGGTCCCCGTCGGCGCCGGTCTCCCGGGTGTTCTGCGCGGTGGGCTGGCCGTTCATCTGGTAGATCCCGGCGCCGGGCCGGCCGATCATGCCCCGGATCAGGTGCAGGTTGTTGACGCCGCAGGCGGCGGCGGTGGCCTGGTTGGACTGGTAGAAGCCCTGCAACACCGTCGACAGCAGCCGCCGCGAGGTGCCGAGCAGCTCGGCGGCGCGTTCCACGTCGGCGGCCGGCACGTCGCAGATGTCGGCGACCCGCCGGGGCGGGTAGCCGTCGACGATCCGGTGCAGCTCCTCGAAGCCGAGCGTGTGCGCCTCGACGTAGTCCCGGTCGTACCAGCCACGCCGGATGATCTCCCGGAGCAGGCCGTTCATCAGGGCCACGTTCGTGCCGCTGCGCACGGCGAGGTGCAGGTCGGCCTCCCGCGCCACCGGGGTGGCGCGCGGGTCGACCGCCAGCATCGCCGGCGGGTTGGGGCCCCGCCGCCGGTCCAGCATCCGCATCCAGAGCACCGTCTGGGTCTCGGCGACGTTGTGCCCCCACAGGGCCATCGCGTCGCAGTGGTCCACGTCGGTGTACGAGCCGGGTTGGCCGTCGGTGCCGAAGCTCGCCTTCATCGCGGCGGCGGCGGTGGCGGTGCAGAGCCGGGTGTTGCCGTCCATGTGCGGCGTGCCCAGCCCGGCCTTGCCGATCACGCCCAGCGCGTAGTACTCCTCCAGGAACAGCTGGCCGGTGGTGTAGAAGCCGAAGTGTCCCCACCCGCCCGGACCGTCGAGGAGTTCCTTCGACCGGGCCACGATCCGGCCCATCGCGGTGTCCCAGTCCGTCTCGACGAGCCGGCCGCCCTCGCGCACCAGCGGCCGGGCCAGCCGGTCGGGGCTGTGGTTGGCCTGCCAGCCGTACAGGTCCTTGGGGCCGAGCCGGCCCCGGTTGATCCGGTCCACCGCCCGGCCCCGCACCCCGACGATCCGGCCGTCGGCGACCGCGATGTCCAGCGCGTCGCCGTTGGAGTGCAGCACCGACGCCGACTGCACCCACCGGTCCACGTCCGCCTCGGTCAGGTCACCGTCGAGGAACCGGTCCACCCGCACCGGCCACTCCTGCCCCG
>NZ_SLVT01000050.1:0-1445 GCF_004345505.1 Micromonospora sp. CNZ303 | reverse complement strand
TTGAAGTTGTCGGCGTTGCCGACACCCCGACCGCCGGAGACGACCACACCCGCCTCGGTGAGCTCCGGACGCGAACCCTTCTGCTCCGCGACCCGGTCGACGACCCTGGCCAACTTGTCGGTGTCCGCCACCGCGACGGTGAGCTGCTCGACCGCCGGGCTCGCCGCCGCCGGGACCGGGTTCACCGAGTTCGGCCGGACCGTCACCAACGGCAGACCACGGGTCACCTTCGACTTGACGATCGTGGAACCCGCGAACGCCACCTGCGTGGCCGTGCCGTCAGCCGTCAGGGCGACCACGTCGGTCAGGATGCCGTTGTCCAGCTTCACCGCCAGCCGGGCGGCGATCTCCTTGCCTTCCTGCGACGACGCCAACAACACGGCGGCCGGCTGCACGCGGGTGACCAGCTCGGCCACCACGGTCGCCTTGGGGGCCACCAGGTAGCCGTCGATCTCCTCGCTCTCGGCCGCGTAGATCTTCTCCGCGCCGTACTCACCCAGCTTCGCGCTCAACGCCTCGGCGGCACCGGGGCCGCCGAGCACGACCGCGCTCGCGGTGCCCAGCTCGCGGGCGAGGGTGAGCATCTCCAGGGTGACCTTCTTGACGCCGAATTCCCGGGTGGCTTCGACGACGACCAGAACCTCAGACATGACCCCAACCCCTCACACGAACTTCTCGGTGGCGAGGAACTCGACCAGCTTCACGCCGCCGTCGCCCTCGTCGGTGACCTTCGCCCCACCGGAGCGCGGCGGACGCTTGCTGTGCTCCAGCACCGTGCTGGTCGCGCCCTCGAAACCCACCTCGCCCGCAGCGACACCCAGGTCACCCAGCGACAGCGTCTGCACCGGCTTCTTCTTGGCGGCCATGATGCCCTTGAACGACGGATACCGCGGCTCGTTGATCGTGTCCCACACGGACACCACGGCGGGCGCGGTGGCGGTGACCACCTCGTAGCCCTCCTCCGTCTGCCGCTCCACGGTCAGGGTCGAGCCGTCGACGGTGAGCTTGCGGGCGCCGGTCAGCGCCGCGATGCCCAGCCGCTCGGCGAGCATGTGCGGCAGCACCTGCACCCGGCCGTCGGTCGACTCACTGCCACACAGCACCAGATCGGCGTTCAGCTGACCGAGCGCGGCGGCGAGCACCTTCGAGGTCGCGACCGCGCAGGAGCCGTGCAGGGCGTCGTCCACCACGTGCACCGCCTTGTCCGGACCCATGGACAGCGCCTTGCGGATCGACTCGGTCGCCCGGTCCGGACCCATGGTCAGGACGGTCACCTCGCCCCCGTGCGCCTCCTTGATCTTCAACGCCTCCTCGATGGCGTACTCGTCCATCTCGTTGATGACGTTGTTCGCCGAACCGCGGTCGACGGTGTTGTCGTCAGCACGCAGGCTGCGGTCCGCGCCCGAATCGGGCACCTGCTTGACGAGTACGACGATGTTCATCGC
>NZ_SLVT01000049.1:0-1466 GCF_004345505.1 Micromonospora sp. CNZ303 | reverse complement strand
CCCGTTACCTTTTTGATCGTCCCCAGCCGGGGACTCCTCGGTCGCCCGGCCCGGTATGACTTCCTGCCCCTGTCGTTTGGATGATCCGGGGGGTGTTGTCGCCGGGTCGGGTGGCGTCGGTGGACCGCTGATAGGGACACGGCCACCCGTGTTGGGGTAGGTCTCTTCGTAACGTGGCTGCCGGCAGTCCGACGCCTGGACCAGCGGCCGAGGCCACGGGTTCGATGCGTGGAGGCGGTTCTGGTGCACGACGGATACGGCGTCTACCTCGGCTTGGACGTCGGCAAAGGTGATCACCACGCGGTCGGGTTGGCGCCGGACGGCAAGCGGCTACACGACGCGGCGTTGCCGAACACCGAGGCCCGGCTGCGGCAGTTGTTCGACAAGCTCGCCCGTTATGGTCGGGTGCTGGTGGTGGTCGACCAGCCGGCCTCGATCGGCGCCCTGCCGGTCGCGGTCGCTCGGGCGTGCGGGCATCAGGTGGCCTACCTGCCCGGCTTGGCGATGCGCCGTATCGCTGACCTGCACCCCGGTGCGGCGAAGACCGATGCCCGCGACGCCTACGTCATCGCTGATGCCGCCCGCGCCCTGCCACACACCCTGCGGCGGGTCGATGTCGGCGACGACGCGTTGGCGGAGCTGGAGGTCCTGGTCGGCTTCGACGACGACCTCGCTGGCGAGGCCACCCGCGTCTCGAACCGGATCCGGGGGCTGCTCACCCAGGTCCACCCCGCCCTGGAACGGGTTCTCGGCCCGAAAGTGCACCACAAAGCCGTGTTGGAGCTGCTGTCACGCTGCGGCGGCCCCGCCGGGCTGCGCAAGGCCGGCCGCCGCAAACTGCTGTCCATCGCCGCCGTCCACGCACCACGCATGGGTGAACGCCTCGTCGAGCAGATCATGACCGCCCTCGACGAGCAGACCGTCACCGTCCCTGGCACCCAGGCGGCGGAGACGATCCTGCCTCGCCTCGCCGACAACCTGCGCGACACCCTGCGCCAGCGCGACCAGGTCGCCAAAGAGGTCGAAAGGATGCTCGATGCGCACCCTCTTGTCCCGGTCCTGACCTCGATGCCCGGCATCGGCGTCAGGACCGCAGCCCGGATCCTGCTCGAAGTCGGCGACGGCACCGCCTTCCCCACCCCCGGCCACCTCGCCGCCTACGCCGGCCTCGCCCCCGTCACCCGACGATCCGGCAGCAGCATCCGCGGCGAACACCCACCCCGAGGCGGCAACAAGAACCTCAAACGCGCCTTCTTCCTCGCCGCGTTCGCCGCCCTCGCCGACCCCGTCAGCCGCGCCTACTACGACCGCAAACGCGCCGAAGGCAAACGCCACAACGCCGCCCTCATCTGCCTCGCCCGACGCCGCTGCGACGTCCTCCATGCCATGCTCCGCGACAAGATCCCCTACCAACCACGCCCCACCAGACCAGTCCCCGCTTGACGAAACCCATAGGGACACCCCCC
>NZ_SLVT01000048.1:0-1558 GCF_004345505.1 Micromonospora sp. CNZ303 | reverse complement strand
TCACCCACCAGGACATCCCCTTCGACAAACTCGTCGAACACACCCGACCCACCCGCGACCGCCACACCCCACCCCTCATCCAGACCGTCTTCACCACCATGGACGGCACCGATCCGGCACCGCTGCACACCGCCACGATGCGGCCGCTGCCGATCGACGAGGGGGTCGCGAAGTTCGACCTGACCGTCCAGGTGCAACTGGAGCCGGATGCCGTCCGGGTCCTCTTCGACTACGCCTGCGACCTGTACGAGCCCGCCACGATGGCCGAGCTGGCCGAGAGCTACCGGGCCCTGGTGGCCGCCGTGCTGGCCGAGCCGGACCGGCCGCTGTCCACCGTGGTCGCGGTCACGGCCGCCCAGCGGGAGCGGCTCGCGGACGCGTTGATCGCCAGCCCGGTTCCGGTCCCGCCCGGTGATCCGGGGTGCGTGCCCAGGCTGGTGGCGGAGACGGCCCGACGCCAACCCGACGCGCTCGCCGTCGTCGACGGAGCGGGCGCGATCACCTACCGCGAACTCGACGAGCGGTCCAACCACCTCGCCCACCAACTCCTGCACCACGGCGCCCGACCCGACCACCCCGTCGCCGTCAGCCTCCCACCCGGCACACCCGCCATCACCGCCATGCTCGCCGTCCTCAAAGCCGGTGCCGCCTACCTCCCCATCGACCCCACCGCACCACCCGCACGCCGACACCACCTCATCACCAACTCCGCCACCGCCATCCTCATCACCCAAGACCCCCACGACACCGACACACCCTCCGGCGTCGTCGCCCTCGCCCCGTACCTGGCAGCGGCCACGGCCACGTCCGCGCCGCCCCCGCTCGACGTGCACCCGGAGCAGGTGGCGTACGTCATCCACACCTCCGGGTCCACCGGCACGCCCAAGGGCGTCATGGTCCCCCACCGGGCGCTGACCAACCTGGTCCACTGGCACCTGGACGCGCACCCCAGCGGGCCCGGCCAACGCCACGGCCAGGTGGCCAGCCTCGGCTTCGACGCCGCGATCTGGGAGATCTGGCCCGCGCTGGTCAGCGGCGCCACCCTGCACATCGCCGACCCCGCCGACCGCCTCGACCCCATTGCGCTGCACGACTGGCTGGTCCGGGAGGACGTCACGAGGACGTTCCTGCCGACCCCGATCGCGGAGGCCGTCCTCCGGTTGCCGACCCCGTCCACCAGCCGTTTGCGGACGATCTTCACCGGCGGGGACGCCCTCACCACCCGGCCGTCCGCGCACGCGCCGTACACCCTGTTCAACATCTACGGGCCGACCGAGACCACCGTCGCCGTCACCGTCGGGCCCGTCCGCCCGGACGGGGTCCACCGGCCGGACCTCGGCGTCCCGATCGCCGGCGCCCGCCTCCATCTGCTGGACGCCGACCTCCAGCCGGTCCCGCCCGGGGCGCCCGGCGAGGTCTGCGTCGCCGGCGACGTGGTCAGCCGCGGCTACCTGAACAAGCCCGGGCAGACGGCGGAGCGGTTCCTGCCCGACCCGTACGGACCACCCGGCAGCCGCCTCTACCGCACCGGCGACCTCTGCCGCCTCCGCACCGACGG
>NZ_SLVT01000047.1:0-1651 GCF_004345505.1 Micromonospora sp. CNZ303 | reverse complement strand
TCACCCACCAGGACATCCCCTTCGACAAACTCGTCGAACACACCCGACCCACCCGCGACCGCCACACCCCACCCCTCATCCAGACCGTCTTCACCGGCGGGAACGCCACGGGCATGGCCGACGACCCCATGCCGCTGCACACCGCCACGATGCGGCCGGTGTCGATCGAACCGGGAACCGCGAAGTTCGACCTCACGGTCCACGCGGAGGTGGGGACCGACACCGTCGACGTGTACTTCAGTTACGCCCGCGACCTGTACGAGCCCGGCACGATGGCCGACCTGGCCGACAGCTACCGCGCCCTGGTCGCCGCCGTGCTGGCCGATCCCGACCGACGGCTGTCCACCGTGGAGGCCGTCACCGACGACCAGCGCCGGCGGCTCGCGACGGTCTCCACGGGGCGGCGGAGCGGGTCGGACCCGGCTCGTGCGACGCGGTTGGCCGGGGCCGACCCCGCTGACGGTACGGACGTCCAGGCCACCGAGCCGGACACCATGGCCGGATGGTCGGACGGCGCTCGCGGGTGCGTGCCCCGGCTGGTGACGGAGACGGCCCGACGCCAACCCGACGCACTCGCCGTCGTCGACGGGACCGGCGCGATCACCTACCGCGAACTCGACGAGCGGTCCAACCACCTCGCCCACCAACTCCTGCACCACGGCGCCCGACCCGACCACCCCATCGCCGTCAGCCTCCCACCCGGCACACCCGCCATCACCGCCATGCTCGCCGTCCTCAAAGCCGGCGCCGCCTACCTCCCCATCGACCCCACCGCACCACCCGCACGCCGACACCACCTCATCACCAACTCCGCCACCACCATCCTCATCACCCAAGACCCCCACGACACCGACACACCCCCCGGCGTCGTCGCCCTCGCCCCGCCCCGCTCCGCCTCCCCGGCGGCACCCCAGGTCGACATCCACCCGGAGCAGCTGGCGTACGTCATCCACACCTCCGGCTCGACGGGCACGCCCAAGGGCGTCATGGTCGCCCACCACGCCCTGGCGAACCTCGTCCGGTGGCACCTCGACACCTATCCCAGCGGGCCCGGCGAGCACCACGGGCAGATCGCCAGCCTCGGCTTCGACGCGGCGGTGTGGGAGATCTGGCCCGCGCTGGTCAGCGGCGCCACCCTGCACATCGCCGACCCGGCCCACCGCCTCGACCCCGCCGCGCTGCACGACTGGATGCACCGACAGGGTCTCACCGAGGCCTTCGTGCCCACCCCGATCGCCGAGGGCATCCTGCGGCTGCCGACGCCACCCGCCTCCACGCTGCGCACGCTGCTCACGGGTGGGGACGCCCTCACCACCCGGCCCTCCGCGCGCACCCCCTACGCCCTGGTCAACCACTACGGGCCCACCGAGGCCGCGGTCGTCGCCACCGCCGGGCCGGTGCGCCCGGACGGGACCCACCGCCCGGACCTCGGCACCCCGATCGACGGCGCCCGCGTCCACCTCCTCGACGCCGAGCTGCGGCTGGTGCCGCCCGGGGCACCCGGCGAACTCTGCATCGCCGGCGACGGGCTGGCCCGGGGATACCTCGGCCGTCCGGGGCAGACGGCGGAGCGGTTCCTGCCCGACCCGTACGGACCACCCGGCAGCCGCCTCTACCGCACCGGCGACCTCTGCCGCCTCCGCACCGACGG
>NZ_SLVT01000046.1:0-2001 GCF_004345505.1 Micromonospora sp. CNZ303 | reverse complement strand
ACGACGTCCACGTCGCCCTCTCCACCGGCACCACCTTCAACCCCAGCACCAAATGGCACGACTTCTTCGGCCTCAACGGCGAAACCACCCTCTGAGCCCGTCGTGCGCACGTCGAAAGCCCCGCGCCGCGCGGCCGTTCCGGCGCGGTTCCATCCCCAATGGAGGTACTCATGGAAAACGTCCCTGCCAACCGCCGGCCCGTCAGCCGCCGACGCCTGCTGACCGGCGCCGCGGGAGTCGCCGCCGCTGGCGCGTTCGCCGGTGCCTTCGCCGCCCCGCTGCCCGCGTCCGCCGCCCGCGACGGCCACGGTCTGCGCATCGTGGACCGCAACGAGAACGGCGGCCGGCTGCAGTACTACCGGTTCGCCACCGACGCCATCGGGTGGGACCCGGGGGTCAACGTCCTGCTCCCCGATGGCTACCACACCAGCGGCAAGCGCTACCCGGTGCTCTACCTGCTGCACGGGGGCGCCTCCGACTTCCGGGAATTCCATCTGCACCACAACATCATCAACCTGACCGCAGGCAGGCAACTCATCGTCGTCATGCCGGACGCCGCCACCGGGTGGTACTCGAACCCGGTGAGCAGCAACGTCGGGCCGCGCAACTGGGAAACGTTCCACATGGCACAGCTGCTGCCATGGATCGAGTCGAACTTCCGCACCTTCCCCGAGTACAACGGGCGTGCCGTCGCCGGCTTCTCGATGGGTGGGTTTGGTGCCCTCAAGTACACCGCCAAGTACTACGGCCACTTCTGCTCGGTCAGTTCCCACTCCGGCCCCGCCAGCCTGCGCCGGGACTTCGGGCTCGTCGTGCATTGGGCCAACGCGACCTCCGCCGCCCTGGACCTCGGCGGCGGCACCGTGTACGGCGTGCCGCTGTGGAACGAGGCGCGGGTCAGCGCCGACAACCCGATCCAGCGCATCGAGAGCTACCGCAACAAGCGCATCTTCCTGGTCGCCGGCACCTCGCCGAATCCGATCAACTGGTTCGACACCGTGAACGAGACCCAGGTGCTCGCCGGCCAGCGCGAGTTCCGCGCCGCCCTCGGCCGCGCGGGCATTCCCCACGAGTGGCGTGAGGTGGACGGCGGCCACGTCTTCCGGCAGACCATCTTCACCCAGGATCTCAACGGGATGATGGCGCGCCTGCGCCGCGCCGGCTGATCCCGGCCGACGACGCGCCGCCGTCGTACCACGGCGGCGCGTCGTCGCCCCTGCCCCACCGCTGTCGGGTCGCGCATTCCGGCCCGCCAGCCGGTCCTCTTCCGCGCGCGACGAGCCCCGCCCGGGCCCTGGCGGTGCGCGACCCACCCCGTCCGACTCTTCCCTGACCGGAGTCACCCATGTCACGGCATTCGAGGAGCAGGGTGCGTCGCATCCTGGTCTCCCTACTCACCCTGACGGTCGGCGTACTGACCGGCGCGGTGGGGACGTCGTCCCCCGCGCTCGCCGCGCCGAACTTCAAGGCCCCGTTCCCGTGCGGGCAGCGGTGGACGTACGACCACCACAGCAACGAGGTCCGGCAGGCCCTGGACTTCGTGCGGGCCGACGGGGGTGCCACCGCCGGCACGCCGCAGGTCGCCTCCGCGGCGGGCGTCGCCCGGCGGTACTCGCAGCCCAGCGGCGCCGGCAACTACATCGTCATCGACCACGGCGGCGGTTGGACCACCTACTACTTCCACCTCAGTTCCTACTCCGTGCCCGACGGGGCGTACGTGCAGCAGGGCCAGCAGATCGGTACCACGGGCAGCACCGGCAACTCGTCGGGGCCGCACATCCACTACGAGCAGCTCTACAACGGCGTGGGGCAGACGATCGTGATCAACGGGACGTCGCTGGCGCCCTACCCCGGCCAGTACCACCAGAAGTACCTGGTCAGCGACAACTGCGGTACGTCGCCGACGGGTGGCCGGTATCTGGCGGGTTCGCCCACGGACTTCACCGGCGACGGACGCGACGACATCGTCACCTTCACCCACGGCACCCTCAACGACGTCTA
>NZ_SLVT01000045.1:0-2170 GCF_004345505.1 Micromonospora sp. CNZ303 | reverse complement strand
GACACCGGCTCCACCGCCGACACCCCGTCGGCCAACACCACCGACGCCTCACCCGGAGGCAGACACGTCACCGACGCGTCACCGTCCACGTCGGCGACCATCGCCTCCAGCACCGCCCGGTACATGCCGCCGAGGCGCAGGACGTTGGGGTAGCTGACCTGGTGCGGCCGGGCCAGGATGTTGAGCACGCCGCCGAGGGTGGAGACGTGCAGGCCGAACTCGCCGCTGGCCTCGTAGATGGCGTCCTCGAAGTCGACCCGCTCGGTGTCGACCTGCTCGAAGTCGAGGTAGTTGAAGAGGATCTCGATCGGCCGGCGCCCGTCGCCCAGGCGCTGCACGGCCGGCAGCGGGTAGCGGCGGTGCGGCCACAGCTCCAGCTCGCCGGCGAAGGTGTTGCGGATCAGCTCCCGCCAGGTACGCGCGCCCGCGTCGTGCACGAACGGCAGCGTGTTCAGGTGCATCCCGTAGACCCGGTCGGCGCCGGTCACCTCGGGCCGGCCGTGGCTGACCAGCCCGCTGGTGAACACGGGCTCGGCGGTGAGCTGGCTCATCACCTTCAGGTGCGCCGCCAGCAGCACGCTCTTCAGCGACGTGTCGGTACGGCTGGCCAGCTCGCGCAGGTCGTCCATCAGGTCGTGCAGGGGGACGCGGGTGCCGCACTCGTACTCCGGGACCGACTCGTCCTCGCCCCAGCCGGCGGGCAGTTCGAAGACCGGCCGGGCGACGACGCCCTGCCAGTAGTCGCGGTCCTCGTCCGACGCCAGCGCCTCGATCTCGCCGGCGACGAAGTCGGCGTAGCGGACCGGGGGCGCCTCGAAGGCCGCCGGCGCGCCGGTGTCGCGCAGGCTGCGGTAGTTGTCGAGGATCTCCATCAGCAGCGAGTGGTGGCTCCAGCCCTCGAGGATGCCGTGCGACATGGTCAGCACGAACCACCACGTGTCGTCGCGGCCGGCCGCCCCGGCGATGCGCATCTGCGGGACCTGGTCGGGGGTGAACGGCCGGGACCGCTCGGCGGCCAGGTACGCCCGCAGCCGGGCCTCGGCCTCCTCGTCCGTGCCGTCGCGCAGGTCGAGCAGCGTGACGTCGACGGGCACCTCGGCGTGCACGAGCTGCATCGGCACCGAGTAGCCGGTCAGGTCGAACGACGTACGCAGGATCTCGTGCCGGTCCACGACGGTCCGTACGGCCCGGCGCAGCGCGTCGCCGTCGAAGGCGTGCTCGTCGCGGATCGGGAACGCCGACACGTTGTGGTAGGTGCGCCGCTCCGAGTCGGAGAGGGTCACCACCAGCATGGCGAGCTGCACCTGCGCGCACGGGTACGCGTCGGCGAGCCCGGCGGGCAGCTTGGCCCGGTCGGCGTCGTCGAGCAGGCTGAACGGGGCGACGGCACGGAAGGCGGGCGCCGCCTCCTGGTCGTCCCCGCCGGCGAGGTGCGCGGCCAGGGCGGCGACGGTGCGGTGCACGAAGACGTCGCGCACCGAGACCGGGTGGCCGGCGCCGCGCAGCGCGCCCACGAGCGCGATGGCGCTGATGGAGTGCCCGCCGAGGTCGAAGAAGCTGTCCCGGGTGCTGACCTGTTCCAGCTGGAGCACCTGGCCCCAGATCTCCGCCAGCCGCTCCTCCAGCTCCGTCGCCGGGGCGACGTGCTGCCGCTGCGCGGGCACCGCGGTGTCCCACAGGGCGGCCCGGTCGACCTTGCCGTTGGCGTTGAGCGGGATCGCCTCCACGGCGACGAACTCGGCCGGGACCATGTACTCCGGCAGGTGCTCCGCGCACCGCTGCCGGATCCGGTCCGCCAGCTCCGTGGCCGGCGCGGCCGGGCGGTAGAACACCACGAGCCGGTCCGACTCGCCGACCAGGGCGACGGCGTCGCCGACGCCGTCGGTGCCCTCGACGACCGCTTCGATCTCGCCGAGTTCGATGCGGTAGCCGCGGATCTTCACCTGATGGTCGATCCGCCCGACGAACTCCACCGCCCCGTCGGGCAACCGCCGCACCAGGTCGCCGGTGCGGTACATCCGCGCCCCGGCCGCGCTTCCGAGCTCGATGCCGGCTGCGGCGAACGGGTCGGGCAGGAACCGCTCCGCCGTCAACGCCGGCTGACCCGCATAACCACGGGCCACGCCCACGCCACCCACGTACAGCTCACCGACCACACCCACCGGAGCCA
>NZ_SLVT01000044.1:0-3752 GCF_004345505.1 Micromonospora sp. CNZ303 | reverse complement strand
GAGTCGCAGGTGGTGGTGGCGGATGTGCGGTGGGATCGGTTTGTGCCGTCGTTCACGGCGTTGCGTCCGTCGCGCCTGTTCACCGACATCCCCGAGGCACAGGCGGCGATCGAGGCGGCGGCCCGAGCCGAGACCGGCCCCACCGACCGGGCCTCCGCCCTGCGCGAGCGACTCGCGGCCCTGACGCCGCCGGAGGTCGAGGCGTCCCTCCTGGACCTCGTACGCTCCCAGGTCGCCACGGTGCTCGGCCACGCCACCGTGGAGGCGGTGCGGCCGGACCGGGCGTTCCAGCGTCTCGGCTTCGACTCGCTCACCGCCGTCGAGCTGCGCAACCGGCTGACCGCCGAAACGGGCCTCGCGTTGCCCTCCACCCTCGTCTTCGACCACCCGACGCCGGCCGCCCTGGTCGCCTTCATCCGGGAGACCGTGCTCGGAGCATCGGGTGACGCGCCGGCCGACCGCAGGGTCGCCACAGTCGACGACGACCCGATCGTGATCGTCGGGATGGGCTGCCGCCTCCCGGGTGGCGTCGCGTCCCCGGAAGAACTGTGGCAACTGCTCGCCACGGGACGCGACGGCATCTCCGAGTTCCCCCTCGACCGGGGCTGGGACAGCTTCCTCAGCAGCGGCCTGTCCGACACGTCCTTCGCCCGCAGGGGCGGCTTCGTCTACGACGCCGGCGAGTTCGACGCCGAGTTCTTCGGCATCTCGCCGCGCGAGGCCCTCGCGATGGACCCGCAGCAGCGGCTGCTGCTGGAAACGTCGTGGGAGGCCGTCGAGTCGGCGGGCATCGACCCGACCAGCCTGCGGGGCGGCGCGGTCGGCGTCTTCGCCGGGGCCAGCTTCCAGGGGTACGCCAGCGGGTCGGTCGGTCGGGCCCAGGAGGTCGGCGGCCACCTGCTAACGGGCAACGCGACAAGCGTGTTGTCGGGTCGGGTGGCGTACTCGTTCGGTTTCGAGGGCCCGGCGGTGACGGTGGACACGGCGTGTTCGTCGTCGCTGGTCGCGCTGCACCTCGCGGCGCAGGCGCTGCGGTCGGGCGAGTGCGACCTGGCCCTGGCCGGCGGCGTCACCGTGATGGCCTCACCGGGCACGTTCGCCGAGTTCTCGATCCAGGGCGGCCTGTCCGCCGACGGCCGCTGCAAGTCGTTCTCGGACGCCGCGGACGGCACGGGCTGGTCCGAGGGCGTCGGCGTGCTGCTGGTGCAGCGGCTGTCGGACGCGCAACGCGACGGGCGCCGGGTCCTCGCGGTGGTGCGGGGCACGGCGGTGAATCAGGACGGTGCGTCGAACGGGTTGACGGCGCCGAACGGTCCGTCGCAGCAGCGGGTGATCCGGCAGGCCCTCGCGAGCGCGGGTCTGTCGGCGGCCGACGTGGACGTGGTGGAGGCGCACGGCACCGGTACGTCGTTGGGTGATCCGATCGAGGCGCAGGCTCTGCTGGCGACGTATGGGCAGGGTCGGGATGTGCCGTTGTTGTTGGGGTCGGTGAAGTCGAACATCGGTCACACGCAGGCGGCTGCAGGGGTGGCCGGGATCATCAAGATGATCTTGGCGATGCGGCATGGGGCGGTGCCGGCGACGCTGCACGTGGATGCGCCGTCGTCGCATGTGGACTGGGCGTCGGGTGCGGTGGAGTTGGTGACGGCGTCGCGTGATTGGCCGGGGGTGGAGCGTCCCCGGCGGGCGGGTGTGTCGTCGTTCGGCATCTCGGGCACCAACGCGCACGTGATCATCGAGCAGCCGGAGCCGGAGCCCGTCCCGACGCCCATCGCGTCGGTCGCGCCCGTCGGGTTGCCGGTGCCGTGGATGCTGTCGGGACGCTCCGAGCGGGGTCTGGCGGGTCAGGCGGGGCGGTTGGCGTCGTTCGTGCGGTCCCGGTCCCGGTCCCGGTCCCTGTCGCCGGTGGACGTGTCGTGGTCGTTGGCGACGACGCGGGCGGCGTTGGAGCACCGGGCGGTGGTGTGGGGCTCGGACGCGGACGACCTGGTTGCCGGCCTGTCGGCGGTGGTTGAGGGCCGGTCCTCAGGTGTGGCGTCGGCGGGCCGCCGGGCGGTGCTCTTCACGGGTCAGGGCTCGCAGCGCGTGGGCATGGGTCGCGAGTTGTATGAGGCGTTCCCGGTCTTCGCGGCGTCGTTCGACGCGGTGTGTGCGGAGATCGATCCGCGTCTGCCGCGTGCGTTGGGCGAGGTGGTGTTCGCCGAGCCGGGCACCGCCGATGGGGCTCTGTTGGATCAGACCGTGTTCGCGCAGGCGGGGTTGTTCGCGGTCGAGGTGGCGTTGTGGGAGTTGTTGTCGTCGTGGGGTGTGCGGGCGGATTTCCTGGCGGGTCATTCGATCGGTGAGGTGACGGCGGCGTACGTGTCGGGGATGTTGTCGCTGGCGGATGCGTGCACGCTGGTGGCGGCGCGGGGCAGGTTGATGCAGGCGCTGCCGGCCGGCGGCGTCATGGCGGCGGTCGGCGCGCCCGAGATCGCGGTGCGGGAGATCATCGACGCTGCGGGTGCGGCCGTGGACGTCGCGGCGGTGAACGGCCCGGCGTCGGTGGTCGTGTCGGGTGCGGCCGGCGAGGTGGCCTCGGTGGTGGCGGCCTGTCGTGAGCGGGGTTGGCGGGTCAAGGAGCTGGCGGTCAGTCATGCGTTCCATTCGCGGTTGATGGAGCCGATGCTGGACGAGTTCGCGTCGGTGGTGGCGGGGCTGGGCTGGCAGCCGCCGAGGATCCCGATCGTGTCGAACGTGACGGGTGCGGTGGCGGACGCCGCAGAAATCACCGATCCCGGCTACTGGGTGCGGCACGTGCGGCAGCCGGTGCGCTTCGCCGACGGTGTGGCGGCGTTGCGGGCGCTGGGGGTGGACACCTTCCTGGAGGTCGGCCCCGACGCGGTCCTCACCGCCATGGCCGCCGAGGCGGACCCGGCCGACGACGTGCGGTACGTCGCCACGCTGCGTCGCAGCCAGCCCGACGTCGCCACCCTCACCAACGCCGTCGGGCAGCTCTGGGCTGCCGGCGTGGCCGTCGACTGGGCGGCGTACCTCGGCCAGACCGGCGCCCGGCCGCGCGCGGTGGAACTGCCCACCTACGCCTTCGACCGGCAGCGCTACTGGCTGGAGGACCCCCAGCCCGGCGCGGCTCCGGCGGGGGCCGACGCCCCGTCCGACGAGCAGTTCTGGGCGGCGGTCGAGTCCGGGGACCTCGGTGTGCTGGGCGAGGATCTCGCGGTGGGCGCGGACGAGCCGTCCACGGCGCTGCTGCCCAAGCTCGCCCGGTGGCGGCGGGCAACGCAGCAGCGGGCCGTCGTCGACTCCTGGCGTTACCGGGCGACGTGGCGTACGGCCGCCGTGCCGGACTCCGCGACATTGGCGGGGACCTGGCTGCTGCTGATGGCGCCCGGGCAGGAGGACCACCCGGTGGCCGCGGCGCTGGCCGCCCGGGCCGACCGGGCGGTCCCGGTGCTGGTCCCGGCTGGCGCCGACCGCGACCGGGTGGCGCGGCTGCTGCGGGAGGCGATGGGCTCCGACGCCCGGGACGCCGACGTGCTGTCCCTGCTGTCGCTGGCCGAGCCGCGGGAGGCGTCCCCGGTTCCGGCCGCCGCCGAGGTGTCGACGGCGCTGGCCGTGGTGCAGGCGCTGACCGACGTCGGTGGGGCGGGCCGGTTGTGGTGGCTGACGCGCGGGGCGGTGTCGGTCGGCGGCTCGGACGAGTTGGCGGATGTCGCGGGTGCTGCGGTGTGGGGTTTGGGTCGGGTGGTGGG
>NZ_SLVT01000043.1:1509-4883 GCF_004345505.1 Micromonospora sp. CNZ303 | reverse complement strand
TTGTCCGGCGGTGTCCTACTCTCCCACACCCTCCCGAGTGCAGTACCATCGGCGCTGGAGGGCTTAGCTTCCGGGTTCGGAATGTAACCGGGCGTTTCCCCTCCGCCATGACCGCCGTAACTCTATCAACATATCAAACAACACCACACACAAACGTGGTCTGTTGTTCGTTTGCTGTGAGTTGCACAGTGGACGCGTAGCAGCTTAGTAGTCAAGTCCTCGGCCTATTAGTACCGGTCAACTGAACCCGTTACCGGGCTTACATTTCCGGCCTATCAACCCAGTCGTCTAGCTGGGGGCCTTACCCCCACCAAGGTGGGGTGGGATACCTCATCTTGAAGCGAGCTTCCCGCTTAGATGCTTTCAGCGGTTATCCCTTCCGAACGTAGCTAACCAGCCGTGCCCCTGGCGGGACAACTGGCACACCAGAGGTTCGTCCGTCCCGGTCCTCTCGTACTAGGGACAGCCCTTCTCAAGTATCCTACGCGCACGGCGGATAGGGACCGAACTGTCTCACGACGTTCTAAACCCAGCTCGCGTACCGCTTTAATGGGCGAACAGCCCAACCCTTGGGACCTGCTACAGCCCCAGGATGCGACGAGCCGACATCGAGGTGCCAAACCATCCCGTCGATATGGACTCTTGGGGAAGATCAGCCTGTTATCCCCGGGGTACCTTTTATCCGTTGAGCGACACCGCTTCCACTCGCAAGTGCCGGATCACTAGTCCCGACTTTCGTCCCTGCTCGACCTGTCAGTCTCACAGTCAAGCTCCCTTGTGTACTTGCACTCAACACCTGATTGCCAACCAGGCTGAGGGAACCTTTGGGCGCCTCCGTTACCCTTTAGGAGGCAACCGCCCCAGTTAAACTACCCACCAGACACTGTCCCTGAACCGGATAACGGTCCGAAGTTAGATACCCAAATCAACCAGAGTGGTATTTCAAGATTGCCTCCACCCATACTGGCGTATAGGTTTCACCGGCTCCCACCTATCCTACACAAGCTAATTCGGATACCAATGTCAAGCTATAGTAAAGGTCCCGGGGTCTTTCCGTCCTGCCGCGCGTAACGAGCATCTTTACTCGTAATGCAATTTCGCCGGGCCTGTGGTTGAGACAGTGGGGAAGTCGTTACGCCATTCGTGCAGGTCGGAACTTACCCGACAAGGAATTTCGCTACCTTAGGATGGTTATAGTTACCACCGCCGTTTACTGGCGCTTAAGTTCTCCGCTTCGCCCCGAAGAGCTAACAGGTCCCCTTAACGTTCCAGCACCGGGCAGGCGTCAGTCCATATACATCGAATTACTTCTTCGCATGGACCTGTGTTTTTAGTAAACAGTCGCTTCCCCCTGCTCTCTGCGGCCATACAACGCTCCACCCGCGCGGGGCTTCACGTCTCCGGCCCCCCTTCTCCCTAAGTTACGGGGGCAATTTGCCGAGTTCCTTAACCACAGTTCGCCCGATCGCCTCGGTATTCTCTACCTGACCACCTGTGTCGGTTTGGGGTACGGGCCGCTAAGAACTCGCTAGAGGCTTTTCTCGGCAGCATAGGATCACTGACTTCACCTGAATCGGCTCGGCATCACGTCTCAGCCTTCATGATGTGCGGATTTGCCTACACACCGGCCTACACGCTTACCCCGGCACAACCACCGGCCGGGCTCAGCTACCTTCCTGCGTCACCCCATCGCTTGACTACTACCCGCCAGGTTCCCACGCTCCCCAACCTCAACCCGAAGGTCTTGGCTAGTTTGGGTGGTTAGCACAACGAGGTTCATCAGGGACGCTCTTTCGCGGGTACGGGAATATCAACCCGTTGTCCATCGACTACGCCTCTCGGCCTCGCCTTAGGTCCCGACTCACCCAGGGCGGATTAGCCTGGCCCTGGAACCCTTGGTCATCCGGCGGAAGGGTTTCTCACCCTTCTTTCGCTACTCATGCCTGCATTCTCACTCGTGCCGCGTCCACAACTGGGTCACCCCGCTGCTTCACCCCCGGCACGACGCTCCCCTACCCATCCACACACCTGCACAACACATCAAGGCGTTGCGTGGTAAAAATGTGAATGCCACAGCTTCGGCGGTGTGCTTGAGCCCCGCTACATTGTCGGCGCGGAACCACTTGACCAGTGAGCTATTACGCACTCTTTAAAGGGTGGCTGCTTCTAAGCCAACCTCCTGGTTGTCTATGCGACCCCACATCCTTTTCCACTTAGCACACGCTTAGGGGCCTTAGCTGGTGATCTGGGCTGTTTCCCTCTCGACTACGAAGCTTATCCCCCGCAGTCTCACTGCCGCGCTCTCACTTACCGGCATTCGGAGTTTGGCTGATTTCGGTAAGCTTGTGGGCCCCCTAGACCATCCAGTGCTCTACCTCCGGCAAGAAACACGCGACGCTGCACCTAAATGCATTTCGGGGAGAACCAGCTATCACGGAGTTTGATTGGCCTTTCACCCCTAACCACAGGTCATCCCCCAACTTTTCAACGTTGGTGGGTTCGGCCCTCCACGCGGTCTTACCCGCGCTTCAGCCTGCCCATGGCTAGATCACTCCGCTTCGGGTCTAGGACACGCGACTGAATCGCCCTATTCAGACTCGCTTTCGCTACGGCTCCCCCACACGGGTTAACCTCGCCACATGCCACTAACTCGCAGGCTCATTCTTCAAAAGGCACGCCGTCACCCCGCAAGGCTCCGACGGATTGTAGGCGAACGGTTTCAGGTACTATTTCACTCCCCTCCCGGGGTACTTTTCACCATTCCCTCACGGTACTCGTCCGCTATCGGTCACCAGGAAGTATTTAGGCTTACCAGGTGGTCCTGGCAGATTCACGGCAGATTACAGGGGTCCGCCGCTACTCGGGAACACCCACAGAAGACCAGCCACTTTCACCTACCGGACTCTCACCGCCTACGGTCAGCCTTTCCAGACTGTTCGGCTAGCAACTGGCTTTGTAACTTCTCGAACAAGTGTCAGCTCATTCAGCAGGGTCCCACAACCCCAACCACGCAACCCCTGACAGGTATCACACGCAGCCGGTTTAGCCTCAATCCGCTTTCGCTCGCCACTACTCACGGAATCACTATTTGTTTTCTCTTCCTACGGGTACTGAGATGTTTCACTTCCCCGCGTTCCCCCCACACACCCTATGTGTTCAGGTGTGGGTGACTGGACATGACTCCAGCCAGGTTTCCCCATTCGGACACCCTGGGATCACAGCTTGGTTGACAGCTCCCCCAGGCCTATCGCGGCCTCCCACGTCCTTCATCGGCTCCTGGTGCCAAGGCATCCACCGTTCGCCCTTGACAACTTGACCACAAAGATGCTCGCGTCCACTGTGCAATTCTCAACAAACGACCAACCCACAACCCC
>NZ_SLVT01000042.1:4284-5363 GCF_004345505.1 Micromonospora sp. CNZ303 | reverse complement strand
GCTTCTTCGCTCCCTGCGGCCGGCGATCTCCACGGATCTCGAACACTGCAACCCCTGATCAGGTCAGGCGTTGCAACGATCCCTAGAACCCAAGTAGAATGCGATAGCAGGGGGCCCTTCCTAACCTCTCAGCGTTCCCGGACCACCGCCACCGGGCAGTGCGCGTGCTGGATGAGCTGCTGGCTGACCGAGCCCAGCAGCATTCCCTTCAGGCCGCCCCGGCCCCTGGTGCCCACCACCACCAGACGCGCGTCGCGGCTGGCGTCGACCAGCAGGGACGCGGCGCTGCCCTCCGTCACCTCCACGGTGACGGCCACGTCGGGGAACGTCGCGCCCCACCGGGCGAGCGGCTCGTCCAGCTCGGCCCGGTCGGCCGCTGAGGCCTCCCGCGCCTCGGGACCCGCCGGCGGGCGCTGACCGGCGGGCGCGTGCCAGGCCCGCACCACGCGCAGGGGCACCCGTCGCGCTTCGGCCTGCTCGAACGCGAAGCCCAGCGCGAGCAGCGAACACTCGGAGCCGTCCACACCGACCAGGACGTGCCCGCTCCGGCCACCGGCAGCGGCCTCGCCGCGGATCACCACCACGGGGCAGTGCGCGTGGGCGGTGACCGCGACGGCGGTGGAGCCCACCAGCAGCCCGCCGAAGCCGCCGTGCCCCCGGGTGCCCAGCACCAGCAGGTCCGCCTGCGCCGAACGTTCCTGCAGCACCAGCGCGGGCGGCCCGTCGAACACCTCACCCGTGACGGTCAGTTCCGGGTGCGCGGCGGACGCGTCCGCCGCCGCCTTGCGTACCAGCTCCTCGACCTGCCGCCGGGCCGTCTCGTCCGGCCAGACGCCGGGCGCGATGCCGGGGCCGATCCAGCCGGCCACGGTGAGCCATTCGAAGACGTACGCCAACCGCACCGGCCGTCCGCTGCGGCCGGCCTCCTCCAGCGCCCATTCCAGCGCCGCGCCGGCGTCGGCGGAGCCGTCGTAGCCGACCAGGATCTCGTTGCCGCTCATCGGGTCCACCTCTCGTTCGCGGCTGCGGGGCTCACCAGGTGACTCCTCGCGCCCGCTGGTGCCGGCCTTTCGTTCGCG
>NZ_SLVT01000042.1:0-4187 GCF_004345505.1 Micromonospora sp. CNZ303 | reverse complement strand
CCGACTGCGGGGCTCGCAAGCTCACTCCTCGCGCTCACTGGGCTTGCCTTTCGTTCGCGACTGCGGGGCTCGCAAGCTCACTCCTCGCGCTCACTGGGCTTGCCTTTCGTTCGCGACTGCGGGGCTCGCAAGCTCACTCCTCGCGCTCACTGGTCCCCCCGGAGCCCCGGGTCCGTCTCGCGGACCCAGCGCCACTCCGCGACCCGGGGGTCGTCCTCACCGTGTTCGCGGGTGTAGTCCCGGCAGGACTGGCGCGCGTCGACCATTTCCTGCCGCAGGTGGGCGGCCCGGTCGGCCAGCCCCGGCACCCGGTCGATGACGTCGATGACCAGGTGGAAGCGGTCCAGGTCGTTGAGCATCACCATGTCGAACGGGGTGGTGGTGGTGCCCTCCTCCTTGTAGCCGCGTACGTGCAGGTTCTCGTGGTTGGTCCGCCGGTAGGTCAGCCGGTGGATGAGCCACGGATAGCCGTGGTACGCGAAGATGACCTGCCTGTCCCGCGTGAAGATCGTGTCGAACTCCTTGTCCGACAGCCCGTGCGGGTGCTCCGTCGGCGGTTGCAGGCGCATCAGGTCGACCACGTTGACGACCCGTACCTTCAGCTCCGGCAGGTGCCGGTGCAGCAGGTCCGCGGCGGCCAGCGTCTCCAGCGTCGGCACGTCCCCGGCGCAGGCGAGCACCACGTCCGGCTCGCTGCCGGCGTCCGTGCTGGCCCAGTCCCAGATCCCGATGCCGCGCCGGCAGTGCTGGACGGCCTCGTCCATCGACAGCCAGTTCGGGGCGGGCTGCTTGCCGGCCACCACCACGTTGATGTAGTGCCGGCTGCGCAGGCAGTGGTCCATCGTGGAGAGCAGGGTGTTGGCGTCCGGCGGCAGGTAGACGCGTACCACCTCGGCCTTCTTGTTCACCACGTGGTCGATGAAGCCCGGGTCCTGGTGGGAGAAGCCGTTGTGGTCCTGGCGCCACACGTGGCTGGAGAGCAGGTAGTTCAGCGAGGCCACCGGACTGCGCCACGGGATGCCCCGGGTCACCTTCAGCCACTTGGCGTGCTGGTTGACCATCGAGTCGACGATGTGGATGAACGCCTCGTAGCTGGTGAAGATGCCGTGCCGGCCGGTCAGCAGGTAGCCCTCCAACCAGCCCTGGCAGAGGTGCTCGGAGAGGACCTCCATGACCCGCCCGTCGGCGGAGAGGTGCTCGTCGCCGGGCACGGTACCGGCCATCCAGGCCCGGCCGGTGACCTCGAACGCCGCGCCGAGCCGGTTCGATGCCACCTCGTCCGGGCCGAAGAGGCGGAACGTCTGCGGGTTGGCGGTGATCACGTCGCGTACCCACGGGCCGAGGGCCCCGGTCGCGCCGGCCACGGTCTCGCCGGGCCGCTGCACGTCGACGGCGTACTCGCGGAAGTCCGGCAACGTCAGGTCGCGCAGCACCGTCCCGCCGTTGGTGACCGGGTTGGCGCTCATCCGCCGCTCGCCCCTGGGCGGCAGCGCGGCCAGCTCGGCGACCGGTGCGCCGGTCGCGTCGAAGAGCTCCTCCGGCCGGTAGCTGCGCAGCCAGCGCTCCAGCTCGGCCAGGTGCTCCGGGTTCTTGCGCACCTCGGACAGCGGCACCTGGTGGGCGCGGTAGGTGCCCTCGACCTGCTTGCCGTCGACGTCGCGGGGGCCGGTCCAGCCCTTCGGCGTACGCAGGACGATCATCGGCCAGCGGGGGCGCTCGACGGCGCCGCCCGAGCGGGCCCGCCGCTGGATGGCGGCGATCTCGTCCAGCGCCCGGTCCAACGTGCCGGCGAGCGCCTGGTGCACCGTCGCCGGATCGTCGCCGGCGACCACGTACGGCTGGTAGCCGAAGCCGCGCATCATGGCGAGGAGGTCGTCCTCGCCGATCCGGTCCAGCACCGTCGGGTTGGCGATCTTGTATCCGTTGAGGTGCAGGATCGGCAGCACCGCGCCGTCACGGGCCGGGTTGAGGAAGACGTTGGAGAGCCAGCTTCCCGCCAGCGGGCCGGTCTCCGCCTCCCCGTCGCCGATGACGCAGGCCACCAGCAGGTCCGGGTTGTCGAACGCCGCGCCGTAGGCGTGGCTGAGCGCGTACCCCAGCTCGCCGCCCTCGTGGATCGAACCCGGCACCTCCGCCGCCACGTGGCTGGGGATGCCGCCGGGGAACGAGAACTGGCGGAACAGCCCGGCCATGCCGGCCTCGTCGCGGCCGATGTGGTGGTACAGCTCGCTGTAGGTGCCCTCCAGCCAGGTGTTCGCGACGATCGCCGGGCCGCCGTGACCGGGGCCGGTGACGAACAGGGCGGACAGGTCACGGGCGACGATGACCCGGTTGAGGTGGGCGTAGAGCAGGTTCAGGCCGGGACTGGTGCCCCAGTGGCCGAGCAGGCGCGGCTTGACGTGCTCGGGCGCTAGCGGCTCGCGCAGCAGCGGATTGTCCAGCAGGTAGATCTGCCCGACGGTCAGGTAGTTCGCCGCCCGCCAGTAGGCGTCCAGCCGGCGCAGCTCGTCGTCGGTCAGGGGGCTGTGCAGGTCGAGAGCGGTGTCCATACTGCATGAGCCTCTCGCGGGTAAGGGAATCCTGCATCCTCGGAGCGCGGATTCGTCCGGGCCGGCCCCAGCATCGCCGGTCGAGGCCGGTGTGGATCAGGGCCGTTGGTCCCGTGGGCGCTGGGCATCGCGCCCGTGCCCCGGAATCCCCGTCAGCCCGCGCACCACGATCACCGGGGCGGGGGAGTGGTAGAGCAGCGCCTGACTCACCGCGCCGAGCATGCCCCGCCACGGCTCGTCGCCCCGGGCGGCGACCAGCACCACCTGCGCCGAACGGGACTGCTCCACCAGGACACCGCCGGGATCGCCGCGGATCGTGTGGCACTCCGCGGCCACCGACGGAAACCGGCGCGCCGACCGCGCCACCAACCCGACGAGCAGCTCGGCATCCTCCGCGCCCTGCTCCGACTCGACTACGCGGACCGCCGACAGCCGCGCCTCGCGCCGGGCCGCGCACTCGAAGGCCCACTCCAACGCGGCCTGCGAGCTGTCGGAACCGTCCACCCCGACCAGCACCGGCCCCTGCGGGGGCGGCTCCCGGCGGACCACCAGCACCGGGCAGCCGGCGCGGGCGGCGAGCTGCACCGTGGGCGCTTCGACCGACACGCACTCGCCGCTGGTCGCCATGCCGCCGTCCCCGACGGCGAGCAGGAACGCCGTCTCCGACCGGCGGACCAGGGTGTCGACGAGGGCACCTTCGACGATCTCGCCGCCCACCGGCAGCCCCGGCTCGACCTCGGCGACGATCTCCGTGGCCCGGGACATCAGCTCCTCGGCGTCCGCCCGTGGCCCCGCGACCGACGGCGCTTGCAGCGCGGCCGCCCAGTTGAACGCGTGCAGCAGGCACAACGGGCGGTCGTGCGCGGCGGCCTCCTGCGCGGCCAGCCTGACCACGGGCAGGTTGCGCTCCGTGCCGAGCCCGACCAGCACCGCCGCGTCGGTGGGTGCGGCCATCCGAATCACCTCCGCAGGCGTCGCGCCCGGCCCTCCTGTCGAGGCTAGTCGCGCCGGTAGCACGGTGGGGCGGGATCGCGGGCGACGGTGGGGCGGGGGTTCGGGCTGGGGTGTCTGCGGGGCCGGGCAGTGCTCGGGGTGTTGGGGTGCGTGGGGTGGTCGCGGTGCGTCGTGGTGGGGGTGTGGCCCGCCGTGCCCGGCTCCGGGCGGTCAGGCTTGATCCCTGCGCCGGGCACGGCGGGCCACACCCCGTCGGTGGCTACTCTCGCGTCCGTCCGGGTGGACCGGTCGGAAACGGGGCCGCCTCGGTCGCCTGGCGCATCGCCGTACGGGTCTGCGCCGAGGTGAGCGGACTCCTGCCGGAGATCTTGGCAAGAAACCGCCCCTCCAGGGGCCCTCTCGTACCAAGATCTCCACCGGTGCCTCGGTGACCTGGTGTCCGGGGCGACTCCGGTGACCGCGGTGACCGCAGTGACCGAGTGAGCCCAGTGACCCGAGGACCGGCTCACCCGGCTCACCCGGCTCACCCGGCTCACCCGGCTCACCCGGCTCACCCGGCTCACCCGGCTCACCCGGCTCACCCGGCTCACCGGCTCACCCGGCTCACCGGCTCACCCGGCTCACCTGCTCACCCGGCTCACCCGGGTTCACTCGGATGAGTCCGATGAGCCGATGGGTCCGATG
>NZ_SLVT01000041.1:0-5461 GCF_004345505.1 Micromonospora sp. CNZ303 | reverse complement strand
TCGTCGACCTCGACACCGACGCACACCGCTGGGCCGAGCACCCCACCACCAGCCCCGACCCCGGCACCCGGCCCGACCACCTCGCCTACGTCATCTACACCTCCGGCTCCACCGGCCGGCCCAAGGGCGTCATGGTCGAGCACGGCAACGTGGTGCGGCTCTTCTCCGCCACGGCCGGGTGGTTCGGCTTCGGTCCGACGGACGTGTGGAGCCTCTTCCACTCCTTCGCGTTCGACTTCTCCGTCTGGGAGATCTGGGGGGCGCTGCTGCACGGCGGCCGGCTGGTGATCGTCCCCCGGCTGGTCAGCCGCTCCCCCGCCGACTTCCACCGGCTCCTCTGCGACGAGGGCGTCACCGTCCTCAACCAGACCCCCAGCGCGTTCCGCAGCCTGATCGCCGCGCAGGCCGACAGCGCGCGGACGCACCGGCTGCGCACGGTGGTCTTCGGGGGCGAGGCGCTGGACCCGACGATGCTGCGGCCGTGGTACGCGGACGCGCGCAACGGGCGCACCGAACTGGTCAACATGTACGGCATCACCGAGACCACCGTGCACGTGACCCACCGGCCGTTGACCCCGGCCGACACCGAGCGACCCGGCGTCAGCCCGATCGGGCGACCCATCGGGGACCTGCGGCTCTACGTGCTCGACGGGCGGGGGGAACCGGTGCCGCCCGGGGTCGTCGGCGAGCTCCACGTCGGTGGCGCGGGGGTCGCGCGCGGCTACCTCAACCGTCCCGCGCTGACCGCCGCACGCTTCCGGCCCAGCCCGTTCGTCGCGGGGGACCGGCTCTACGCCACCGGTGACCTCGTGCGCCACCGCCCCGACGGCGGTCTCGAGTACCTGGGCCGCAACGACTCCCAGGTGCAGATCCGTGGCTACCGCGTCGAGCTGGGCGAGATCGAGGCCCGGCTGGCCGCCTGTCCCGGCGTACGCGACGCGGTGGTGACGGTCACGACGGACGCCACGGGCGAGCCACGCCTGGTCGGCTACTACACCGCGTCGGTGCGCCGGCTGACGGCCGAGGCGCTGCGGACCCGGCTGGCCGGCGTCCTGCCGGAGCACATGGTCCCGGCCGCGTACATGCGGGTCGCCGAGTGGCCGCTCACGCCCAACGGCAAGCTCGACCACCGGGCGCTGCCCGCACCCGACGGGTCCGCCTTCGCCGCCCGGCACTACACCGAGCCGGTCGGTCCGACGGAGACCGCCCTCGCCGCCATCTGGGCCGAGGTGCTGGGCGTCGAGCGGGTCGGCCGGCACGACAACTTCTTCGCCCTGGGCGGGCACTCGCTGCTGGCCCTGCGGGTGCTGGAACGGATGCGCCGCCAGGGCCTCTCCGCCGACGTACGCGCGCTCTTCGCCTCGCCGGTCCTGGCCGACCTGGCCCACGCGGTGGGTGCCGGCGCGGACCGGGCCGAGGCGACGCCGGAGCCGATCCCGACCGGCTGCGACCGGATCACCCCGGACCTGTTGCCGCTGGTGGAGCTGAGCCAGCCGGAGATCGACGCGGTCGTCGCCACGGTGTCCGGCGGGGCGCCGAACGTGCAGGACGTCTACCCGCTGGCCCCGGTGCAGGAGGGAATGCTCTTCCACCACCTGATGGCCCGCGACCGCGACCCCTACCTGGTGACCACGGTCCTGCGCTTCGCCGACCGGCACCGGTTGGACCGCTACGCCGCCGCGCTGGAGGCGGTGATCGCCCGGCACGACGTGCTGCGCACCGGGGTGGTGTGGCACGGGATCAACGAGCCGGTGCAGGTGGTGTGGCGCCGGGCGCCCCTGCCCGTGGAGGAGGTTCCGCTCGACGCGGCGGGCGACGACCCGCTGCGGCAGCTCCGCGAGCACGTCGAGCGGCGGTACGCCCGCCTCCCCCTCGACCAGGCCCCCCTGCTGCGGCTGCTGGTCGCGCGGGACCCGCGCGACGGCGGGTGGCTGGCCGTGGAGCTGATCCACCACATCGTCGACGACAACACCTCGCTCAAGCAGCTGCGGGCCGAGGTCCGCGCGTACCTGGCCGGCGAGGGCGACCGGCTGCCGCCGCCGCTGCCGTTCCGCGACTTCGTGGCCCGGATCCGGCGCGGCGCCGACCGGGCCGAGCAGGAAACCTTCTTCCGCCGGATGCTCTCCGACGTGGACAGCCCGACCGTGCCCTTCGGCCTGCGGGACATCCACGGCGACGGGCGCACCATGCGCGACGCCCGGGTGTGGCTCGGGCCGGAGCTGACGCGGCGGCTGCGGCAGCGGGCCCAGGACCTCCAGGTCGGGGTGACCAGCCTGTTCCACGTCGCCTGGGGGCAGGTGCTGGCCCGGGCCGCCGGGCGCCGGGACGTGGTCTTCGGCACCGTGCTCTCCGGCCGGATGGACGCCGGCGCGGGCAGCGACCGCGTCCTCGGGCCCTTCCTGAACACGCTTCCCCTGCGGATCACCCTCGACGCCACCGGTGCCACCGAGTGCGTGCTGCGCACCCACGAGGCGCTGACCGGGCTGATCCGGCACGAGCACGCGTCACTGGCGCTGGCCCAGTCGTGCAGCGGGGTCGCGCCGCCGGCGCCACTCTTCACCGCCCTGCTGAACTACCGGCACGCCGAGGTACTGGCCGAGTCGGACGCCCCCGCGCCGGAACCCGACGCGGACGACCTGACCTACCTGGCCGCGCAGGAGCACGGCAACTACCCGCTCGCGCTGGACGTCGACGACCTGCGCGACGACGTGGCGCTGACCGTCGCCGCCGCGGCCGGGGTGGCGGCCGACCGGGTCTGCGCGATGGTCGAACGGGCCCTGGAGACGCTGGCCGACGCGCTGGAGCGGACGCCGGACGCGCCGGTGGGCGGGCTCGACGTGCTGCCCCCCGCCGAGCGCCGCCGGCTCGTCGAGGAGGGCAACGACACCACGGTGGCGTACCCGCCGGACCGCCTGGTGCACCACCTCGTCGAGGCCCGGGCGGCCCGCGACCCGCAGGCGGTGGCCCTCGTCGACGGCGACGAGCGGCTCACCTACGGCGAGTTGAACGCGCGGGCCAACCGGCTCGCCCACCACCTGCGCGCCCGGGGCGTCGGGCCGGACCGGATCGTGGCGATCTGCGTCGAGCGGTCACCGGAGACGGTGGTGTGCCTGCTGGCCGTCCTCAAGGCCGGCGGCGCCTACCTCCCGCTCGACCCGGCGTACCCGGCCGAACGGCTCGCCGCCATGCTGCGCGACAGCGCCCCGGTGGCGGCGCTGACCCACGGCCCGGCCCGCGAGCGGTTGCGCGCCGCGCTGGCCGGGCTCGACACCCCGCTGGTCGACCTGGACCTCGACGCGGCGGCCTGGGCGGAGCTGCCGGCGACCGACCCGGTCGTCGACGGGTTGGGCGCGCACCACCTGGCGTACGTCATCTACACGTCCGGCACCTCCGGCAGCGCCAACGGGGTGCTGGTGGAGCACCGGCAGCTGGTGGCCGTCGCCGCCGCCTGGGAGCGCCTCTTCGACCTGCGTCCCGGCCTGGTGCACCTGCAGATGGCGAGCTTCTCGTTCGACGTCTTCACCGCCGACGTGGTGCGGGCGCTGGGCTTCGGCGGGCGGCTGGTGCTCTGCCCGCGCCCGCTGCTGCTGGACAGCGCGGGCCTGTACGCCCTGCTGCGCCGCCACGACGTGGACGTCGCCGACTTCGTGCCGGCGGTGCTCAACCCGTTGCTGGAGCACCTGGAGTCGACCGGCGGGAGCCTCGCCGGGTTGGAGACGGTGGTCTGCGGCTCCGACGCCTGGACCGCCGCCGACGCCGCCCGGCTGCGCGCCCTGTGCGGCCCGGAGGTGCGGATCGTCAACGCGTACGGCGTGACCGAGGCGGCCGTCGACAGCACCTGCCACCTGCTCCCGACCGACGGCCTCGCCGGGGCGACCTGCCTGCCGATCGGCCGGCCGCTGCCGAACGTGCGCGTCTACCTGCTGGACGCCGAGGGCGAGCCGGTGCCGGACGGGGTGGTCGGCGAGATCCACATCGGCGGCGCGGGCGTGGCGCGCGGCTACCTGAACCGGCCCGAGCTGACCGCGCGGCGCTTCCGCGCCAACCCGTTCGTGCCGGGCGAGCGGCTCTACCGCACCGGTGACCTGGGTAGACGCCTGCCGGACGGCGAACTGGAGTTCCTGGGCCGCGACGACTTCCAGGTGAAGATCCGGGGCTTCCGCGTCGAGCTGGGCGAGATCGAGTCGCGGCTGGCGGCGACCGAGGGCGTCCGGGAGGCCGTGGTGGTGGCGCGCCCGGACGCCGCCGGCCAGCAGCGGCTCGTCGCGTACGTGCTGGGCGCAGAGGCGCCGGACGCCGCGCGGCTGCGGGACCGGCTCGCCGCCCAACTGCCGGAGCACATGGTGCCGTCGGCGTACGTCCGGCTGGCCGCGTGGCCGCTGACGCCCAACGGCAAGCTCGACCGGGCGGCGCTGCCGGCACCGGACGGGGAGGCCTTCGGCCAGCGCGGGCACGTCGAGCCGGTCGGCCTGCTGGAGACCATGGTCGCCGGCGTCTGGGCCGAGGTGCTGGGGGTCGAGCGGGTCGGTCGGCACGACGACTTCTTCGCCCTGGGCGGCCACTCGCTGCTCGCCATGCGGCTGGTGTCCAGGATCCGGCAGGTGCTGGGGCGGGAGGTCTCCCCGGCGGTGCTCTTCGCGGCGCCGGTCCTGGCCGCCTTCGTCGCCCGGCTGACGCCGGACGGCCGCGACGTGCTGCCCCCGATCCGCCCCGTCGACCGGGCCGGTGCGCTGGAGCCCTCCTTCGCGCAGCGGCGGCTGTGGTTCCTGGAACGCCTCGGCGGTCTCGGCCACGCGTACCACATGCCCCTCGCCCTGGAGTTGGCCGGCTGGCTCGACCACGACGCCCTGCGGGCGGCCCTGGACACCCTGGTCGCCCGGCACGAGGCCCTGCGCACCCGGCTCGTGCCCGCCGGCTCCGACGTCCACCAGCACGTCGACCCGCCCGGCACCGGCTTCACCCTGCACACGCACGACCTCACCGGGGCGCCCGACGCCGCCGGCCGGCTGGCCCGGCTCCAGGACGAGGAGTTCACGGCCCCGTTCGACCTGACCGCCGGCCCTCTGATCCGGGGCCGCCTGGTCACCCTCGCCCCGGACCGGCACGTCCTGCTCGTCACCATGCACCACGTCGTCTCCGACGGGTGGTCCATCGGCGTCCTGACCCGTGAGCTGGGGGTGCTCTACGCCGCCTTCCACGACGGTCGACCCGACCCCCTGCCGCCCCTGCCCGTGCAGTACGCCGACTACGCCGCCTGGCAACGCCAATGGCTCACCGACGGCACCCTCCAACGCCAGGAAACCCACTGGCGACAGACTCTCGCCAACGCGCCCACCCTGCTGCACCTACCCACCGACCGACCCCGACCCCCCGAACAGGACCACCACGGCGCCCACCTCCCCATCACCCTCGACCCCCACCTCACCACCGCCCTCAAAACCCTCACCACCGCCCACGGCAC
>NZ_SLVT01000040.1:0-8466 GCF_004345505.1 Micromonospora sp. CNZ303 | reverse complement strand
ACGTCCTCCATGCCATGCTCCGCGACAAGATCCCCTACCAACCACGCCCCACCAGACCAGTCCCCGCTTGACGAAACCCATAGGGACACCCCCCCACACGAACCCAAGAGATCACCACGGGCGAACGGTGACCGACGCCGCCCGGCTTCTGCCCACCCCACGCGCCAGCGACACCGGCACGTCAGGGCGACGCGCCGGCACGGGCTTCCGGCCGCCGCTGTCACAAGTGTTACTACCGACACCATGAGCCACCGACGGGGCGAAAGGCTGCCCCGGGCAACGGGGCTCTCACGGCGACCTCACCCTGCCCTCAGCGGCGGTGCGGGTCCTGCCCACACCCCGCGCATCCGACGCGCGAGGACCCGGCAGACACGGCGACGGGGGAGCGGACGTGCGCACCACCATCGCCTGCCTCGGGCAACCCGACGAGCAGCGGTGGGGCACCTACGCCGCCGCCATCGCCCGCTGGGAACTGCTGCTGGACCGGCCCGCATCCCACCCGACCCAAACCGGTCGGCACGGCAAGCCAGTGCTGGCCCCGCCGTTCGTCGAATGGCTCATGGGACTACCCCCGCGCTGGGTCACAGACCCCACCCTCGCACTGCCCCGCACCGCCGCGCTGCGCGTGCTCGGCAACGGCGTCGTCCCCGCCCAAGCGGCGACCGCACTCCGTCTGCTGCTCTGCCGGCATCACTAACCCGGCCACCCGGGGTTCTTCGCGGGCAACCAACACCGCTGCCCGCGAAGAACCCCGCAGGCCATCGCCACCCCAACCACCCGGAGCCCTCATGCCCCCCAACCCGCCCCGATCCCGGCACCCGCTACCGCCACCCGCAAGCCCAACCCACCGAACCATCCCCACCGACGACCAGCAGCCTCGCCTCTACACCCCCGCCGAAGCCGCAGCGCTGCTGCGCGTCCCGGAATCCTGGCTGCGCCGCCGTGCCAGCCGCCGCCAGATCCCCCGCACCTTCCTCGGAAAACACCTGCGCTTCTCCGCCGCCGACCTCACCGCCATCATCGCCGCCGCCGCCGAACCCGCCACCGGACGACGGCGAACCCGCCGTGCCCCACGCCCCGCTATCACCGACTTGCCGCACCCCAAGAGTCACGCGTCAATCAGCGACGCATCACTGTCACACCGAACGGAGTAACCCCATGGCCTGGGTGGAAAAACGCGGTACCCGCTTCCGCGTCCGCCTCCGCACGACCGACGGCACCGTCACCACCGACTCAGTGCACGACCTCCGCGCCGACGCCGTCATCCGCGCCAAAGAAATCGACGTCGAACTCGCCCGTGACACCTTCATCGACCCCCGCGGCGGCCGAATCCCCCTCACCGAATGGGTTCCAATCTGGGAGTCAACACATCAAGCAGCCCCAGCCACCTGGTCGGCCTACCGCAGCCACCTACGCCTGCACATCCTGCCCGCTCTCGGCCACCTACCCCTGGTCGACATCCGTCGCCAGCACATCAAGACCCTCGCCGTCACCCTCGGCAAGCGCCTGGCACCCCGATCCGTCGCAGACGTGATCATGGTGCTGTCGATGATCCTGCAAGAAGCAGTCGAAGACCGCCGCATCCCCTTCAACCCCTGCCGAGGCATCCGCATCCCCAAAGGCATCCGCGCCGAACGACCCCACGCCACCGCCGAACAGGTCGCCGCCATCGCCGCCCGCCAAGCCCGCACCTCCGACGGACTCATGATCCTCACCGCCGCCTACACCGGCATGCGATGGGGAGAACTCGCCGGACTCACCCGCAGCAACCTTGACCTCACCACCGGCAGCATCTACATCCACCCCGACATCGGCGCACTGCACGAAGTCGACGGCAAACTGTTCCTCGGCCCACCCAAGACCAACGACTCCGTCCGCCACATCCGCCTACCCCGCTTCCTGACCAACCTCCTCGCCATACACCTCAGCGACAGCCCACACGACATCGTCTTCCCCGGCGCCCGCGGCTACCACCAACGCCGCTCCAACTTCAACCGCCGCGCCTGGACTCCCGCCGTCGCAGGCATCCCCGAACGAGGCACCCCGCCGATTCTGCCCGGCATGCACTTCCACGACCTGCGCCACACCCACAAGACCTGGCTCATAGAAGATGGCATCCCCGAGATCGCCCAAGCGCGCCGCCTCGGACACCGCCTCGGCGGCGTAAGGGGCATCTACAGCCACGTCACGGAACCGATGATCATCAACCTCGTCGACGCCCTGCAGCGCCGCTGGGAAACCACCCAGCCCGACCACCCCGACAGCACCGTCCGGCAGGGGGCGCCCGGGACCGGTTCGAGAGGAGCTGAGTCTCGCTCGACGGTCTGTTGCGGCTGAACGCTGGCGGTGGAGGGCCCATCCGGTCGGCTCGTCGGTGACCCGGGGGGCTGACGCGAGGCGGCTGGCTTACCGGCTGGTGTGGGTCGTCGGTGCGGTGGCGAGCAATGCGGCGAGGTCGGCCGGGATGGGCATGGGTTGGATCAGCGGTACGCGGGCGCGGCCGGTGTTGCCGGCCGGGTAGCGGTCGAGCGCGGACCCGGGTCCGGCCACGGCGAGGCGGATGACCTGCCCGACCGCCTCGACACGGTCGTGTTCGCGCAGGGCGCGGCGCAGCATGACGGCATGCACCACGGTGTGCGGCCACGGCCAGGGCTGGGACAGGATGTGCGCGCGTTCGGCCGCCCGCCATGCGCTCGCCGGGTCGGTCGCGGTGCGGGCGGTGGCCAGCTCGGCGTCGAACGCGGCCCGCACCGCCGGCGGCATCCGCCGCCCGATAGCCAGTGCGGTCATGTGGCGTCCGTGCAGCAGGAGCAGCCGGGCCGGCATCCGCACGTCTCGCCCTCGCCGGCGTCGTGCCCACCCGCGGCGGCGACGGGGGCGGTCAGAGGGACGGCACAGCAGGCGTCCCCCCGCCATGCCTCGCGGCCCTCCTTGACCGCGACGGCGGCGATGACCAGCGCGGCGATGGGGTCGGCCCAGGACCACGCGAAGAGGCTGTTGACCCCGAGGCCGACGAGCAGGACCGCGGACAGGTAGGTGCACAGCAGGGTCTGCTTGGAGTCGGCGACCGCGGAGCGGGAGCCAAGCTCCCGTCCGGCGCGGCGCTGGGCGTACGACAGCACCGGCATGACCGCCAGCGACAGCGCCGCGAGCACCAGGCCGACGCTGGAGTGCTCGGCGTCGGCGCCGCCGACCAGCGCCCGCACCGACTCCACGGTCACGTAGGCGGCGAGGGCGAAGAACGACACCGCGATGACCCGCAGCGCCACCTTCTCCCGGGCCTGCGGGTCGGGGGCAGCGAACTGCCACGCCACCGCCGCGGCCGAGGACACCTCGATGATCGAGTCGAGGCCGAAGCCGATCAGGGCGGTCGACGACGCCATGGTGCCGGCGGTGATCGCCACCACGGCCTCGATGACGTTGTAGGTGATGGTGGCGGCGACCAGCAGCCGCACCCGGCGGGCGAGCACCGTGCGGCGGACCGGCGACGGCCCCGCGGGGGTGAGGGTGATCAAGGGCAGGTTCATCAGCAGCAGCCCTTCTCCTCGGCGTCCGGGCAGGCGGCGGGGTCGACGGCCAGGACGAGGCCGAGCAGGTCGGCCAGGGCGTGCGCCAAGCGGGCGTCGGCCAGTTCGTATCGGGTGCGGCGGCCCTGCGGCACGGCGACCACCAGGCCGCAGCCGCGCAGGCAGGACAGGTGGTTCGAAAGGTTCTGCCGGGTCGTGCCCAGCAGCTCGGCCAGCTCCGCCGGATATCCCGGTCCGTCGCGCAGGGCCAGCAGCAGCCGTGCCCGCGTCGGATCGGACAGGGCGTGGCCGAAGCGGGCCAGCACCTGCCCGTGCGTCAACGTCTCCACGCCACAGACAGTACATTGAACGCTGTACCAGCAGGGTGATCGGCGCCTCACGTGTGCAGCAGACCCTCAGCTCACATCCCATGCTGGTGGTAGAGCAGGCGCTGCATCGTCGCTCGGGTTGAGCGAGGAACAGGCCCGCCGTCTGAGCGATCCGGCGACGAGGAAGCTTCTCTTCCGCCACCGGGTGGTGATCTGTCGAGCTGGATGCCGCGGCGGCTCAGCCCTCCACGCCGGTGGCGGTGTGTGCCGCGCCGACGGGCTTGGACTGCGAGGATCCCCGCTGCCGCAGGTAGATCGAGAGCACCACCATCGAGGTCACGGCGAGTAGTTCGGACTGCCAGTTCTGCAGGGTGCGGTTCCAGAAGTCCGATTGGAGCAGGTACTCCCCCCATGACACCGGGTCCTGGAGGTTGCCGAGCTGCTGTTCGTTGTAGGCGGCGACCCCGGTGACGGACTGGGCCAGCCACGACAGCAGGAAGATCGTTCCCATGACGAGGCCCAGCGAGTGGGAGAACAGGGCGTGCCGCAGACCACCGACGCGGGCCCACGCGGGTGACGTGCCGGTGGCGTGCGGCCCGACCATCTGGTCGGCGTCGGATTCGCGGCCGGGCTTGTCGAGTTCCTTGGACTCGGGTGAGCCCTTCTGCAACAGCCAGACGGTCAGGTAGATGAAGAGGAAGAACTGCAGGAACTCCGACTGCCAGTTCTCGGTCACGTCGACGGCGAAGCTCGCCGACGTGACGTACCGGCCGGGCGACACCGGTGACAGGCCCTCGCTGAGCTGCCGCTGGTTGAAGTCGGCGTGCCCGGCGAACGCCTGACCGACGAGCGACAGGAGGAACAACAGACCGAAGACCAGGCCGAGGGAGTTCTCGCGCAGGAATCTCCTCATCGGTGCAACACCCCCAGCGCGGTGAAGTACACGAGACCGGCGGCGATCACGAGCAGCAGCAGCACGAACTGGAAACGCACGGCTCACCCTCCCTGCAGCACACAGTCGTAGGGCCTGTCGCCCCGGGCGGTGCAGCCGGCGGCCACCACCCGCCAGCCGCCCCGGAAGACGGCGAGGAAGACGGTGTCACCGCTGAGCCGTACCTGTGCCCGCTGGCCGTACACGTCGGTGGCGACGACCGCGCCCGGGTCGGGCAGGTCCTCGGCCAGGATGGCCTCCGCGCACGGCTTGTCGGCGGACTGTTCCAGCTCGGCCACGGTGTCGGGTGCCAGCAGAGCACAGGCGGCGCTCCCGTCCTTCCCACCGGCGGCGGCGCTCAGCATCCGCGTGGCCACGGCGGCTGCCGCGTCACCACGGTCGGTCACCGCACCACATCCGGTCACGGCCGTCACGGCCAGGGCTGCGCCCACCGCTGCGAACCTCATGTCGGACTACATCCCCCCGCGGGACGCTTCCCAACCGGCATGGGGCCACCGACGCGGATCGGCCGCCGGCGCGTCGGTGCCCATCCGGACGCCGGTGGCCGCCAGCAGGTGCGTGACGCACGGGGCGGCCGCATGCAGGGTCAGCGTCACCTCGGCGCAGGTGGCGGCGTGTCGCGTACGCAGCAGGGCGGTGATGCCGTGGGCGCTGAAGAACGTCACCCGCGACAGGTCGAGCACGAGTCGGTCAGGACGCCGGGCGAGGGTGTGTTCGGCCAGTTCGGTGATGAGGTGCGCGGTGCTCATGTCGACCTCACCGCGAACGACGATCCACGGCGTCGCCCCGTCGTGGCGCAGGGCCACCGTCATGATCGGCTTGGCCTGCGGAGCGCGGCGTCGGGTGAACGGGCCGGCGATGGACATGGTGCCTCCCGATGTGGCATCGGTGAGTCGAATCCTCCCGCGGCTCGAAGCCGGGTCGGCGGACCTGGGCACATGTCTCGACCCGGCGGCCACCCTACCCATGGCGTCCACCGCTGAAACCGGGGCCGCGACCCGCACGGGCGGACACGTCCGGTATCGCACCCCGGGCGGCGGCGGCCCGGGAAGGAATCTCGAACCGGTGCCGTCCGTCCGGTTTGCCATGCCGGATCGGGGTACCGCCCCATGCTGGGAGCGCGGATGGAGTCGAAGGGGCGGCGATGGCGGACGAGACGGTGTCGGACCTGGTGGTCGCAAGGCTGGCCGACTGGGGGGTGGACCGGGTCTTCGGCTACTCCGGCGACGGCATCGACGGCGTGATGGGCGCGCTGCGCCGCGCCGGCCGGCCCGAGTTCGTGCAGGCCCGGCACGAGGAGACGGCCGCGTTCATGGCCTGCGGCCACGCGAAGTACACCGGCGGGCTGGGGGTGTGCCTGTCCACCCAGGGGCCGGGTGCGGTGCATCTGCTCAACGGTCTCTACGACGCCCGTTTGGACTCCCAGCCGGTGCTCGCGATCGTCGGTCAGCAGGTGACGTCGGTGCTGGGCAGCGGCTACCAGCAGGAAATCGACCTGGTACGCCTCTACGGCGACGTCTGCGCGCAGTTCGTGCAGACCGCGTACACGCCGGAGCAACTGCCGATGCTGCTCGACCGGGCGATCCGCACCGCGCTGGCCACCCGCAGCCCCACCTGCGTGATCCTGCCGCACGACGTGCAGACCGCCCCCGCTCCCGACCTCGGCGCCCACGAGCACGGCATCATGGTGACCAACCCCGGTCTGCCGGTGCCCGAGCTGCGGCCCCGCACCGACGACCTGCGGGCCGCCGCCGACCTGCTGAACGGCGGACAGCGGGTGGCGGTCCTGGTGGGGCAGGGCGCCCGCGCCGCCGCCGGCGAGGTGGTCGAGCTGGCCGAGGCGCTCGGCGCGGGAGTGACGGCGTCGCTGCTGGGCAAGCCGGTGCTGGACGAGGCGCTGCCGTTCCACACCGGCGTGATGGGCCACCTGGGCAGCACCGCCAGCAGCGCCCTGATGAGCGGGTGCGACACGCTGCTGATCGTCGGCAGCAACGATCCCTGGTCTGAGTTCTACCCGGCGCCGGGTCAGGCCCGGGCGGTGCAGGTCGACATCGACGGCCGGCGCCTGGGCATGCGCTACCCGGTGGAGGTGCCGCTGCTCGGCGACGCCGCCGAGACCATCCGGGCCCTGCTGCCGCTGCTCACACCCAGGTCGGACCGGAGCTGGCGGGAGCGCGTCGAGGGCGAGGTGGCGCGCTGGCGGGACATCGCCCGGCGGCGGGCCACCGCCGAGGCCGAGCCGCTCAACCCGCAGTACGTCCTGCACACCCTCACCGACCGGCTGCCCGGCGACGCGCAGGTGTCGGTGGACGTCGGATCAGTGACCTACTGGTACGCGCGGCACCTGCGGCTGCCCGTCGGCGTCGACGCGCACCTGTCCAGCACCCTGGCATCCATGGGGTCCGCGCTGCCGTACGGACTGGCCGCGAAACTCGCGGCCCCGCACCGCCCGGTGGTGGCCCTGGCCGGTGACGGGGCGATGCAGATGAACGGCCTGGCCGAACTGCTCACCGTCGCCCACCGCTGGCGCGATTGGGCCGACCCCCGGTTCGTGGTGCTGGTGCTGCACAATCGCGATCTCGCGGAGGTGAGCTGGGAGCAGCGGGAGATGGAGGGAGATCCCCGCTTCGTCGACTCCCAGCGCCTGCCCGACGCCCCGTACGCCCGCTGGGCCGAGCTGCTGGGACTGCACGGCGTCCGGGTCACCACCCCGGCCGCGGTCGACGCCGCATGGGACCAGGCCCTGTCGGCGGACCGGCCCACGCTGATCGAGGCGATCGTCGATCCGGCGATCCCGCTGCTACCGCCCGCGCAGCCGTACGACAAGGTCGCCACCATGTACGAGGCGCTCGCCCGGGAGGACACCGACCTGGGCCGGCGCGCGTTGGCGCACCTGCGCCGCGAACGGGCCACCGAGGGCTTCGACGATCCACGCTGACAGCGGGCAGGCGTGCCGACCGAAATCCACGAGAGCCAACGATGCGCCGAGGAACGAACGAGGGGGGGTGATGGGGCGGATCCGGCAGTCGGGTGCACGCCTTCGCGGGCAGCGCCCTGGCGGTGCTCATCGCCGGGGTGGTCGCGCTGCTCACCAGCCAACCGTGGCTGTTCCCCAGCCTCGGGCCCGCGGTGATGCTGCACGTGGAGAAGCCGAGCGCGCCGGAGTCATCGCCGCGCAACACGCTCATCGGGCACGGGGTGGCGCTGCTGGCCGGGTACGGCTTCCTGATGGCCTGCGGGCTGGCCGACAACCCGTCGGTGTTGCAGGAGGGGGTGAGCGCCTGGCGGATCGTAGCGGCGGCCGGATCGCTGGCGGTGACCGCGCTGGTGCTGATGGTGCTGAAGGCGTCGCATCCGCCGGCGGGTGCGACCACACTGATCGTGAGCCTGGGCCTGCTGACCACCCCGACCCAGTTGCTCGTCGCGGCCGGCGCGGTCGTGCTGGTCACGGTCGTCGACTGGCTGTACGGGCGGGTGTCCGGCCGGCCGATGCCGGTATGGGCGGCACCTGAGCAGTCATCGAAAGGAGGAGGTCGTGGTTGACCGGATCGCCGACCCGTGGGGTGAGCGGACCCCGTACGGGTCGGGGCAGGAGTGGCCGGTGCGGGTGGACCGGTTCCTCGACGGTGACCTGACCGAGGCGGACGTGGACCGGTGGGTGCAGTCGGCGTCGGTGCTG
>NZ_SLVT01000039.1:0-14862 GCF_004345505.1 Micromonospora sp. CNZ303 | reverse complement strand
GAACCTCGCCACCGCCCACACGATCGGCCTGCCCGTAGACCTGAGCACGGTCCTCGCCGGGACCGACGTCGTGGCGCTGCCCACGTACGCCTTCGCGCACGGACGCTTCTGGCTGGACGCCCCCGCGCACCGGGTACGCGACGTCGGCTCCGCCGGCCTCCAGGACACCGACCACCCGCTGCTCAGCGCGGCCGTACCCGTCGCCGACGACCAGACGGTGGTGCTGACCGGACGGCTGTCGGTGCGTACCCACCCGTGGCTGGCCGACCACGCCGTCGGCGGGGCGGTGATCGTTCCCGGCACCGGGCTGGTCGACATGGTGGTCCGGGCCGGCGACGAGGTCGACGCCGGCCAGATCGGCGACCTGACGCTGATCAACCCGCTGGTGCTCCCGCCGGCCGGCGCGGTGCAGGTGCAGGTACGCGTGGGCCCGCCCGGCGACACCGGCGAGCGGAGCGTCACCGTGCACTCCCGCCCCGAGGAGGACGCCGGCGCCGAGTGGACCCGGCACGCCGAGGGCCTGCTGCTGGCGCAGCTGCCCGCCCCGATCGCCGTACCCGGGCAGTGGCCGCCGGCCGACGCCGTCGAGGTCGACGCCGACCTGGACGCCTGGTACGCGCAGATGGCCGAGGGCGGCCTCGGCTACGGCCCCGCCTTCCGTGGCCTGCGCCGGGTGTGGCGCGGCGACGGCGAGGTCTACGCCGAGGTGGCCCTGCCCGAGGAGGCGACCGCCGACGCGTCCCGCTTCGGCCTGCATCCGGCCCTGTTCGACGCGGCCCTCCAGGCCAGCGGGATCACCGCCCTGCTCGGCGACGCGGCGGACACCTCGGGGGCGGGCTGGATGCCGTTCGCCTTCCGCTCGGTCGCCCTGCACGCCCACGGCGCCACCCGGCTGCGGGCGCGGCTGCGGTCGCTCGGCCCGGACACCGTCGCGGTCACCCTCGCCGACACCGCCGGCCAGCCGGTCGCCACCGTCGAGTCGCTGACGTTCCGCCCGGTCGCCGCGGGCCGGGCCGACGAGGCCGCCGCCCTGCGCCGCACCTCGGTGTTCCACCTGGACTGGACGCCGCTGACGGGCACCGACGCGGCGGCCGGGGAGGCCCGCTGGGCGCTGCTCGGCGACGACACCCTCGGCCTCGCCGACGCGCTCGCCGCCGCCGGGCACCCGGTGCGGGCCCACGCCGACCTGGCAACGCTGGTCGCGGCGGTCGGGGAGTCCGGGGACGTACCCGATGTGGTGCTGGACCTGCGCTCCGGCGCGGAGACGGACCCGCAGCGGGCCGGCGAGGCCGCGCACGACGCGGCCCGAGACGCGCTCGCGCTGGTGCAGCAGTGGCTGGGCGAGCCCCGGCTGGAGCAGTCCCGGCTGGTGCTGCACACCCGGGGCGCGGTCGGCGCGGCCCCGGGCGAGGCCCCGCGCGACCTGGCCCGGGCGAGCCTGTGGGGGCTGGTGCGCTCCGCGCAGTCCGAGCACCCCGGCCGCTTCACGCTGCTCGACACCGACGACGCCGCCGCCTCCCTGGCGGCCGTCCCGGCGGCCGTCGCCTCCGGCGAGCCGCAGCTCGCGCTGCGCGACGGCGTGCCGCTGGTGCCCCGGCTGGCCCGGGCCCGCGACGCCGGGGTGCTGCCGCTGCCCGCCGACGAGGTGCCGTGGCGCCTCGACGTCACCGAGAAGGGCACGCTGGAGAACTTGGCCCTGCTGCCCGCCCCCGAGGTTTCCGGGGAGCTGCCGGCGGGCCACGTCCTGGTCGGGATGCGCGCCTCCGGGCTGAACTTCCGCGACGTGGTGCTGGCCCTCGGCATGGTCCCCGACCAGGAGGTGCTGGGCAACGAGGGCGCCGGCGTGGTGCTCGGCGTCGGGCCGGGGGTGACCGACCTCGCCCCCGGCGACCGGGTGCTGGGCATCTTCTCCGGCTCGTTCTCCTCGGCGGCGGTCACCGACCACAGGCTGCTCACCCGCATCCCCGACGGCTGGTCCTACACCGACGCCGCCGCCGTGCCCGTGGTCTTCCTGACCGCCTGGTACGGCCTGGTGGAGCTGGCCCGGCTGCGCGCCGGGGAGTCCGCGCTCGTCCACGCGGCGGCCGGCGGCGTCGGCATGGCCGCCGTGCAGATCGCCCGCCACCTCGGCGCGGAGGTCTACGGCACGGCCAGCCCCGGCAAGTGGCCGGCGTTGCGGGCCACCGGCTTCGACGACGCGCACCTCGCCTCCTCCCGCACCCTCGACTTCGCCGACGAGTTCGCCCACCGCACCGGCGGGCGGGGCGTCGACGTGGTGCTCAACGCCCTCAGCGGCGAGTACGTCGACGCGTCGCTGCGGCTGCTCGCCGACGGCGGCCGGTTCGTCGAGATGGGCAAGACCGACAAGCGGGACCCGCAGCGCGTCGCCGCCGACCACCCCGGAGTCAGCTACCAGGTCTTCGACCTCATCGAGGCCGGCCCGGCGAAGATCGGCGCGATGCTGGCCGAGCTGATGGCGCTCTTCGCCGCCGGTGCGCTGCGGCCTCTGCCCCGGCGCACCTGGGACGTCCGGCGCGCTCCCGAGGCGTTCCGCTTCCTCAGCCAGGCCCGGCACGTCGGCAAGCTCGCCCTGAGCGTCCCGCAGGCGCCCCGGCTCGACGGCACGGTCCTGGTCTCCGGGGCGACCGGCACCCTCGGCGCGCTGCTCTGCCGGCACCTGGTCACCGCGCACGACGCCCGGCAGCTGCTCCTCGTCAGCCGGCGCGGCCCGGACGCCGAGGGCGCCGACGAGCTGCTCGCCGACCTCAAGGCCCTCGGCGCGGACGTGTCGATCGTCGCCGCCGACCTGGCGGACCCGGACGCCGTGGCGGACGTGCTCTCCATGGTGGACCGGCGGCACCCCCTGCGCGCCGTCGTGCACGCCGCCGGCGTCCTCGACGACGCCACCGTCGAATCGCTCACCCCGGACCGCCTCGACGCGGTGCTGCGGCCCAAGGTCGACGTGGCCTGGAACCTGCACCGGGCCACCCTCGGCCACGAGCTGAGCGCGTTCGTGCTCTTCTCCGCCGCCGCCGGCGTGTTCGGCGGCCCCGGCCAGGGCAACTACGCCGCCGGCAACGCGTTCCTCGACGCCCTCGCCGAGCACCGGCGGGCCCTCGGCCTGCCGGCGGTCGCGCTGGCCTGGGGCCGCTGGGCGCAGGCCAGCGGCATGACGGGGCACCTCGACTCGGCCGACATCCGCCGGCTCGACCGGGGCGGCATGGCCGCGCTGTCCAACGAGGAGGGCCTCGCCCTGTTCGACGCGGCCTGGCGCTCCGAGCGGGCGACGCTGCTGCCCGCCAAGATCATCACCGGGGTGGCCGCGCCCGGTGCGCCCGTACACCCGCTGCTGGCGAACCTGGTCCGCGCCGCCGGCCGCCGGGCCGCGGCCGGCGAGGCCGCCGACGGGCAGGCGTACGCCGAGACGTTGCGTGCCCTGCCCGCCGACAAGCGGGTACGCGCCCTGCGCGACCTGGTGCTGGCGCACGTGGCGGTCGTCCTCGGCCACGGCGACCCGGCCGGCATCGAACCGACCCGGGCGTTCCGGGAACTCGGCTTCGACTCGCTCACCGCCGTCGAGCTGCGCAACCGGCTCGGCGCGGCCACCGGGCTGCGGCTGCCGGCGACGCTGGTCTTCGACAACCCGACGCCCGAGGCGCTCGCCACCCACCTGGCCGGCCAGTTCGCCCCGGCGACCCCGGCGGGCGAGGCGTCGACGGCCGGCCGGGAACTGGACCGGCTGGAGGCGGCGCTCGTCGGGCTCGACCCGACCGACGACGAGTTCCGCCGGATCACCGACCGGCTGCACGGCCTGCTGGGCCGGCTGACCGAGCGGCAGGCGGACGCGGACGGCGACGACGACCTGGAGTCGGCCACCGCCGAGAACATCTTCGACCTGATCGACCGCGAGCTGGAGACGTCGTGACCACCAGCCGCAACGACATCAGCCGCAACGACATCGGCATGCCGAGTGAGGTAGGTCCACGGTGAGCAACGAGGACGAGAAGTACGTCGAGTACCTGAAGCGTACGACCTCGGAGCTGCGGCGTACCCGGCGGCGGCTGCGCGAGCTGGAGACCCGGGACTCCGAGCCCATCGCCATCGTCGCGATGAGCTGCCGCTACCCGGGCGGGGTCGACAGTCCCGAGGCGCTGTGGCAGCTCGTGCACGACGGCGGCGACGGGATCGGGCCGTTCCCCGCCGACCGGGGCTGGGACCTGGAGAACCTCTTCCACCCCGACCCCGACCACCCGGGCACCAGCTACGTGCGCGAGGGCGGCTTCGTCTACTCCGCCGCCGACTTCGACGCCGACCTGTTCGGCATCTCGCCGCGCGAGGCCGTCGCCATGGACCCGCAGCAGCGGCTGCTGCTGGAGACCTCCTGGGAGGCGTTCGAGCGGGCCGGGCTGCCGCTGCCGGCGGTACGGGGCAGCCGTACCGGCGTCTTCGTCGGGGCGTCCTCGCACGGCTACGACGGCATGATGGCGCAGGCCGAGAACGGCGAGGGGCACCTGCTCACCGGCAACGCCACCAGCGTCATCTCCGGCCGCGTCGCGTACACCCTCGGGCTGGAGGGGCCGGCGGTCACCGTCGACACCGCCTGCTCGTCCTCGCTGGTCGCCGTCCACCTGGCCGCCCAGGCACTGCGCAACGGCGACTGCGAGCTGGCCCTGGCCGGCGGCGTGACGGTGATGCCCACCCCGGCGGTCTTCGTCGGCTTCAGCCGGCAGCGCGGCCTCGCCGCCGACGGCCGGTGCAAGGCGTTCGCCGCCGGCGCGGACGGCACCTCGTGGTCCGAGGGCATCGGCATGCTGCTGCTCACCCGGCTCTCCGACGCGCAGCGGCACGGCTACCCGGTGCTGGCCGTGGTGCGGGGCAGCGCCGTCAACCAGGACGGCGCGTCCAACGGGCTCAGCGCCCCGCACGGCCCGTCCCAGGTCCGCGTGATCCGCCAGGCCCTCGCCAACGCCCGGCTCACGCCCGAGCAGGTGGACGTTGTCGAGGCGCACGGCACCGGCACCCGGCTCGGCGACCCGATCGAGGCGCAGGCCCTGCTCACCACGTACGGGCAGGACCGCGACGAGGCCGCGCCGCTGCTGCTCGGGTCGGTCAAGTCGAACATCGGGCACACCCAGGCCGCCGCCGGCGTCGCCGGTGTGATCAAGATGGTGATGGCGATGCGGCACGGCGTCGTGCCGCCGACCCTGCACGTCGACGAGCCGTCCCCGCACATCGACTGGACCGCCGGGGCGGTCACCCTCACCACCGCCGCGACGCCGTGGCCGGCCGTGGACCGGCCGCGCCGGGCCGCCGTGTCGTCGTTCGGCGTCTCCGGCACCAACGCGCACACCATCATCGAGCAGGCCCCGGCTCCCGCTGAGACCGAGGCCGAGGCCGAGCCGACCGCGCCGGCGGCCCGCACCGTGGCCCCCGTGCTGCTCTCCGCCCGCTCCGACGCCGCACTCGCCGCGCAGGCCGGCCGCTGGGCCGCCCGCTTCGCCGCCGACGACACCCTGCGCCCGCTCGACGTGGCCTTCTCGTCGGTCACCTCCCGCTCCACCCTGGACCGGCGCGCCGTGGTCTCCGCGACCGGCCGCGACGACCTGCTCGCCGGGCTGCGCGCCCTCGCCGCCGGGGAACCGGCCGGCACCGTCGTGCTCGGCGCCGGGTCGCCGCGCGGCCAGCTCGCGGTGCTCTTCTCCGGCCAGGGCGCGCAGCGCGCCGGCATGGGCCGGGAGCTGTACGCCGAGTTCCCCGTCTTCGCCGCCGCCCTCGACGAGGCGTGCGGACACCTGGACCGGGCCCTGCCGCGCCCGCTGCGCGAGGTGCTCTTCGCCGCCGAGGGCTCGGCCGACGCCGAGCTGCTGGACCGGACGGTGTTCACGCAGGCCGGGCTGTTCGCCGTCGAGGTGGCGCTGTTCCGCCTCGTCGAGTCGTTCGGCATCGCCCCCGACCTGGTCGCCGGCCACTCGATCGGCGAGGTCACGGCCGCGCACGTGGCCGGGGTGCTGTCGCTGGAGCACGCGTGCGCGCTGGTGGCGGCGCGGGGCCGGCTGATGCAGGCGCTGCCGGAGGGCGGCGGGATGCTCGCCGTCGCGGCGGCCGAGGCCGACGTCCTCGCCACGCTCGACGGCCTGGCCGAGGTGGGGATCGCGGCGGTCAACGGGCCGACCTCGGTCGTGGTCTCCGGCGCCGTCGAGGCCCTGGCCGAGGTGGAGCGGCTCTGGAAGGAGCGGGGCGTACGCACGCGCCGGCTCACGGTCAGCCACGCGTTCCACAGCCCGCTGATGGAGCCGATGCTCGCCAGGTTCCGCGCGGTGCTCGACAAGCTCACCTTCGCCGCGCCGGCGCTGCCGGTGGTGTCGAACGTGACCGGCGCGCTCGCCGACGCCGACGAGATCCGCACCGCCGACTACTGGGTGCGCCACGTGCGGGAGGCCGTCCGCTTCGCCGACGGGGTCGCCGCGCTGCGCGCCGCCGGGGCGGACACGTTCCTGGAGGTCGGGCCGCGCAGCGTGCTGACCGCGATGGTCGGCGACGCCCTGCCGGACGGGGACGGCGTGCTCGCCGTGCCGGCGCAGCGCGGGGACCGGCCCGAGGCCCACGGGCTGCTGGCCGGGCTGGCTGAGCTGCACGTGCGCGGGGTGGCCGTCGACTGGCAGCTGTGGTTCGCCGACACCGGCGCGCGGCGGGTGGACCTGCCCACGTACGCGTTCCAGCACCAGCGCTACTGGCCCGAGATCGGCGGCACTGCCGCAGCGACCGCGCCGACCGACACGGCCGAGGGGGACTTCTGGGCGGCCGTGGAGCGCGGCGACCTGACCGGGGTCGCCGCCCACCTGGCCGTGCAGGACGACCCCGCGGCGGTCGAGGCCCTCGCCCCGGCCGTACCGGTGCTCTCGTCGTGGCGACGGGCCCGCCAGCGCGACGCCGTGGTGGACGGCTGGACGTACCGGGTCGAGTGGGAGCCCGTCCGCCCCGCCGCCGCGCCGGCGCTGACCGGCCGCTGGCTGGTCGTCACCGCCGACGCCGACGACGCCGGGGTGGCCGGGACGCTGACCGGCGCCGGCGCCCACGTCGACACCCTCACCGTCGCCCCCGGCGTCGACCGCGCCGAGCTGACCGGGCTGCTGCGCGGCCACGGCGACCAGGGCTGGGCCGGCGTGCTCTGCGTGCTGCCCGCGACCGACCGGGCGCTGCCGGACGCCCCGGCCGTCTCCGTCGGGGCCGCGCTGCTGCTCACCCTCACCCAGGCGCTCGCCGACGCCGGCCTGCCCGGCCGGCTCTGGTGCCTCACCCGGGGCGCCGTCCGCGTCGGCGGCGACACCCCCGCCGACCCGTGGCCCGCCCTGGCCTGGGGCCTGGGCCGGGTCGTCGCCCTCGAACAGCCCGACCGCTGGGGCGGCCTGGTCGACCTGCCCGCCCGCGCCGACCGGACCGCCGCCGACGCGCTGCTCGCCGTCCTCGCCGACGCCGGGCACGACCAGGTGGCGATCCGCCCGCAGGGCATCCTCGGCCGGCGCCTGGTGCCGGCCGCGCCGCCCGCCGGGTCGGGTTGGCGGCCCGCCGGGACGGTGCTGGTCACCGGTGGTACGGGTGCGCTGGGTCGGCACGTGGCCCGCTGGTTGCTGGCCAACGGGGCGGCCGAGGTGGTCCTCGCCTCGCGGCGGGGCCCGGCGGCGCCGGGCGCGGCCGAGCTGGTCGACGAGCTGGGCGCGGTACGGGTGGTGGCGTGCGACGTCACCGACCGGGCCGCCGTTGACGCCCTCGTGGCGGACCTGCCCGGGCTGACCGCCGTCGTGCACACCGCCGGCGTGGTCGACGACGGCGTCCTCGACGGGCTCGACCTGGGCCGGATGCAGGCCGTCCTCGACGGCAAGGTCCGCGCCGCCCGCGTGCTGCACGAGGCCACCGTCCACCGCGACCTCGACGCGTTCGTGCTCTTCTCCTCCCTCGCCGGGGTCATCGGCAGCGCCGGACAGGGCAACTACGCGGCGGCCAACGCCTACCTCGACGCGTTCGCGACCTGGCGACTCGACCAGGGCCTGCCCGCCACCGCCATCGCCTGGGGCGCCTGGGCCGAGGACGGCATGGCCGCCGCGCTGACCGCCCGGCTCGCCCGGGGCGGGGTCGACGCGCTCCCCGCCGCCGAGGCCGTCACCGCCCTCGGCCGGCTGGTCAACACCGCCGAGCCGGCCGTCACCGTCGCCGACGTCGACTGGGGCCGCCTCGCCGCCTCCTGGGGCCGCCCGACGCCACTGATCGCCGCCCTGCCCGGCGTGCCCGCCGTGCCCACCGGCCCCGCCCGCGCCATGGTCGTCGGCCGGTCCCTGCCGCAGCTCGCCGACCTCGTGCGCACCCAGGCCGCCGTCGTGCTCGGCTACCCGGCCGGCCAGCCGCTGCCCGAGCGCACCTTCCGCGACCTCGGCTTCGACTCGCTCACCGCCGTCGAGCTGCGCAACCGGCTCACCGCCGAGACCGGCATGACCCTGCCCGCCACGCTGGTCTTCGACCACCCCACGGTCGCCGAACTCGCCCCGCACCTGCACGGCCTCACCGCCGGGCACACCACCGGCGAGGTGGTCGCCGACGGCACCGGCCGCGACCGCGAGCCGATCGCCATCGTCGCGATGAGCTGCCGCTTCCCCGGCGGCGTCACCTCGCCCGAGCAGCTCTGGGACCTGCTGGCCACCGGCACCGACGCGCTGAGCCTGATGCCCGGCGAGCGCGGCTGGAACCTGGCCGAGCTGTACCACCCCGACCCCGAGCACCTCGGCACCAGCTACGTCCGCGAGGGCGGCTTCGTCGCCGGGGCCGGCGAGTTCGACCCGGCGTTCTTCGGCATCAGCCCCCGCGAGGCCCTCGCCATGGACCCGCAGCAGCGGCTGCTGCTGGAGGCCACCTGGGAGGCGTTCGAGCGGGCCCGGATCGACCCGACCGCGCTGCGCGGCAGCCGCACCGGCGTGTACGTCGGCACCAACGGCCAGGACTACGGCTCGTTGCTGATGGCCGCCGGGGACGTTGACGAGAACTACCTCGCCACCGGCACCTCCGCCAGCGTCATCTCCGGCCGGCTGGCGTACACCTTCGGGCTGCACGGCCCGGCCGTCACCGTCGACACCGCCTGCTCGTCGTCGCTGGTCGCGATGCACCTGGCCGCGCAGGCCCTCCGCACGGGCGAGTGCGACCTCGCCCTGGCCGGCGGCGCCACCGTGATGGCCACCCCCGGCATCTTCGTCGGCTTCTCCCGCCAGCGCGGCCTCGCCGCCGACGGCCGATGCAAGCCGTTCGCCGGGGCCGCCGACGGCACCGGCTGGGGCGAGGGCGTCGGCCTGCTGGTGCTCCAGCGCCTCTCCGACGCGCGCCGCGACGGCAACCCGGTCCTCGCCGTGCTGCGCGGCAGCGCCGTCAACCAGGACGGCGCCTCCAACGGCCTCACCGCCCCCAACGGCCCCGCCCAGCAGCGGGTGATCCGGCAGGCCCTCGCCAACGCCGGGCTCACCGCCGACCAGGTGGACGCCGTCGAGGCGCACGGCACCGGCACCACCCTCGGCGACCCGATCGAGGCGCAGGCGCTCATCGCCACGTACGGGCAGGACCGGCCCGCCGACCGGCCGCTCTGGCTCGGCTCGATCAAGTCGAACATCGGGCACACCCAGGCCGCCGCCGGCGTCGCCGGGGTGATGAAGATGGTCCTGGCCATGCGGCACGGGGTGCTGCCGCCCACCCTGCACGTGGACGAGCCCACCCCGCACGTCGACTGGAGCGCCGGCAGCGTCGAGCTGCTCACCTCCGCCCGGCCGTGGGAGCCGGCCGACGGCGTACGCCGCGCCGCCGTCTCCTCGTTCGGCATCAGCGGCACCAACGTGCACACCATCCTCGAACAGGCCCCCGCCGACGAGCCGGAGCCCGAGCCGGTGGCCGACGGGCCGACCGGGGAGCTGCCCTGGGTGCTCTCCGGGCGCACCGTCGACGCCCTCACCGCCCGCACCCGGGACCTGCTCGACCACCTCGACACCGTCGACGACGACGTCCTCGCCGACGTCGGCTGGTCGTTGGCCGCCACCCGCGCCGCCCACGACCACCGGGCCGTCGTCTTCGCCGCCGACCGCGACGAGCTGGCCGCGTCCCTCGACGCGCTCGCCGCCGGCCGGCCCACCCCGCAGACCGTCACCCGCGCCCCCGGCACGCCGGGCGAGGTCGCCTTCGTCTTCCCGGGCCAGGGCTCCCAGTGGGTCGGCATGGCCGCCGAACTGCTCGACACCGCCCCGGTCTTCGCGGAGAAGTTCGCCGCCTGCGCCGAGGCGTTGCGCCCGTACGTCGACTGGTCGCCGACCGACGTGGTGCGCGGCGCGCCCGACGCCCCGTCGCTGGAGCGCGTCGACGTCGTGCAGCCCACCCTGTTCGCGGTCAGCGTCTCGCTCGCCGCGCTCTGGGAGTCGTACGGGGTGCGCCCCTCCGCCGTCGTCGGCCACTCGCAGGGCGAGATCGCCGCCGCGCACGTCGCCGGCGGCCTCACCCTGGACGACGCGGCGGCCGTGGTGGCCCTGCGCAGCCGCATCATCGCCGGCATCGCCGGGGACGGCGGCATGGTCTCGGTCGCCACCACCGCCGACGAGGCCACCGCGACGATCACCCGCTGGGCCGGCCGGGTCGCCCTGGCCGCCGTCAACGGACCCACCTCCGTCGTGGTCTCCGGCGACAGCGCCGCCCTCGACGAGCTGGTCGCCCACTACGAGTCCCGCGAGGTGCGGGTGCGCCGCGTCCCCGTGGACTACGCCTCCCACTCCGCCCACGTCGAGCAGTTGCGCGAACAGCTCCTGGAACTGCTCGCCGGGCTGCGGCCGGCCACCGGCGAGGTCCGGTTCCGCTCCACCGTCGAGGGGGACTGGCTCGACACCGCCGCCCTCGACGCCGACTACTGGTACCGCAACCTGCGGCAGACCGTCCGCTTCGACGACGCGGTGCGCAGCCTCGTCGCCGCCGGCTACCAGACGTTCGTCGAGGTCAGCGCCCACCCGGTGCTGACCATGGCCGTGCAGGAGAGCGTCGAACTGGCCGCCGCCGACCCGGACGCGGTCACCGTCACCGGCAGCCTGCGCCGCGGCGAGGGCGGTCTCGGCCGCTTCCTGCGCGCCCTGGCCGAGGTCTGGACCGGTGGTACGGCGGTGGACTGGCGGCCCGCCTTCACCGGCCTCGCCGGACGCCGCCTCGACCTGCCCACGTACCCGTTCCAGCGGCAGCTCTTCTGGCCGCAGCCGTCCGCCGCGCCCGCCCCGGCCGCCGGCGTCGCGGGCCCGGTGCAGGACGACGAGGTCGACGCCCGGTTCTGGGCGGCAATCGAGGCGGAGGACCTGACCGCGCTCACCGCCGAACTCGCCAGCGCGACCGAGTCGGAGCCCGTGCCGGACGCCGCGTTCGCGGACGTGCTGCCGGTCCTCGCCGCCTGGCGTCGCCGGCACCGCGACCAGGCGACCGTGGACTCGTGGCGGTACCGGGACAGCTGGACACCCGTCGCCGGCGACGCCGCCGGCGAGCCCGCCGTCACCGGCACCTGGTGGCTGCTCACCGGCCCCGACGACACCGGCGCTGCCGAGGCCGCCTTCTGCGCCGAGGCCGTGCGGCGGCACGGCGGCACCGTCGTACCGCTGGAGCTGGACGCCGACCGCACGGACCGCGCGGCGCTCGCCGCCCGGCTGCGCGACCTCGCCGACGGCGGCACGCCCGCCGGGATCCTGTCGCTGCTGCCGCTCGACGAGACGCCCGCCCCGGCGCACCCGTCGGTGCCGGTCGGCTTCGCCGGCACCGTGACCCTGGTGCAGGCGCTCGGCGACGCCGGCGTCCGCGCGCCGCTGTGGTGCCTCACGCGGGGTGCCGTGGCCACCGGCCCGGCCGACCCGCTGCCGCACCCGCTCCAGCAGCTCACCTGGGGCTTCGGCCGGGTCGCCGCACTCGAGCACCCGGACCGCTGGGGCGGCCTCGTCGACCTCCCCGACGAGCTCGACGACGCGGCCGGCCGCCGGCTGGTCCGCGTCCTCGCCGGCGCCGACGGGGAGGACCAGGTCGCGCTGCGGTGGGCCGGCGCGTTCGGCCGGCGACTGCTGCACGCCCCGCTCGGCGACGCCCCCGCACCGCGCACCTGGCGGCCCTCCGGCACCGCCCTGGTCACCGGCGGCACCGGCGCGCTCGGCGGACACATGGCCCGCTGGCTCGCCGCCAACGGCGCCGCGCACCTGGTGCTGGTCAGCCGGCGCGGCCGGCAGGCCGAGGGCATCGCCGACCTCGAGGCCGAGCTGGTCGCACTGGGCGCCCGGGTCACCGTCGCCGCCTGCGACGCCGCCGACCGGTCGGCGCTCGCCGCCGTCCTCGCCGACCTGCCGCCCGAGCACCCGCTGACCACCGTCGTGCACACCGCCGCCGTCCTCGACGACTCGGTGATCAACTCGCTCACCCTGGAGCAGGTCGACTACGCGCTCAGCGCGAAGGTCACCACCGCGCTGAACCTGCACGAGCTGACCCGCGAGCTGGACCTCGACGCGTTCATCCTGTTCTCCTCGATGGCCGGCACCGTCGGCAGCTCCGGCGTGGGCAACTACGCCCCCGGCAACGCGTTCCTCAACGCCCTCGCCGAGCACCGGCGGGCCCTCGGCCTGCCCGCCACCTCCATCGGCTGGGGCGCCTGGGGCGGCGGCGGCATGGCCGACGGCGAGTTCGGCCGGATGCTGCACCGCCACGGCGCACCCGAGATGCCCCCGCGCCTCGCCGTCGCGGCCCTGCACCAGGCCGTCGAGCACGACGAGACCTTCCTGACCATCTCGAACATCGCCTGGGACCGGTTCTTCGTCGCGTTCACCGCCACCCGGCCCGGTCCGCTGATCTCGGAGATTCCCGAGGCACAGCGGTTGCAGGCCACCAAGGGCCTCGCCGAGGCGAAGGAGACCGACGAGGCCGGCCCCGCCGGCGCGTTCACCCGGATGAGCGCCGCCGAGCGCCAGCAGGCGCTGCTCGACCTGGTCCGCGACCAGGCGGCCATGGTCCTCAAGTACGCCGACGGCCAGGCCGTCGATCCGCACCACGCGTTCCGGGACCTCGGCTTCGACTCGGTGACGGCGGTGGAGCTGCGCAACCGGCTCGCCACCGCCACCTCGCTGCGGCTGCCGGTGACCCTGGTCTTCGACTACCCGTCGCCGACCGCGCTCGCCCGGCACCTGCACGAGGAGCTGGGCGGCGAGGCGGCCGTGGCCGTCGAGGCCGCCCCGGTCACGCTCGGCGACGACGAGCCGGTGGCCATCGTCGCCATGTCCTGCCGCTTCCCGGGCGGGGCGAACGACCCCGAGCGGTTCTGGCAGATGCTGCACGCCGGCCGTGACGCCGTGTCCGACCTACCCGGCGATCGGGGTTGGGACGTCGAGCGGCTCTACGACCCCGACCCCTATTCCACCGGCACCTCCTACGTCCGCAGCGGCGCCTTCCTCTACGAGGCGGCGGAGTTTGATGCCGGTTTCTTCGGGATTTCCCCCCGCGAGGCGTTGGCCATGGATCCGCAGCAGCGGTTGCTGCTGGAGGTTTCGTGGGAGGCGGTCGAGCGGGCAGGGGTTGAGCCTGGGGTCCTTCGGGGTTCGCGAACAGGGGTGTTCGTGGGCACGAATGGTCAGGACTATGGGGCCCTGCTGATGGTGGCGGGGGACGAGGTGGAGGGCTTCGCGGGCACGGGCAACGCCGCGAGTGTGGTGTCGGGTCGGGTGGCGTACGCGTTGGGGTTGGAGGGGCCGGCGGTGTCGGTGGACACGGCGTGTTCGTCGTCGTTGGTGGCGTTGCACCTGGCGGTGCAGTCGCTGCGGCGCGGCGAGTGCGACCTCGCCCTCGCCGGCGGCGTGACCGTGATGTCGACCCCCGGGCTGTTCGTGGAGTTCTCCCGGCAGCGTGGGCTGGCCGCCGACGGCCGGTGCAAGGCGTTCGCCGCGGGCGCCGACGGCACGGGCTGGGGCGAGGGCGTCGGCATGCTGCTCGTCGAGCGGCTGTCGGACGCCCGGCGCAACGGCCACGAGGTGCTGGCGATCGTGCGGGGCAGCGCGGTCAACCAGGACGGTGCCTCCAACGGGCTGACCGCCCCGAACGGTCCCTCGCAGCAGCGGGTGATCCGGCAGGCCCTCGCGTCGGCGCGGCTCTCCACGGCCGACGTGGACGTGGTCGAGGCGCACGGCACCGGCACGACGCTGGGTGACCCGATCGAGGCGCAGGCCCTGCTGGCCACGTACGGGCAGGAGCGCGAAGCGCCACTGCTGCTCGGGTCGGTCAAGTCGAACATCGGCCACACCCAGGCCGCCGCCGGCGTCGCCGGCGTGATCAAGATGGTGCTGGCGATGCGCGAGGGCGTGGTCCCCGCGACGCTGCACGTGGACGAGCCGTCCCCGCACATCGACTGGAACTCCGGCGCCGTCGAGCTGGCGATCGAGTCGCGGCCGTGGCCGGCCGTGAACCGGGCGCGCCGGTCGGCGGTCTCCTCGTTCGGCATCTCCGGCACGAACGCCCACGTCATCATCGAACTGCCCGAGGACCTCCCCGCCGAGAGCGCGGAACCCGACGGCGAGGCCGCCGAGGGCCGCAGCCCGGGGCTCGTGGCCTCCGACGTCGTCGTCTGGGCGGTGTCGGGGCGGTCGAAGGGCGCGCTGGCCGGTCAGGCCGCCCGCCTGGCCCAGCACGTCCGCGCGCACGCCGACCTCGACGCGGCGGCGGTGGGCTGGTCCCTGGCGACGACCCGGTCGACGTTCGACCAGCGGGCCGCCGTCGTCGGGTCGAGCCTGGAGGAGCTGCTGGCGGGGCTGGACGCCCTGGCCTCCGGGGCGCCGGCCGGGAACGTCG
>NZ_SLVT01000038.1:0-25549 GCF_004345505.1 Micromonospora sp. CNZ303 | reverse complement strand
CACACGATCCCGTTGAGCACCCGCCGGTCATCAACTCGTGGCCGACCACCGGTCACCGCCGACGGCAGATACCTCGACAGCGCTTCCCACTCGATGTCAGACAACTCGTAGCGACGACCCACGCGCTACATCATCCGACACCAAGATCCTTTGAAGACACCGCCTAGGCCTGTGCCCCCACTCTCCCACCGCCTGTCGGCCTTGCCTGAGAGCGGGGAGGCCCGCCTGGTCGACAGTTGCCCGCCGAGCAGAATCCGGCTGCCGGGTCAGGCGGCAGATGCCCAGGTCGTCGGTCCGCTGCGGGTGACGGGACCAGCGTCCGTGGGGCCGGAACGAAGTTGTCGAGCCGCCCCACGCATGCGATCAACCGGCGCCAAACCCCTGCCCCGTCCGTGGGGGCAGCTCGACAGCACGCCTGGCCCGGTGCCGGCGTACGGGTTCCGTGCAGAGCCGGGTACCAGACGTGCAGAGGTGGGGCGCGGAGCACTCGGGACGCTACGACGGCGGCCGACCCGACGACCGCGTCCGCTACTCACGATGAGTAATCGGTGAACGTGAGCTGGCACCCGCTGGCACCCCCGGCTCGCGGCAGATGTGCGCACCCGATCTGCCGAGGCAACGGCATCGCCCGCTGGCCGGCGACCGCGACGAGCCATACCCGCGCGATCGCCATGACAGCGTCTTGTGCCCTCATGGGACCCCACCGGTGGGGCTGTCGTTGCCCGCCGTGTCGAAGTGTCTGAGCACGCCTGAAGGGTGCCAGGAGAGATGTGGACATTCCGGCGGGTGCGGCCCTGCCGCGCTCAGGCCCCCTCTGCACGACCGCGGTTGGTCGCTTTCGGCCACCGGCACGGCCTGGGTACTGGCCCTCGGCGCTTTCGTCGTCGCGGCGTTCGCCGGCCGCTCCGTCGTACTTATCATCATCGCGATCATCATGATCGACGTCACCTTCGGTGACGAGCGTTTCGCGGCATGACAGGGCTTCGGTCGCCGAGACTAGTCGGAGTCGGTGTACGCCGTTGAAAGATCAACCGCCGGTCCCGGGGTGCACCCGCTTTCTCAGGTTGGGCGGCGACCGTTCCGCCACCACCTTTCCGGCGGCGTCGTACCCGACCAAGACCGGCGGGTCGACGCTCTCGTTGGCGAGGTACCAGAAAAAGAACACGTCTTCGGCGCGTACGGCTGACCGCACGGACCCGTCGGGCAGTCGCAGTTCCGCCCGCACCGCATCCCCGGCGGCAGCCCACATCGTGTGTATTCCCCTGCCGTCCTCGGATCCGCCCATGGTGCTGAGCGGCTCCGTGCCCCGGTCCGCCGCGCCCGTGCACTGTCCCCCGGCAAGTTTGAAGCTTGTCGGGGGCGGCCGGTCGAGGTCACCGGGCGGCTCGAACAGGGGGGCTATGCAGGTGGTGCCGTTCTGGCCCTTGGCGGACCAGACGGACAGTACGGTGCCGTCCGGGCCCGGTGCCTGGGCCACTCGTCGTGCTGTCTGGACGTCCACCGCGTCCCCGGTTTCGGTCGCCCAGAACGACAACGGCTTAGTGAATGACTCGGGCAGCAGCCCTCCGGCGACGGCGATGCTCGCACCCGAAGCGACAAGCCCGGCGGCCAATGCGGCGGTAAACACGACCCGTCGTCTGTGCGACCGTGGAGGGGCCTCCGGGCGGTCGCCGGCGATGTTGACCAACAGGTGTGCCAGCGCAGCTTCCCGAGTCGAGGCAGGCCAGCGGTCATCGACTGCGGTAACCGGCCTGAGCTTCTCGACAACGATCATTATGTCGCGATCCTTGGTCATGCGGTGTCTCCTGCAAATGGCAGTGGACGTTGGGCAGCGTCGACGTGAGGCGGTGCGTCCGGCTCGCCGCTGGCCCGTAGTCGCCGCCGCGCCCTGAACAGACGTACATGGAAGGCCGGTAGTGAGCAGCCCGCCACCCGCGCCGCCTGCTCCGGGGTCAAGCCGTCCCAAGCGATCAGCAGCAGCGCCTCCCGCTCCTTCGGGGTCAGCGTCGCCAGTTGGGTCAGCACGGTAGCGCGCTCCGTGGCGAGAACATCGGCGGCAGCCGCCGGCTCCGCGACCTGCCGGAACCGTTCCAACTCGACGGCCACTCGTGCCTGCCGATGTCCCGATCGGCGCAGGTTGGAGATGGTGTTGCGGGCGACCACGAGCAGCCAGGGCAAGGGGTCGTCCGGAACACTGGCGAGCTTCCGCCAAGCCACCAGGAACGTCTCCGACACCACATCCTGTGCGGAATCGGAGTCAAGGTGTCGCAACGCGTACGCCATCACCCGAGGTCCGTGTTCAGTCCACAGCTCCACGAACCGTTGCTCATGCCGCTCGGCTGCGTGCTCTTCTCTCACACCACGTAGTGTCCGGCCACACTTCGGAACTTACGGCGACAAGCTGCGAGAGAGTGAGCAGGTGCAGTCCACCCCGGGACGGTGGTCATGCGGCCTTCGCGCCTCGGCGACCCCAGCGCTGTTCGCGGTATCAAGCGATGAACTGTCAACGCACCCTTCTCGGCACGACAGGGCGGCGCCGAACGCGCACGGTCGGCGGCAGATGCGGATGTTGGCTGCGATCATCGGGTGCATGCGAGGGAATGTCATCGTGGTGCATCCAGGAGCGCCGACGATGGTCGACGTCGTGATGACGGGCGTGCCGGTGCGGGCCGAGTGGGTCGGTGCGCCGCCCAGGGCCGGCGAGTTCGTCGACGTTGAACTCGACGTCGACTCCGTTTTCGAATGGTCCGACGCGATCGCTGTGGACGGCGCTGAGTCGATCCTGCGGGAAGGCCCCCGGTTACGTGGAACCGTAGAACTGCGGATCATAAGCTCCTGACTGTGCGCGTGGCTGAGGGCCTTGTGCAGGTCCACGTCGGCGATGGCTCTGTCGACGTCTTACCTGGAACGACCGTTGTTGTGGTGGCCGAGCGACTGAGGCTCTACCCCACGGGCGTGTGACCGCTGCAGCGGCACGGACCTCGGCAGCCAGCGTCGCAGCCGCTCGCGGGTCGCCCTGATTGCGGCATGACAGCGCGCCGGGCACACGGGGCGAGGCGGGCGAGCGGCGGTGCCGTCACGGGTATCACGTACCTTCCACGGCTGTGGACTTGGCACTGGTTGTGTTGCCCAACGGGCGTGACGTCGCACTGACCGAGGTGCATCTGGTGTTGAGGTACGGAGGGTTGATCGAGGGCTACCCGATGCGGCGACTGAACGACATGATCGTGGGCGGCTTGGCGAAGCGAGCGGCGCGTGTCCTGCCCGGCGCACCGGTCCACGTTATCGACCCTCCACGCGCCCAGGAGTCAGACCAGGGTGGTGGTTCGCTGCCGTTCGGGCCGGTTGAGTCGCTCCCACCAGTGATCGTGATGGGACGGTTCTCGTCAGGGCAAGGATCCTGTACTCCATCGCTCGCAGCTGGTAATCGTGTGGTTGCAAGACGATGCCACGCTGCCGTCCTCTGAAGGAGCGCCGGCTGGCCTCAGCGATGTCGAATGGGAGCGGTGGGCAGAGGACTTCGAGATCTGAAGCAGCCCCGACATCAATCGTCACGATGCTGGAGAGCGACCGTCCACGCCCACCTCGCGGCAGACCGGTCATTCGGTCGAGGTCTGCCGTTGTACTGTGCTGCCCTCCCGGCGACACTGATGACCATGGGAGACACGGCATGCGCGGGGCCGCCGAGGTCGTGGAACCACGTCGGCCCCGGTGGGGCTGAATGGTGAACGACTGGTGGAACGACTCCACTGGTCAGCTTGCGGTCTGCTCGCGCAGTGCCCTGGTGGAGTTGGCAGCGGTGCTACCGACAACGGGCAGGTTCGTTGTCGCCCGGCTTGACGGAACGAAGATGACGGATGCCGACCACGCCTTCTACGAGTTCTCCGACGCGTTGCTCTTTCCTGGCTACTTCGGCTGGAACTGGGAGGCATTGTCCGACTGTCTCCGGGATCTGAACTGGTTGCCTGCAGACGGGTATCTGATTGTTATAGAGAACGCGCCTCGGTTGCTGTCGAGCAGTGCCGAGGATCAGCGCACGATGTTCCGAATCCTGTCCCGGGCCGTGCACCACTGGGCTAACCCGCTCGGCAGGCCGGACGGCAGGGGCGTCCCGTTCAAGGTGCTGCTGTTGTGCGACCGCGACGAGGAGGCGGTGCTTTTGCGGCAGGAGATGGCCTGTGCAGTCGGTACCACACGGTGAGATCGTCGACATTGGCGACCACCACCTGTCACCCGCATATCGAGCGGTCGCCTGACGGTGTCAATCTCGCCGGTGCGGCCCCCTGACGCCCGCTCGGCGACAGCTGAGTGCGTCTGATCCTCGACGAGGTAAGCCCGCTCGAAGACCCACGTGGGACCGACGTAGACAACGCAGTTTGCGTTCGTCTCGCTGGTGTACGCCGAGGCGAGCGTGGGATGGATCATTCAGGAGGGCCTCTGGTGGAACCAGGCACGACTGCCGGCGGTCCAACCCGACATGCGCGCGGTCGTCTCCCTCAGCTCTGTCCTGTTGGGCCTGTTCGTCGGCGCCCTCACGCTGCGTTCCGGCTGGGAGCTGCCGGTGCGAACCTCCTGCTCAGGCGACGAGTGCACGTCGCAGTCGTGGGTCGACGTCGATTGGGACCGCGTCAACTGGGAACTGAAGCCGACCAGGATCGCCTGCTTCGAGGCCAACCCTGCCAACCATGATGTCCTGATCGGGCCCGGCGACGAATGCGTACGGTCCCGCGGCGACGTCATCGAACACCAGGCCGCCTACGAAGAACTACGTGAAGAGATCCAGCAACGGCGCATCCGGGCACTTGCGTTCGCCGGCGCCGCGATCGTGCTGCCACCGATCCTCGTCGAGGTGTGGTGGCGAGTTCGCCGCAGGCCGGCACTGGCACACCGACTCCACGATGCCCCACCCTGATCGCGGCAGAAGCGGATGCATGTGTCATCTGTGATCTTTGAGGGCCTCGCCGTCTCCGTGTCAGGACGCCTTGTGCTCAGCGGAAGTGCGTTCGGCACTACCGCGGCCGTTCTGGTTCACGTGCGAGCAATCACGATGGCTTCGTGTGGACGATCGAACCAGTCGCGATCAAGACGGATACCGGTACGGCGCTCGACGGCAGCGAGCATTCCTGCCACCCACAGACCAGGAGTCCGCATGGCGTCGTAGAGATCAGCAAGCTCGGCGTCGAGCGCGTCGGGTCTGACTCCTGCGCATGGCCACCCAGCTTCCATCGCGGTGACGAGCTCCCCCTGTGTGGCAAAGCTGAACCGTGTCATCGCGTCGACATCCCACCAGGCACTGTGAACCATCGCGTCGATGCTGAGCGCCCGCAGCACCTCCGGGCGGGTGCCCTGGAAGCCGTTGTTTTCGAAGATGGTGACAGCAGGGCCTGCCTGATCGAGATGCAGGACCCATCCGTCGTTCGGGCCGATTTCGTAGGCCTCGGACAGGTCAAGCACTTCGAGATCGTCGGGGTCGCCACCAAGGCGGGACGCGACGTCCTCGAGGGCCAGGGCAGCGCCGAGCGGCTGTGCCACCGTCCAGCACATCGCCACCGGCAGTCCAGTGGTCTCGAGGTCTTTGTAGTAGGCAAGAACGTCGGAAAGCATGCGGCCATTGTCGATCACTCCCGACGGGCGCGCGGCCTCCTCCCAACCTCCCGTAGCGTCCGAGGTCACTTCAGCAAACTGGCGCCGCGAACAAATCGAGCGGATCGCGGTAGATCCGTGCACATAATCCAGCTAAGGGGAGCAGCCGGTCTGTCCATGACGCCATTGCGTAATCTACTATTTCCTCGCGTTCAGGCCTGTGATCGGCTCGGCAGCCGCGGTGATGCGTGGCCTATTCGCTGACCTGGCCGTCTCGGACCTCGACGATGCGCCACTGGCCATCCTCACGTTGCGCGAGATCCGCAGTCACGAGCGGAAGGTCCAAGGCTCGCGCCGGGGCTCCCACGGTCGCCATCCGACTATCCAGTTCAGATAGAGCCGTAGCGAACCCCACCGCTTACGCGCAGTACGAGACAAGGCCGCACCTGTGCGGCCCGAGTGTGCGTCCGATCATGATTGCAAAAGCTGACGGACCAGCGGCATTGGCGGCAGCGGGTTCCGCTAGAAACAGGGTGAGGTCAACCAGCCCTTCCAGCCGAGCCGGTCACCCGCAAGTAGTCTGCCGTCATGCAGGCCAGCCGAACCGCCGCCGGACAGCGGTGGCTGACGAACTTCACCGAGCAGGAGCGGGGGGTCGCCGCGCTGCTGATCGACAGTCTCCATTTCGTAGACGACGCGACCGTACGCGCCGGGCTCACCGGCGCGCTGCACGCCGCAGCCTACGAAAAGCCGGCGGCATTGGTGCCGATCAGGGACCTCGACGACTTCGGTCTTGGATCCTCCCTGTCCGCACTCCTGCCGACCGCCTTCGAGGACTTCGACCCGGTTCAGGGCTTGTTAGGAGCACCCGGCAGCGAGGCGCTCGCCGCAAACCTACTCAGGAACGTCGCGTTCAAGGATCCGTCGTTCCTGGGACCGGCCAGTTCGCTGGCGGACCTGCGCGACCGCAGGTGCCGCTCCATCGTCTTCGTGGAGGACTACTCCGGATCCGGCGGCCAGTGCCTGAAGTACGTCGGTTCGTGGCTCCGCAACAAGACCATCAAGAGCTGGAAATCCTATGGATTCATCGGGATCCACGTCCTGCTCTACGCGGCCTCCGCCGAGGCGTTCGAACGCATTCGCGCCGATCCCCGGATCGCCAGCGTCACTGTCGTAGAGCAGGCGCCCAGTCTCGGCTATGCCGGTTGGTCGCCCGACCAGGAACAGGCGGTGCGCGCGCTGTGCGTCAAGTATGCGCAAAGCAAGCTCTTCGCGTTGGGTTTCGGGGGCAGCGGCGGCCTCATGGTTCTCCAGCACACGATCCCGAACAATCTTCCCCACATCCTGTGGCAGACGGGACGTCGCAAGCGTTCCGTCTGCGCCTGGGAACCCTTCCTACCCGATCGGAAGTTCCCGCCCGACCTCATCGCCTTCGCTGCCGAACCACACCGGCCCGAAGCTGACTACCTGTCGGCGGCAGAAAGGCTCGGGGGCTCCGCGCTGGCGGCTGCGGTCGCACGCACGACCGAGAGTGACTTGCAAAGCCTGATTCTGACGTTGGGAGCCTGTGCCGGCGGCACGCGCCACACCACCCGCCTCGTCGCCGAGACCGGTATGCCGAAGGCGAAGGTCGAGCACGCTTTGGCCACGCTCCACCGGCTCGGGATGACCGACGACCAGAACCGGGTGACCGATGAGGGCTGGCAGGAGTTGCGCCGTCGACAGTGGAGGCAACGCGGCTCGCGTTTCATGCTTCAGGGCTGCGCCGAGCCGTACTATCCTCGGTCACTGAGGAGAGTCGAGGGTGTTTAGCATCCAGCGTTTCGACGCTGGCACGCCGGGCATAGTCCGGCGGGCAGGGGATGTCATCCTCTGCGTTGGCCAAGCTCCCGCCGACGCCGGGCAAGCCGACGGTGCCGCGCGCGGGGCCTTCACTTGCACCGCCGCCTGTCCATCGGCGGAAGGACTTCAAAGGTAAATGACCCTCGACTCTCCTCACCTCTATCGCGCCGCAGCTGCAAGACTCGGGATCTCCGCGGAGACCGCCAACAACGCGATCAGGGAGACAGAGCTACTACGCGACGTCGGCGCCACACCCGTCCTCACCCTTGGCCACCTCGCACACCTGACGGGAGCCAAGCACTCCTACCTTCGGGCGATCGTCGAGCGGCGTATCGACCCGTATGAGGAGTTCACCCGGATGCGCCGCAATGGCGGCAAGATGCGCATGATCAGTTCTCCGGAGCCGGTCCTCATGGAGGTGCAGCGCTGGATCCTCACCAACGTCTTGACCCGCGCGAAACCGCACCAAGCCAGCTACGCGTACACGCGCGACCGGTCTGTCGCCGCCTGCGCGAGGCGGCACGTCGGCGCAAGATTCATGATCAAGCTAGATCTACACGACTTCTTCCACAGCATCAACGAGTACCGGGTGTATTCGCTGTACCGCAACCTCGGGTACAACCGACTGGTGTCGCTCGAGCTGAGCAGGATCACCACTCGCTATTCGGAGTTCGCGCTTCAGGCACCCATTCCGGCCCCGCGGACCGGTGACTATCCGATGATTCCGCGATACCGGGTGAACTACCTCGGTTTCCTGCCGCAGGGCGGCGCGAGCAGCGGCGCAGTGGCCAACCTCGTGGTGCGGCGCATGGACCACGAAGTCCAGAGCATGGCCTCCGACCGCAGTCTGACCTACACCCGGTATGCGGACGACCTGGTCCTTAGCGGCGCCGGCGAGTTCTCCCGCGACATGTGCCGGGACGTAGTCCGCCTCATACGCCGGATCGTCTCCCACAACGGCTTCCACCTGCACGAGAAAAAGACGCGGCTCACTTCGCCGGGTGGGCGCAAGGTAGTGCTCGGTGTCACCGTCACGGACAGCGGCATCAAGCTGAGTCGAGAGATCAAAGCACGACTGGCCAACCACCTGTACGGGGCCGGCAAGTTCGGCATCGGCCGGCACGCCTCGTCCCGGGGTTTTACCTCGACCGTGGGATTCGTACGGCACATGCGCGGCCTGCTGGCGTACGCGCACGACATCGACCCAGACTTCGCCGCTCCACTGGCGGCCCGCTGGCTCGAAGTTGAGGTGCGCGACGGTACGCGAATCGCCTGACCGGTCCGCGACGCACAGTCGCGGTCGTGACGCCAGCGATGGCTACTCGACGGCTCTAGGCCGCGGCATGAATTGACATGCTCTGGGCATCAACCAGCTGGATGAACCCACTCATCTCGGCAGTTCCGGACACCACCGGGGCTTGGCAAATGCCACTGTGGGTAGTCGATGATTTCTGTGTGCTGGCGGCGACTCGGCGGTCAGCCCGCTGCCGAATTGCGGATGTCGATGGCCGTTGGTGCTCGGTGGCGTACGCGGCTCGGCGCTGCAGCCCGTACGCCGACACCCGGCACCGCACAACCTCGGCACCGGCAACGACCCGCATCCTCGTCGACTCTCACTGGCGGCCGGCAGGTGCGCGGTCGTCGACCCTCGGCAGAGGCGCGGTGCGAACGCGACCGGGGGTTCCTGTGCCGGGTCGGAGGTGTCGGGGTGCGCGGTCCGCGGCCCGGGCCGGGGTCAGTGCCGGCGCAGCGCTGCCGCGAGGGTCGCGGCCCGGCCGGCGACGGCGGCCGACTGCTCGGCGAACGAGGCCGCGGTGCGGTCGCCCCCGCTCATCGCGCCCTGCGCGACCCTGGTGTGCACGCCCTCGACGATGCACGCGGTCTTCCACCAGTTGTAGGCGACGAAGTAGTCGATCCGGGCCGGGTCGGTGCCGGTGGCGAGGCAGTACCGGGCGAGCAGCTCCTCCCGGGTCGAGAAGCCGGGCAGGACCGTGGCCGGGTCGTGCAGCGCACGGGCCTCGTCGTCGGCCTGCGCCCAGTAGACGAGCAGTTGGCCGATGTCGGCCAGGGGGTCTCCGACCGTGGTCAGCTCCCAGTCGAGCACGCCCCGCACCCGCCACCGGGAGTCGAGCATGCAGTTGTCGAGGCGGAAGTCCCCGTGCACGATTCCCGAGCGGGACTGCTCGGGAGCCGCGGCCACGAGATGCTCGTGCGCGGTCCGCAGATCGGGCAGGTCGCGGATTCTGGTCCGGCGCCAGTTGTCGTGCCAGCGCCCGAGCTGGCGGGTGACGTAGTCACGGCGACCGGCCAGCCCCCCGAGCCCGGCGACCCCCGGCTCAAGCCCGTGCAGGGCCACGAGGGCGTCGACGATCGTGGGGCCGATGAGCGCGCGGTCGGCCTCGGTGGTGAGCCGCTCGACGTCGGCGGGGCTGCGCAGGATCGTGCCGTCGAGGTACTCGAGCACGACGAGAGGGGCACCGGCCACCTCGCCCGTCTCCTCGACGGCGAGCACTCGCGGGACCGGGAGGTGGCCGTGCAGCCCGCGCAGGATCCGCGCCTCGCGCAGCACGTCGTGCGCGGTGGCCGGGTGGTCCCCGAGCGGTGGTCGTCGCAGCACGACGACGTGGCCGGCCGCGTCGGTGGTCCGGTAGGTGAGGTTGGAGCGTCCCCCGGCGATGAGCTCGTGTCGCAGGTCCCCCCGCAGCTCGGGCACGGCGTGGCCGAGCCAGGCGTCGACCCCCGCCGGGAGCCCGGGGTGCCTGGTGGTGCCGCTCGGGCCCGGACCGGTCCGGGCATGACCCGCTGCCGTCATGGGAGCGCCTCCTCAGTCGCGGACGAGGATCCCGTCGAGATACACCGAGACGAGATCGTCGGCGAAGGTCGCCATGGAGTACGACGGGGTCGGCTTGAACCAGCGGACCGAGAGCCACAGCGAGTCACGCAGCATGCCGTGCAGCACGCGTACCGGGATGTCGTTGCGGAAGTCGCCGCTGGCGATGCCGGCCTCGAGCACCTGGATCCAGGCCCGCTGGATCGAGGCGGCCGACTCGCGGATGTGCTCGTAGCCCCCGATCGTGGGCAGGTAGGTGCTCGAGTTCTGGTAGATCTCGGTGGCGTGCGGGTGGGCCTCGATGTTGGCCAGCGAGCTCGTCACCAGCTCGCGTAGCTGGGTCGCCGGGCCTTCCCCGGATGCCAGCACCTTGGCGTAGCGGTCGGTCAGGTCGGTCAGGTAGTCGGAGATGATCGCGTCGACCATCTCGTCCTTGGACTTGAAGTGGTGGTAGAGGCTGCCCGAGAGAATGCCGACCGAGTCGGCGATCTCGCGGACGGTCGTGGCGCCGATCCCCTTGGCGGCGAACAGGTGCGCGGCGTTGTCGAGGATGACCGAGCGGCGGTCCTGGGTCGTCGACATCTGGGATGCTCCCGGTTTCCTCGAACGTTGTCGGTCAAGCGCTTGTTTATACCACCCGACACCTCCAGTGCAGGCGAGGATCTTCCTTGACCGCGGGAGGGCGTGCCGCCTACCGTACCGCCAACCAAGCGCTCGTTCGATTGCGCGCAAGGTTTCACGCTCGGACCTCGATCGCCGAGAGGGGCTGCCCGCATGCCCAACCCGATCCCCGCCGCGCGGCCCGGCGACGGTCCCGGCCGTCCACCCGCCCCCGGGCCGGACGAGGGGGCCGGCCTGCTCGCCGGCCGCGTCGTCATCGTCACCGGCGCCGCCAACGGGTTGGGGGCGGCGTACGCGCGCGGCGTCGCCGCGGCCGGGGCCCACGTGGTCGCCGTCGACGTCGACGAGCAGGGGCTCGAGCGGCTCGGCGGGCAGCTCGCCGCGGCTGGTGGCCGTGGCTCGATCCGGGTCGCCGACGTCGCGGACTGGGCGACCGCGCACGACGTCGTGCGCGACTGCCTCGCCGGGCACGGCCGGCTCGACGGCCTCGTCAACAACGCCGGCGTCTTCGCCATGGCGCACGCCGGCACCGAGTCCGAGACCACGGTGCGCCGGCTGCTCGAGGTCAACGTGCTCGGCGCCATCGCCTGGGGCGACGCCGCGATCGCGGTCATGCGCGGCCAGGGCCACGGGGTCCTGGTCAACGTCACCTCGGGCGAGCAGATGGGCCGCGCCGAGACGGCCGTGTACGGGGCGACGAAGGCCGCGATCGCCACGCTCACGTACGCGTGGGCAGCCGAGCTCGCCGGCGCCGGGATCCGCGTCAACGCCATCTCCCCGAACGCGCAGACCCGGATGGCCGAGGTGCTCGCGCAGTTCCGCGGCGCCCCGAGCGGCCAGAACGCGGGGATCGCCCCCGAGGCCAATGTGCCGCTGCTGATCTATCTGCTCTCGGACCTCAGCGCCGAGCTCACCGGCCAGGTGCTGCGCGCCAACGGTCCCGAGCTCATGCTGACGACCCACCCGGCGCTCGCCGACCCCGTGCTGCGGCACGCCGCGTGGACTCCGGAGCGGATCGCTGAGGCCGTCACCGCACGACTGCGGCCGCACCTGGCGCCCCTCGGGGTACGCCGCGTGCGCGTCGAATACCTCGACTGATCCGGCGTCCGGCACCCGGACGACCCCGAACCCGACAGGGGGCCCATGTCCGCCACGATCAACCCGCTCTGCGTCAGCGGCATGGCCGCGATGTCCTGGGCCCTGCCCGAGGAGATCGCGATGTACCGGCGTACCGGCACCGACCTCGTCGGCCTGCAGTGCGGCAAGGTCGCCGCCTTCGGCGTGCCGGCCCTCGGCGACCTGCTCGCCGCGCACGGCGTACGGCTCGGCTACCTCGTGCACGGCTTCACCGCCCATCCCGACGACGAGCCGGGCTGGGCGCGGCAGGTCGCGGCGCTGCGGACCGGCATCGTCGACGCCCGTACGCTCGGGGCCGACCTCGTCTATCTCACGTCGGGCCCCTCGGCGCACCTGACCTGGGAGGAGGCGGCCGACCGGTTCGCCGAGCGGATCGCCCCGGTCGTGGCCACCGCCCGTGAGTACGGGGTGCGCCTCGGCGTGGAGAACACCCTGCCGGTCAGGTGCGACCTCAGCTTCACGCACACCGCGCGGGACGCCCTCGCCCTGGCCGACCTCTGCGGCATCGGCATCTGCCTCGACCTCTACTGCTGCTGGCAGGAGCGGGGACTGACCGACCTGGTCCGCGAGCGGGTCGCGCGGATCGAGATCGTGCAGGTCTCCGACTTCCGGGTCGGCACCTCGACCTTTCCGAACAGGTGGGTGCCCGGGGACGCCGACCTGCCGATGGCCGGCCTGCTGGGGAGCGTGCTGCGGGCCGGCTACGCGGGCATCGTCGACGTCGAACTGCTCGGTCCGGCCATCGAGGCCGAGGGGGCCGAGTCGGCGGTCACCCGCTCGATCGCGTGGCTGCGCGGGCAGCTCGCGACGGCGCGTCCCTGAGCGCTCAGGGCACGTCCGCCCACCGCGGCGCGCGCCTGGCGACGAACGCGGCCGCGCCCTCGGCGGCGTCGGGCCCGGCGAGCAGCTCGAGGGTCGCGCGCCGGTTGGCCGCGGCGAGGTCGCGTTCGCGGGGGTCCAGGCTCAGGTGCATGAGCCGCTTGGTCGCCAGCACCGCCGCCGGGGAGTGGGTCGCGATCCGGGCGCCGAGCGCCAACGCGCGCGGGAGGACCTCGTCGGCGGGCACCACGGCGTTGACCAGGCCCAGCTCGTGGGCCCGGGCCGCCGGCAGTGGCTCGGTCGTCAGCCCGAGTTCGAGGGCGACGGCGATCGGCAGGCGACGGGGCAGGTCGGTGCCGCCCTCGGAGGCGGCGATGCCGCGCCCCACCTCGGGCAGCGCGAAGTAGGCGTGCTCGGCCGCGACGACGAGGTCGCAGGCGAGGGCGAGCTCGAAGCCGCCGCCGACGGCGGGTCCGTTGACCGCGGCGATGACCGGCTTGCGGTAGCCGCCGCGCAGTAGCGTGAGAGGGCTGCTGGCCACGTCGACCAGGCGTCCCTCGGCCGCGGCGCGCAGGTCCATCCCGGCGCTGAAGGACAGCTCGCCGGTGCCGGTCAGCACGACCGCGCGTACGCCCGGGTCCGCGTCGTACCCGAGCAGGGCGTCGGTCATCGCCAGGAGGGTGTCGGGGTCGAGGGCGTTACGCACCTGCGGGCGGTTGATCCTGACGACGCCCACCGCGCCGACGTGCTCGCACACCACCGTGCCCATTGCCCCGCCCTCCTTCGCGCCAGGGTCTTGACCCTCTCCCGATGGCTGTTAGTCTACCAACCAAGCGCTTGCTACATGGTGGCCCGGCCACGGATGCCCGGCACGCGACTCGCCTTTCCGCACCGCTCGCCACCGCGCTGGAGCAGTGCCCCGAGACGAAACGATGAGGGACACATGGCCGACAAGACTCTGACAAGCCGCGACGTCGTGTCGCGGCTCGAATCCGGGATGACCATCGGCATCGGGGGATGGGGCTCACGGCGCAAGCCCATGGCCCTCGTACGCGAGATCCTGCGCTCCGACCTCAGGGACCTGACCGTCGTCAGCTACGGCGGGCCGGACGTCGGCCTGCTCTGCGCCGCGGGCAAGGTCAGGAAGGTCGTCTTCGGTTTCGTCTCGCTCGACAGCATCGCCCTCGACCCGCACTTCCGCGCCGCGCGGCAGGGCGGCGCGATCGAGGTCGCCGAGTACGACGAGGGCATGCTCCAGTGGGGGCTGTACGCCGCCGGCATCCGCCTGCCCTTCCTGCCGACCCGCGCCGGGCTCGGGTCGGACGTCCTGAAGCACAATCCCGACCTCAGGCTCGTCCAGGACCCGTACGGCACCGAGCAGCTCGTGGCCATGCCGCCGCTGCGCCTCGACGCGGCCCTCGTGCACATGAACCGCGCCGACGCCCAGGGCAACGGCCAGTTCCTCGGGCCCGACCCGTACTTCGACGACCTCTACTGCCTCGCCGCCGACCAGGCCTTCATGTCCTGCGAGCGGATCGTGCCCACAGCCGAGCTCAGCGCTGCCGGGCACGCGGCGACCATCAAGATCAACCGTCAGCTCGTCGCCGGCGTCGTCGAGACCCCGAACGGCGCGCACTTCACCTCCTGCGTCCCGGACTACGAGCGCGACGAGGCCTTCCAGCGCGAGTACGTCAAGGCCGCCGGCGACCCGCAGGCCTGGGCCAAGTTCGAGAAGCGGTACCTGTCCGGTACGGAAGATGACTACCAGGCGGCCGTCGCCGCCCGAGCCGAGGAGGTCGCATGAGCAGCGCCGTCACCGAGTCCGCGGACCAGCCCACGGGCGGCGCCGGCACTGCCGACGCGCCGGTGACCCGCGCCGAGTACTGCGCGGTCGCCGTGGCGGACGCGTTCGCCGGCGACGGCGAGTCCATCGCCAGCGCCTTCGGCACCATCCCGGCCGTCGGCGTCCGCCTCGCCCGGCTCACCGTCGCCCCCGACCTGCTGCTCACCGACGGCGAGGCCCACTTCGTCTCCGGCACCTGGCAGATCGGCGCGGACCCGCACGCCACCGAGGGCGTCGTCGTCGAGGGCTGGAGCCCGTTCCGCACGATCTTCGACCTCGTCTGGCACGGCAAGCGGCACGTGATGATGATCCCGGTCCAGATCGACGGGCACGGCAACACCAACATCTCGGCCATCGGCGACTACGCCCAGCCCAAGGTCCAGCTGCTCGGCGTACGCGGCGCCCCCGGCAACAGCGTCTACCATCCGACCAGCTACTGGGTGCCCCACCACTCCACGCGCAGCTTCGTCCGGACCGTCGACATGATCTCCGGCGTCGGCACCGACAGCGCCCGCGCCGCCGGCCCGGCCGCGAGCGCGTACCACGATCTGCGCCGGGTCGTCACCAACCTCGCCGTGCTCGACTTCGGCGGCCCCGACGGGGCGCTGCGCCTGCTCAGCCTGCACCCCGGCGTCACGCTCGAGGAGGTCCGCGCGGCCACCGGCTGCGACCTGCACGCCGAGGGCGAGGTCCCGGCCACCCGCGAGCCGACCGCCGAGGAACTGCGCCTCATCCGCGAGGTCATCGACCCCCGCTCGCTGCGCGACCGTGAGATCCCCGCATGAGCCGGGCCCAGGAGCCGCACCCGACGCTGCGCACCCGGGCGACCGACCTGTTCGGGGTGCGGTACCCGATCGTCCAGACCGGCATGGGCTACGTCTCCGACGTGCGCCTGACCACCGCGACGGCCAACGCCGGCGGGCTGGGCATCCTCGCGGCCGGCCTGCTCTCCTACGACGAACTCGTCGTGGCCGTCGAGCAGATCCAGGCCGGCACCGACGCGCCGTTCGGCGTCAACATCCGCGCCGACCAGCCCGACGTCGTCAAGCGCATCGACCTGCTCATCTCGGCCGGCGTCAAGGTCGCCTCCTTCGCGCTGGCCCCCAAGCAGGAACTCATCGCCAGGTGCAAGGACGCCGGCCTCGTCGTCGTCCCGTCGATCGGCGCGCGCCGCCACGCCGAGAAGGTCGCCGCGTGGGGCGCCGACGCCGTCATCGTGCAGGGCGGCGAGGGCGGCGGCCACACCGGCGGGGTGCCCACCAGCCTGCTGCTGCCCCAGGTCGTCGACGCCGTCGACATCCCGGTCATCGGCGCCGGAGGCTTCTTCGACGGCCGCGGCCTCGTCGCCGCGCTCGCCTACGGTGCCGAGGGCATCGCCATGGGCACCCGCTTCCTGCTCACCAGCGACTCGCCCGTCGAGTCGTCGGTCAAGGACGTCTACCTGGCCAAGACGGTCAACGACACCGTCCTGACCCTCCAGGTCGACGGCGTCCCGCAGCGCGTGCTGCGCGCCGGCACGATCGCGGAGCTGGAGCGCACCTCCGCGCCCGGCCGGCTGCTGCGGGCCGTGCGCAACGCCGTCGCCTTCCGGAAGCTGTCCCGCACGCCGTGGGGCGACATGGTCCGCGAGGGCCTGGCCATGCGCAAGGCACACGACCTGACGTGGAGCCAGGTCGTCATGGCGGCCAACGCCCCGATGCTCTACCGGTCGGCCCTGCTCGAGGGCAGGACCGACGTCGGCGTCATGGCCACGGGCCAGGTCGTCGGACTCATCGACGACGTCCCGAGCGTCGCCGAGCTCATCGACCGCATCATCGACGAGGCCACCCGGACCCTCGACCGGCTCGGCGTGCCCGCGCCGGTCGCGTCGGCCCCGGCCCTGCCCGAGGAGGACTAGTCATGGGAGCACTGCAGGGACGGGTCGTCGTCGTCACCGGCGCCGGCCGCGGCCTCGGCCGAGAGCACGCGCTGCTCGCCGCCGCCGAGGGCGCCTCGGTCGTCGTCGCCGACACCGGCGCGGCCGCCGACGGCACCGGCGGCGACCCCTCGGTCGTCGAGGCCGTCGCCGCCGAGATCACGACCGCCGGCGGGCAGGCCGTGGCCAGCACCGCGGACGTCGCCACCACCGAGGGCGCGCGCGGGCTGCTCGCGCTCGCCCGCGACACGTACGGGCGCGTCGACGGCCTCGTCAACAACGCCGGCATCCTGCGGGACCGGATGTTCGTGAACATGAGCGAGGACGACTGGGACGCGGTGATCCGCGGCCAGCTGCGTGCGACGTTCGCGCCGTGCCGGGTGTTCGCCGACCACTGGCGCACCGAGTCCAAGGCCGGCAACCAGCCGGTCGCCTCGATCGTCAACGTCTCCTCGACCTCGGGCCTCATCGGCGCCGTCGGGCAGACGAACTACGGCGCGGGCAAGGCCGCCATCGCCGCCCTCACCGTCATCCTCGCCCAGGAGATCGGCCGCTACGGCGTACGCGTCAACGCGGTCGTCCCGGTCGCGCGTACCCGGATGACCCAGGACCTGCCCGGCATCGGCGAGCTGGTCGCCGCCCCGGCCGACCCCGCCGCGTTCGACGTCTACCACCCGGGCAACGTCTCCCCGCTCGTCGCCTGGCTGCTCACCGCCGACGCGCCGGTGACCGGCGAGGTGTACTACGCCAAGGGTGGCGAGATCCGTCGCTTCGCGCCGTGGAGCTACGACTGGACCCTCGACAAGGGCGCCCGCTGGAGCGTCGGGGAGATCGCGAAGGAGATGGCTGCCCGTGTCTGACACCGGTCACACCAGCGCCGCCGACTGGGCCGGCCCCGCCCACGGGCTGCTCTCCGGGCGCTCGGTGCTCGTCACCGCCGCGGCCGGCACCGGCATCGGCTTCGCGACGGCGCGCCGCGCCGCCGAGGAGGGCGCGCGGGTCGCCGTCAGCGACCGGCACGAGCGCCGCCTCGCCGAGTCGGTCGACGAGCTCGAACGCCTCACCGGGACCCGGCCGCTCGGGGTGCCCTGCGACGTCACCGACCAGGCCCAGCTCGACCACCTCATGGACACCGTCGCCGCCGAACTCGGCGGCATCGACGTGCTCGTCAACAACGCCGGCCTCGGCGGCACCGCGGCCGTGCAGGACATGACCGACGACCAGTGGGACTCCGTCCTGTCGGTGACCCTGACCGCGACGTTCAAGGCGACCCGGTCGGTGCTGCGGCACATGATCCCGGCGGGCAGGGGGGTCATCGTCAACAACGCCTCCGTCATCGGCTGGCGCGCGCAGAAGGGGCAGGCGCACTACGCCGCGGCCAAGGCCGGCGTCATGGCGCTGACCCGGTGCGCGGCCCTCGACGTCGCCGAGCACGGCATCCGGGTCAACGCGGTGTCCCCGAGCATCGCGGTGCACGCCCACCTGGCCAAGGTGACAAGCGACGAGCTGCTCGCCCAGCTCTCGGCCCAGGAGGCCTTCGGCCGGGCCGCGACGCCGTGGGAGATCGCCAACGTCATCGTCTTCCTCGCCAGCGACTACTCGTCGTACATGACCGGCGAGGTCGTCTCCGTCTCGAGCCAGCACCCGTGACCGTCCGGTGCGTGCCGGCGACCCGCGCCGCGCGTACCGATGAACGAAAGGAGCCCGTCGTGGCCAACCCCGACGCGCAGGGCGTCACCGGCGCCCCCTTCCGGCTCGACGTCGAGCGCGGCAAGATCCGCGAGTTCGCGCTGGCCACCGGCGCTGCCGACGCGGCCTACCTGCGGGAGGAGGACCCGGTCGTACAGCCGACGTTCCTCACGACGACCTTCTTCTGGCAGGACGAGGACGCCAACCCGTGGTCCGCGGTCGAGCTGGACCCGCAGCGCGGCCTGCACGCCGAGCAGCAGTACACCTTCTTCGGCGAGCCGCCGCGCGCCGGGACCAGGCTCACCTGCCAGTCGCGCATCGGCGAGATCTACACCAAGGTGGGGCGCCGCGGCGGCGAGATGACCTTCGCCGTGATGTACACCGACTTCCGCGACGAGACCGGGCGTCTCGTCGCCCAGGCCAAGCTCACCGGGGTCGAGACGGCCCGGCCGCCGGACACCGGGGCCGCGACGCGGGACGGAGCCTCCGCATGAGCGACACGACCGCCACCACCCGGCCCGGCACGACCGAGGTCGGCCTGCCCGTCCCGGCGACCCCGCCGCCACGCACCCACGGCCCGGTGACCCGCACCGACTTCGTCCGCTACCAGGGCGCCTCGGGTGACATGAACCCGATCCACCACGACGAGGTCTTCGCTCACGCCGCCGGGTTCCCGAGCCCCTTCTCCGTGGGCATGTGGCAGGCCAGCCTGCTCGGCACGTACGCCACCGACTGGCTCGGCGGCCGGAACGTGCGGGACTTCCGCATCCGGTTCCTGGCCCAGGTGTGGCCGGGCGACACCCTCACGCTCGAGGGTGCTCCGCTGCGCACCTACGTCATCGAGGGCGAGGACGGACGTGAGGGCCGCGTCGACGTCGAGCTGAGATGCCGGCGGCAGACCGGCGACCCGGCCGTCACCGCGTGGGCGACGTTCGTGCTGCCCGAGGCCGCCCTCGACGCCGCGACACCCGGGACCGGCGAGCGGTCCGAGACCACCGAGGAGCGGGGATGAGCCCCACGACCCACGCGTCCGTGACGACGACCGTGCACCCCGACGGGATCGCCGAGGTCGTCGTGGACAACCCGCCGGTCAACGCGCTGCCCGTGGCCGGCTGGTTCGCGCTCGCCTCCGCCCTCGACGCCGCCGGCGCCGACGAGTCGGTGCGGGTCGTCGTGCTGCGCGCCGAGGGCCGCGGCTTCAACGCCGGCGTCGACATCAAGGAGATGCAGCACACCGACGGCTTCACCGCGCTGCTCGGCGCCAACCGCGGCTGCTTCGCCGCGTTCAAGGCCGTCTACGAGTGCCCCGTCCCGGTCGTCACCGCCGTCAACGGCTTCTGCCTCGGGGGCGGCATCGGGCTGGTCGGCAACTCCGACGTCATCGTCGCCTCCGACGACGCCACCTTCGGCCTGCCCGAGGTCGACCGCGGCGCCCTCGGTGCCGCGACCCACCTGTCCCGGATGGTGCCCCAGCACCGGATGCGCGCCATGGTCTACACCTCGGCCACGGCCACCGCCCAGGAGCTGCACGCGTACGGGTCGGTCCACAGCGTCGTGCCCCGCGAGCGGCTGCGCGAGGCGGCGTTCGCCGTCGCGACCCAGATCGCCGCGAAGGACCCCACCGTCATCCGGGCCGCGAAGGCCTCGCTCAACGGCATCGACCTGTGGGACGTCAACCGCAGCTACCGCTTCGAGCAGGGCTTCACCTATGAGCTCAACCTCACCGGGGTCGCCGACCGGATCCGCGACGAGTTCGCCGGCACCGACAAGGCGGCGCGTCCGGGCAGCGAGGGCTGAGCCGTGCGTGCGATGGTGGTCCGTGAGCTCGGGGGCCCCGAGGTGCTCACGCCCACGGACGGGCCGCAGCCGCAGCCCGGCCCCGGGCAGGTGCTCGTCGACGTCGTCGGCGCCGGGGTGAACTTTCCCGACGGCCTCATCGTCGCCGGCACCTACCAGACCAGGCCGGAGCTGCCGTTCGTGCCCGGCTGCGAGGTCGCCGGCACGGTCGCGGCGCTCGGCGACGGGGTGACCGGCCCGCCCGTCGGCACCCGCGTCATCGGCTTCTGCGGCATCGGCGGCTACGCCACCCAGGTGCTCGTCGACGCCCGCCTGGTCCATCCGTTGCCCGAGGGCATCGACCTCGTCGAGGCCGGCACGATTCCCGTCGTCTACGGCACGTCGTACCACGGGCTCGTCGACCGGGCCGGCCTCGCCGCCGGCGAGACGCTGCTCGTGCTCGGCGCCTCCGGCGGCGTCGGCCTCACCGCCGTGCAGATCGGCAGGGCCCTCGGCACGACCGTGATCGCGGCCGCGTCGAGCGAGGACAAGCGCGAGCTGTGCCTGGCGCACGGGGCCGACCACGCCATCGGCTACGACGACCTGACGGCGACGGTGCGCGAGCTGACCGGCGGCGCCGGTGCCGACGTCGTCTACGACCCCGTCGGCGGCGATGCCGCCACCGCCGCGCTGCGTGCCCTCGCGTGGGCCGGGCGGTTCCTCACCGTCGGCTACGCGACGGGCGAGATCCCCCAGGTCAAGCTCAACCGGCTACTGCTCACCGAGGGCGCGGTGCTGGGGGTCCTCTGGGGCGCCTGGGCCAGGCGCGACCCGGAGGCGAACGCCGCGAACATGGCGACGCTGCTCGGGTGGATCGCCGCCGGTCGGCTGAGGCCACACGTCAGCGAGGTCTTCCCGCTGGAGGAGGCCGCCCGCGCGCTCGGCACGGTGCTGAACCGTGGCGCCCGCGGCAAGATCGCCCTCCGCGTGGAAGCAGGCAGGCAATGAAGGTGGCTGACGCGACCGAGCTGACCCAGATGGATCTCGGCCCCGGCCCGCGCTCGCGGGAGCTGCTCGCGACGTTGCGCACGTTCATGGCCGAGCACGTCTACCCCGCCGAGAAGGTGTACGCCGCCGAGCTCGGCGCCGCGGCCCGCGATAACGGGGGAGTGTCGCACGTTCTCCCGCCGGTCGTCGAAGAGCTGAAGGTGACGGCGCGCAGGCTGGGTCTGTGGAACCTCTTCCTGCCTGACCTGTCGGGCCTCACTAACCTCGAGTACGCCTACCTGGCCGAGGAGACCGGACGCTCGCCCTACCTCGCCCCCGAGGCGCTCAACTGTGCCGCGCCGGACACGGGCAACATGGAGCTGCTGCACCTGTTCGGCACGCGCGAGCAGAAGCGGCAGTGGCTCACCCCGCTGCTCGAGGGCACCATGCGTTCCGGCTTTGCGATGACCGAGCCGGACGTGGCCTCCTCCGACGCGCGCAACATCGCCACCTCGATCGTGCGCGACGGCGACGCGTACGTCGTCAACGGCCGCAAGTGGTGGACGACCGGCGCGGCGGACCCGCGCTGCGACATCCTCGTGCTGATGGGCAAGACGGACCCGGAGGCGGCCGTCTATCGGCAGCAGTCGATGGTTCTCGTGCCGGTCGACACCCCCGGGGTGACGATCGTGCGCTCGCTGCCGATCTTCGGCTACCACGACCAGCACGGCCACTGCGAGATCCGGTTCGACGACGTACGCGTGCCGGTGACGAACCTGCTCGGTGGCGAGGGCGACGGTTTCGCGATCGCCCAGGCCCGCCTCGGGCCGGGCCGCATCCACCACGCGATGCGCTGTATCGGCATGGCCGAGCGCGGCCTCGAACTCATGGTGCGCCGGACGATGGCCCGCGAGGCCTTCGGCGGCCCGCTCTCCGAGCAGGGCGTGGTGCGCACCTGGATCGCCGAGTCCCGCCTGGAGATCGAGCAGGCCCGCCTGCTCGTGCTCAAGACGGCCTGGCTGATCGACCGCGTCGGGGCCGAGGGCGCCGCCACCGAGATCGCCGCGATCAAGGTCGTCGCGCCGCGGGTCGCCCGCAACGTGCTGGACCGTTCGATCCAGGCACACGGCGGCGGTGGGGTCACCGACGACTTCCCGATGGCCCGGATGTGGGCCAGCGCCCGGATCCTCGGCATCGCCGACGGCCCGGACGAGGTGCATCTGCGCACGGTGGCGCGCACGCAACTACGCCGCTACCGGGACACGGCGCCGACGGGCGCCACCGAGACGGGAGAGGGCTGAGATGGACCTGACCTGGTCGGCGCAGGACGAGCAGTTCCGGGCGGAGGCCCGCGACTGGCTCGCCGCGAACGTGCCGCGGCAGCCGCTGCCCTCCGGGGACACCGCGGCGGGCTTCGCCGCGCACCTGGAGTGGGAGCGGACGCTGCACGCCGACCGGTGGTCGGTCGTGTCGTGGCCGAGGGAGTACGGCGGCCGCGACGCCTCGATCTGGCAGTGGCTCATCTTCGAGGAGGAGTACTACCGGGCCGGTGCGCCGCAGCGGGTGACGCAGAACGGCATCTTCCTGCTGGCCCCGACGATCTTCGAGTTCGGCACGAAGGAGCAGCAGGACGAGTTGCTACCGCGGATGGCGGCGGCGCGGGACCTGTGGGCCCAGGGCTGGTCGGAGCCGAACGCGGGCAGCGACCTGGCGGGGATCCGGTCCCAGGCGGTACGGGACGAGCAGACCGGCGGGTGGCGCCTGAGCGGGCAGAAGACGTGGTCGACCCGGGGCGCGTTCTGCACCCACCTGTTCGGGTTGTTCCGCACCGACCCGCAGGCCGCGCGGCACCGGGGACTGACGTACTTCCTCGTGCCGCTGGACACCCCGGGCGTGACGGTGCGCGGGTTCGACCGGCTCGACGGCGACGAGGGCTTCGCCGACGTGTTCTTCGAGGACGCGTTCGTACCGGACTCGGCGGTTCTCGGCGGCGTCGACCAGGGCTGGTCGGTCGCGATGTCGACGACCGGGTCGGAGCGGGGCCTGACGCTGCGCTCACCGGGACGTTTCCGCAAGGCGGCCGACGCGCTCGTGGCGCTCGCGGGCGAGCGGGCCGAGGCGGCGACCGATGAGCTCCGCGACCGGGTGGCGCGCTCGTGGATGCAGGCGCACGCCTACCAGCAGTTCACGCTCGCACAGGTCACCGACATCGTCGAGGGTCGCCCGGCCGGCGCGCGGTCGAGCCTCAACAAGGTCTTCTGGTCCGAGCTGGACATCGCGTTGCACGAGACGGCGCTGGAACTGCTCGGTCCGGACGCGCTCGTCGACGGCCCCTGGACCCGCGGCTACCAGTTCTCGCTGTCGGGCCCGATCTACGCGGGCACCAACGAGATCCAGCGCAACATCATCGCCGAGCGCCTGCTCGGTCTGCCGAGGAGGTGACCAGGCGTGCGTTTCGCTCCGAGTGACGAGCAGCGTGACCTTGAGGCGGTCGTCCGTCAGGTGCTCGCCGAACGGTGCCCGCCGGCGACGGTGCGCGCCGGGGCCGGGTCGGCGCAGGTGGCCTCGCTGGCCGAGAGCCTGGCCGGCCTCGGCGTGGCGGGGCTGCTCGTGGCCGAGGACGACGGCGGGCTGGGCCTGGACGAGAACCACCTCGTGTCGGTCTTCGCGCAGATCGGATACTCTGCCGCCCCACTGCCGCTCACGGCGACCCTCGCGGTCGCCCCGGCGGTGCTCGCCTCGGGCGCCCCCGACCTGCTGGCGGGCCTCGTCGAGGGGTCGCTCAGGGTCGGTGCCGACCCTGCGGGGACCGGGCGGGTCGCGTTCGGTTCCGGTGTCGGCCTGGTGCTGAGCGGCGGCTTCGGCGGGACCGGGCGCATCGAGGTCCTCGACGTGTCCGAGGCGACGGCCTCGGCGTCGACGTCGGTGGACTTCGCGCTGGACCTGACCGGGTACGCGGGCGCGCGGCTCGTGGCGACCGTGGACGACCCGTGGGTGGTGCGGCTGGCCTGGGAGCGGGGAGTGCTGGCGGCCTCGGCCGAGCTCGTCGGGCTGTCCCGACGGATGCTCGACCTCACGGTCGGGCACGTGCGCGCCAGAGAGCAGTTCGGGGTGCCGATCGGCAGCTTCCAGGCAGTCAAGCACCACCTCGCCACGGCGCTGCTGCACCTGGAGTTCGCCGCGCCGGTGGTGGCGACGGCCGGGTTCGAGCTGGCTGCGGGCGTCCCGGGCCGGCTGCGCTCACTGGCGACGGCAAAGGCGTTGGCGTCCGAGGCGGCGCACGTCGTGGGCCGGGCCGCGCTGCAGTGCCACGGCGCGATCGGTTACACGACCGAGTACGACCTGCAGCTGTTCCTCAAGCGGTCGTGGGCTCTGGAGGCGTCGTGGGGCAGTGCCGCCTGGCATCGGGCGGCGTTGCTGGAGGACCTCGGTGTCGGCCTGACCGGCGCGCGCCCCGCGTCCTGACCGCTGGCCCCGCAGGCACTCGCCGGCGGCCCACGACCCGCACGACGTACACCCGACCCCGGGGCGAGAAGGAGATCCAGATGAGCGAGACCAGCGACGCGGCGGTGGAGGTCGTCCGGTACGAGACGCGGGGGCCGGTGGCCGTCGTCACGATGAACCGGCCGGAGTACCGCAACGCGCAGAACTCGGCGATGACCTACGCCCTCGACGACGCGTTCTACCGCGCGGCCGCCGACGACGAGGTGAAGGTCATCGTCCTGGCGGGTGCGGGCAAGCACTTCTCGGCCGGCCACGACATCGGCACGCCGGGTCGGGACGTCGACTCGTCGTTCGACCGGCGCGCCGGCCTGTGGTGGGACCACGTCGGGAAGGCCGGGGTGGACAGCCGGTACGCCCGCGAGTCCGAGGTCTACCTCGGGATGTGCCGCCGCTGGCGTGAGCTGCCCAAGCCGACGATCGCCATGGTGCAGGGAGCGTGTGTCGCCGGTGGCCTCATGCTCGCCTGGGCGTGCGACCTGATCGTCGCCTCGGACGACGCGTTCTTCGCCGACCCGGTCGTGCGCATGGGGATCCCCGGGGTCGAGTACTTCGCCCACCCGTGGGTGCTGGGTCCGCGCTTCGCCAAGGAGTTCCTCTTCACCGGCGACCGGATGCCGGCGGCGCGCGCGGCCGAGCTCGGCATGGTCAACCGGGTCGTCGCCAGGGACGACCTCGAGGCGGAGGTCATGGGGCTCGCCGCGCGGATCGCGCAGATGCCGCGGCTGGGTCTCGCGCTGACCAAGAAGGCGGTCAACCAGGCCGAGGACCTCATGGGCCTGCGGGACGGGATGGATGCGGTGTTCGGGCTGCACCACGCGGCCCACGCGCACAACGCCGAGGTGGGCACCGACCCCCTCGGCGGCCAGGACGCCCGGAGCATGCGTGACGCCGCGAGAAGGGAAGGGTGAGCGATGAACATCGTCGTACTCGTCAAGCAGGTGCCCGATTCGGGCGCGGACCGCAGCCTGCGTGCTGACGACAACACCGTCGACCGCGGTTCGGC
>NZ_SLVT01000037.1:0-25884 GCF_004345505.1 Micromonospora sp. CNZ303 | reverse complement strand
CAACTCCCCATGCCACCGAGCAACATCAACATCCGTCACAGGCAGACCAACGAACACAAGTCGAACTCGATTCGCCTACTGCCGTTGCAGTACTAAGCCTGACGCTGATTACTGTGGGGTAACTGTACGTGTCCAGCGGTGACGGTGACCGCGACGAGTACGGCGGCGTTGAGGAACCGGATGATCCACTGCTGGTGTCAGGGGACGAACGAGCCCCGAGCAGCGCGGTGAGCGCTCTGACCACGAGCAGCATCTCGGGCAGCAACAGCGGCCGCATCATGTCCGTCTGCACCGGCTACCTCCCGACGAGGTCGATGACGGTGGCGGCGGCGGGTTCGATGACGTCGAGCAGTGGACGCCTGGCATCCTGCTGGCCCACATCGGCACCCTCACCGTCCGTGCTTGGGGCCACAACGGACCGCTGTCAGGCCCCGACGCCGGGTCACAGGCAGCTCGACGGCGTCCCCCGCCCCTACCCGTCACCGACCGCCGGGTGCCCGCCCCAGAGCCCGCGCCGCATTGTCGGTGGCCACCTGCCGGGCGTAGTCAGCACCACGGTGTGCCACCGTGGCGGACGGAGCGTCGGTGCCCATCGGGAACGGCCAGTCGCTGCCGAGCACCAGCCGGTCCGCGCCGAAGACCGACACCGCCAGGTCGACCACCTGCGGGTCGTGGGCCAGATTGTCGACGTAGAGGGCGCGCACGGCCTCGGCCGGGGTGGGCGACAGCACCGGTACGCCCGGTCGAGTGGTGGTGTGACCGCGCTCCCAGCGCCCGACCACCGCCGGCACGCAACCGCCACAGTGCACCAGCACGAACCGGATCCCCGGGTGCCCGCCGAGCACCCCGCCAAAGACGAGCTGGGCCACTGCCACCGTCGTCTCGACCGGGTTGCCCAGCAGGTTGGCCAGGTAGTAGGGCTCCAGGCGGGGGTCCGCCGAGTGCGCGGGGTGCAGTTGCACGGTGCGCCGGTCCGCGTCGAGACGCTGCCACAGGGGGCGCAGCGGCGGACCATCGAGCGGCCCGGCGTCTCCACCGGCGGCGCCCACCACGCCGGCCCAGCGGTCGTCGGCAGCGATCCGGTCGTACTCGGCGAGGGCCACTTCGGGATGTTCGAACGGCAGGTACGCCAGCGGGGTGAGCCGGGGCCGGTCGGCGACCACGGCGAGCACGCCGTCGTTGACCGCACGGACCCACGCCGCCGCCTCCGGTCCGGACAGCCGCTGGCGGTAGAAGGGCGGCGGGACGCTGACGATCGCCTCGTCCAGCCCTGCCTGGTCCAGGTGGTTCTCGAGCCGGTCCGGGTGGTACAGGTCGGGCGGGCCGACCCGTTTGCCGCCGAGGACGGCGGCGCCGTCACCGTCGACCGCGACCCCTGGCAGGTTGGCCGGGCGCAGGTCGGGGGCGAGGTGGGCGTGCATGTCGATGCCAGACAACGGGGCTTCCTAACGGTTGGCCCGACCGGCGGTCACGACGAAACGCGCCGACGGTACGGGACGGTGGCGGGCGTGGCCCCCACGGCGGACGATCCGTCGGGGCGGAGGTGCCCCGACGGTTGGAGGGCGATGCCACCGGCTGACGCGGTGACGCCGACGGTCAGCTTCCGATCGGCGCGTGTCCTGCGGCCCGGGCGGCAGGCACCGCGGCGGCGTCGGTGTTCATCTTGCCGATCACCCGGTCGGCCGCGTGCTGGATGTGGACCTGCACGGCGGCCACCGCCGCCGCCACGTCCCCCGCCACGCACGCGTCGAGGATGGCCCGGTGCTCGCGGACCCGTTCCTCGTTCTGCCCCGTCGGGGTGACCGTCGCGAACCGGTACCGCTCGCTGTTCTCCCAGACCGGTTCCAGGCCGCGCAGCAGCCAACGCGATCCGGCCGCGCGGTAGATGGTGAAGTGGAACTCGGTGTGTGCCCGGCGGGCAGCCGTGGCGTCGCCGCGCGCGGACGCGGCGATGTGCTCGTCGAGTGCCGCCTCGGCCCGCCGGGCGTCCTGGGCGGTGAACCGGGTCGCCGCCCGCTCGATCAGTGCCGTCTCCATGGCGATCCGGGTCTCATGGGTGTCGACCGCGTCCTCGACGGTCAGCGGCATGACCCAGGCGCCCTTGTGCTGGACCACCTCGACCAGACCGAGCGCGGCCAACCGCCGGATCGACTCGCGGACCGGGCTCATGCTCATGCCGAGCAGGTCGGCCATCTCGTTGAGGCGCAGCGGGGTGCCGGCCGGCAGCCGGCCGGTGAGGATCGCCTCGTGCAGGACCGCGGTCGCCGAGTCGGCGAGGGTGCGGTGCTGTCCGTCGGCTCCACCGGCACCGGTCCGGCCGTCGTCGTTGGCGTCGCTCAGGACGGATCGACGATGCGTTGTTACCACGGTTTGCCTCCGGATAGAGCCGCTGATGGATGCCGTGCTCGTCCCGTTCTCGCAGGACATGATCCATGTTCATGGGTGCTCGGGTGATCCCACAAACGCATCAGGGCCCTGGAAATGGTACCAATTTCGTCGCTGTGGAATGGTGCGGGTCGGCGCCGCGCTGCGCCGCCCCGCACCCGTCGCGGGGTCAGTGCAGCTTCGTCAGTCGCACCCGGTTACGCAGCTCACCGAGCGCTTCCACCCGGGTCACCACCAGGTCCCCGTCGGTCAGGAACACCTGTGGGTCACGGGCGTTCCCGATGCCGCTCGGCGTGCCCGTGAGCACCACGTCGCCGGCCCGCAGAGTCATCCCCCAACTCAGTTCCGCGATGATGCGGGCGAATGGGAAGGCCATCTGCGCGGTCGACGCGTCCTGGAGCACCACGCCGTTGACCTCGCACTGGATTCGCAGGTTCGCCGGGTCCGGCACCTCGTCCACGGTGGTCAGCCACGGCCCGAGCGGCATGGTGGCGTCGATGCTCTTGCCCTTGAGCCACTGGCCGCCGTGCGCGCGTTGCAGGTCGCGCTGCGACACGTCGTTGGCCACGCAGAACGCCGCCATGTACGACAGCGCGTCCGCCTCGCTCACCGAACGGCAGTCCGCACCCATGACCAGCGCCACCTCCGCCTCGTAGTCCCACTTGGCGGAGATCTGCGGGTCGTAGGCGATGTCGTCGTACGGGCCGACGACGGTGTCCGGGCCCTTGGTGAAGAAGGCCGGGTGCTTGGGCCGTTCCGCGGGGTCCTGCCCTTCCCGCTTACCGCGCGACTCCTCGAAGTGGTCCCAGTAGTTCCACCCGGTGCAGAGGATGTCCCGGTTGAACCGGCGCAGCGGCGCGTCGAGCCGGACCTCGGCCAACGGCACCACCGCGACCTGCCGCGCGGCGGCGCGGACCGCCTCCAACGCGTCCACGCCACCACGGATCGCCTCGTCGAGGTCGCCCAGTTCGGCGGGGAGCACGGCGACGGTGTCGCCGTCCAGCACCCCGATCCGCCGGCCGGTCTCGGTACGAACGCTGGCGAGCTTCATCAGGCGTCCTGCTCGTCGTCGATCACGCCGATCGCGTTGATCTCGATCAGGTAGTCCTTGTTCACGAACTTGGAGACCTCCACCATCGTCGAGGCCGGCGGCTCACCGGTGAAGTACTGCCGGCGCACCTCGTGGATGGCGTGGAAGTCCTCCATGTTGCGCACGTAGACATCCACCCGAACGATGTCCTCCAGCGTCCCGCCGGCAGCCGTCATCGCGGCGCGCAGGTTCTGGCAGACCTGGTGCGTCTGGGCGCTCACGTCGCCGACGCCGGTGACTCCGCCCTCACGGTTGCGGGCGGTCATGCCGGACACGAACACCATCCGGCCCCGCGCCCTGATCTGGGTGGCCTGGGCGAAGTGACCGTTCGGAGCGGCCAGCTCGGGGGAAACAATCTGCTGCTTGGGCATCGTCATCTTCTTTCTTCGAGGCGGAGCTAGCGGGCGTCCGCCGGGTCGGTGTACCAGTCCGGCTGGGTCGGGTAGTGCGGCCCGTCGTAGATCTCCAGCAGGACGCTCTCCTCTTCGGCGAGCGTGGGCCCGTGCAGGCTGCCCTTCGGGTTCCAGTAGAAGGAGCCCGGGATGAGGGTGAGGCCGGTGGGTACGTAGGTGTACCGGCCGCTGAGGCAGAACATGAACTGGTTGGATGCGTGTGAGTGGCGCAGCGGGATGCCGGCGCCCTTGCGGAACCGGATCAGCGAGATGGACGCCTCGGTCTCCTCGTTGCGCCACAGCGCCTTGTGGGAGAGGCCGGCCAGTGTCTTGTCCGCCCAGTCCAGCTCGTCGGTCTGGAGCAGGATCTCGCGGAAGCGGGCCAGCACCAGGCCGTCCGGGCCGGGCACCAGTTCCTCCCGCGACCGGTCGGCCGCCTCGCCGCCGTAGTTCGACGGCTCGGAGAGGTTGTTGGCCCACTCCTGCGGGTCGACGCCGGCCGGCACCGGCGGGGTCGGTACGAGCGGCAGGTCGCTCACTGCTCGCCCTGACCGGACACGAGGTTCTCCCCCAGGCACTTCAGCTCGACGAGCCGGCTGCGGTACCGGGTGGTGCCGTTGTTGGTGAGCATGTGGATCTCTCCCGGCTCGCGGTAGACCACCCCGCCGATGTCCTCGTGCACCAGGCGGGGGTCGCCGCCGGCGAGCGCGTCGATCCGGTTGTCGGCGGCTTCCAGCGCGATCACCAGGTACGGGTTGAGGTGGTGGTGCCAGGGCTGCTGCTCGCCGGGCGCCAGGCTGATCTCCCAGACCCGCACCTGGTCGTTCTCGAAGACCACCTGCTGGCCGACGGCACCGAGCTCGACCTGGGTTCCGTCCGGGGCGGTCGCGTGACCGTAGTTACTCATTGTCATCCCTTTCGCAGACGAGGGTGTTGTCGGACCGGGTCACGGGCGGTGGGCAGCCGGTGACCCGGGCGTAGAGCTGGGCGGCCGTGTCGATGCCGGAGACGGGGTCGAACGGGACGATCGCCGCCACGTGCCCGTCGGGGCGGACCAGCACCAGTGTGTCGTTGTCGACTCCGAAGCGGCGCCGCACCCGGTCTCCCGGGTCGAACAGCGCCCGGTCCCGCAGTCCGGAGTCGTGCGGCGCGTCCCACCGGCTCACCACGTAGTGCCGCAGCGCGGGCGACTCCTGTGGCGGCAGTGCCGGGACCCGGCGCGGGTCGGTGAAGTAGAGCGCCACGAAGGCGTCGGCAGCCAGGTCGTGCAGGTGCACGTTGCCGGACTGGCCGAACAGCGGCAGGTCGGGGCTGCGTGCCCCGGCCAGCACCGGCAGGGGCTCGTCACCGGCGGCGACCATCGACCAGTCGCCCGTGCCACTCACGTCGAGGCGTACGCCGAGCATGGCGCGGGTGAACGCGTTGCCCCAGTTGCCGGCGGTCATCACGCCCGGGTCGTCGGCGCGTCGGGCCATGTAGGCCCGCGCCGCCGCGGCCATCGCCGCGGAGCCCTTGGTGGCGACCGGTTCCTGCTCGACCTGGTAGCCGTCGAGCAGGCTCGGCTCGGCCCAGCCGCGCAGCACCCAGGCCATCCGCCAGGGCAGGTTGGAGGCGTCCAGGACACCGGTGTTCAGGCCCAGCGCCCACATGGGGGTGATCAGGTGCGCGGCGTCGCCGAGCAGGAAGACCCGCCCGTCCTGCCACCGGTCGGCCACCCGCTGGTGCACGTTGTAGATGTTGGTGCCGACGATCTCCAGGGTCTTGGTGTCTCCGATGAACCGGCGTGCCTTGTCGACCAGCTCGTCCCGGTCCGGCTCGGCCTGCCCGGCCGGCAGTGGGTAGAGGAAGCGCCAGCAGTGCGGCTGGCGGACCAGGATCATCCACTCCTCTGGATCACCGAAGTAGGCGAGGTACGGGTAGTCGCGCGGGTTCTCCACGTCCAGGTCGACCTTCAGGTCGACCAGCATGTAGCGCTCCTGGTACGTCTCGCCCTCGACCCGAGCGCCGATCTGGTCCCGGACGACGGACCGGCCGCCGTCGCAGCCCAGCAGGTACCGCACCGGAACGGTCCGCTCCCCCTCGGCCGTGTGCAGCCGTACGTCCACCCGGTCGGGGTGCTGGGCGAAGTCGAGCAGCCGGTGTCCCATGTGCAGGGCGCCGGGGGCGGTGGTGTCGAGCCGCTGCCGCAGGATCGGCTCCAGCTCGTGCTGGGGGATGTTGATGACGAACGGGAAGCGGGTGTCCTCGGTGAGGTCCCCGGTCCGGACGCTGAGGGTCTGGGTGTTCGTGGCCCGATCCAGCTCGCCGATCTCGTCGATGCGCAGCGACCCGGCCAGCACGTCGTCCAGGACGCCGTACCGGTGCAGCACCTCCAGGGTGCGGGTGAGGACGGTGCCGGCCTTGGTGTCGAGCGACAGCCGCTCGTCCTCCTCGAAGATGACCACCGGCACGCCGTAGTGGGCCAGGCCCAGCGCGGTGACCAGGCCGACGGGCCCGGCGCCCACGATGCCCACCGGCAACTGCTCGGTCGTGCTGCTCATTGCGCTTCGCTCCTCGGGTACGCCCGGTCACGGGTGAGGGTGGATCCGGTCATGGTCGCGGCGGGCGAGAGCAGGAACATCAGCGGGCCGACCACGTCGGCCGGCGCGCCGATGCCGGTGGCCCGCGCCCAGTGCTCCCGTTCGCCACCGGTCGGGTTGGCCTGCTGGAACTGCGGGGTGTCGACCACTCCGGGGAAGACGGTGTTCACCCGGATCCGGTGCTCGGCGACCTCGGCGGCGAGCGACTTGGCGAAGGCGATCAACGCCCCCTTGCTCGCCGCGTAGGCCGACGCCTGGGCCCGGCCGGCGGTGGCCAGGCCCGAGGCGAAGACCAGGATCGCGCCCGAGCGGCGGGCGATCATGCCCGGCAGGACGGCCTGCGCGCACCAGACCACCCCGTCGAGGTTGACCGCCAGCGTGCGGCGCCACTGCTCGGGGTCCATGTCGACCACGTCGCACCGCGGCTGCACCGCCGCCCCGGCCACCAGGGCGTCGATCCGCCCGTGCTCGGCGAGCACCCGGGCGACCGCCGCGTGCACCGCGTCGCGGTCGGACACGTCCACCCGGTGCTCCTGCACCCGCCCGCTGGGATGCGGCTGACCCGATGTCACGTCGAACACCACGGCCGTGCCCCCCGCGTCCGCGTACGCGTGGGCGAGGGCGGCGCCGATCCCGTTGGCGCCGCCGGTGACCACGAGCACCTCGCCGGTGGCATCGAAACTGGCCTGCATGACTTCCTTCCTCCTTCGTCGACCGGATCAGCCGGCGCTGGCCGGTGACGGGAGCGGCACGCCCAGCCCGGCGGCGACCTCCGCCAGCCCGGCGAAGACCGACGGCTGGAGCGCGACACCGTCGCGCGACGCCCGGTCGTACCGGCTGGCTTCGATGTCACCGGGCAGGTGGACCTGCTCCGTGCCGGGCGCCAGCGCGGAGCCGAGCACCTGGTCGGCCAGGTCGTCGACCCGGCGGGCGAGCTCCTCCGCGTCCTCGGCGAACGCCTCGGCGTCCAGGGCGAGAAAGAAGTGCGCGCAGTCGTTGGGCACCGACACGTCGGCGTAGAGGCCCTGGACGCCCCGGCCGTACGCCCCACCGGACAGCACCCCGGTCAGTACGTCGATCATGAGCGCGAGACCGTATCCCTTGTGGGCGCCGGACGGCAGCAGCAGTCCCTTGAGCGCGGCGGCCGGATCGGTGGTGGGCCGCCCCTGCGCGTCGGTCGCCCAGCTCGCGGGGATCTCACGGCCCTCGCCGGCAGCCAGCCGGATCTTGCCGAGCGCAGCCTCGGAGAGTGCCACGTCGAGGATCACCGGCTTGCCGCCCGCGCGGGGTACGCCCACCGCGAGCGGGTTGTTGCCGACCACCGCCGACGCGCCACCGGGGGCGGGCATCAGCGGACGGGTGTTGGCCGCCGCGATGCCGACACAGCCGGTGTTCGCGGCGAGTTCCACGTAGCGGAACGCCCCGCCGAAGTGGAACGCCCGGCGGACGGTGACCACGCCGACGCCGTACGTCTGCGCCTTCGTCACCGCCAGCCGCATCGCCTGGTCACCGGTGAGCTGCCCCAGCGCGTGGCCGGCGTCGAGCACCGCGATGGCGCCCTTGTCACGGACCACCTCGGCCTGCTCGGCCCGGCTGACCGAGCCGGCCCTGATCCGGTCCACGTACATCGGCAGCAGCATCACCCCGTGCGAGGGGATGCCCCGCATATCGGCGTCCACGAGGGAGCCGGCAACCAGGCCGGCCGCCCGCTCGGAGTAGCCCAGTGCGCGGAAGACCGAGGCGACGGCGTCGGTGAGCCACCGGACCGGTACCGTCGACGGGAAGTTCGGCGCGCTCATGACCGGTCCGCCCACGGCACGAAGAACCGCTCGACTGCGGCGAGCAGGTAGAACAGCACGACACTCATCACTCCGAGCAGGATCATCGCGGCGAAGGCCAACGCGGTGTCGGCGCTGGCGCCGGAGGCGACAATCGCGTAGCCGAGCCCCTCGGTGGCGCCGACGAACTCGGCGATCACCGCGCCGATGACGGCGAGGGTGATGGCGAGCTTGAGACCGACGAAGAGCTGCGGGATGGCGGCCGGCATCCGGATCATGCGGAACGTCTGCCACCAGTTGGTCTTCAGCGACCGGCCCAGCTCCACCAGGTCGGCCGGGGTGGAGCTGAGGCCGGCGGCGGTGGAGATGACGATCGGGAAGAAGCAGACCAGGAAGACCAGGAAGACCTTGGGGAACTGGCCGAAGCCCATCCACACCACCAGCAGCGGCGCGACGGCCACCTTCGGTACGGCGTTGAGCATCAGCAGCAGCGGGTAGACGGTCCGCTCCAGCATCCGCGAGGCGGTGACGATCAGCGCCAGCGGCACCCCGACCGCGATGGCCATCAGGAAGCCCAGCAGCGTCTCGGCGAGGGTGACCAGGGTGTTGTCCCACAGGTAACCGGACTGCTCGACCATGCTCTGCGCCACCTGCACCGGGGACGGCAGGATGAAGCTCTCCACGTCGAAGACGACCGTGATCGCCCACCACAGGGCGGTGGCGGCCACGACGCCGAGCACGGGCGGAAGTTGCTGGGCCCAGCGGGCTGCAACGCCCGGTTTGTCGCGGCCGGTACGGCGGGATTCGGTGACCGTCACCGTGCCACCTCCTCGGGGGTCATCAGCAGGTCGTGCAGTTGGGCGCGCAGCACGCCGAGTTCGGCCGAGTGGCCGTCGCGTCCCAGCGAACGCGGACGAGCGATGTCGATCCCCACGATCTGCCGCAGCCGGCCCGGTCGCGGGCTGAGTACGACGACCCGGTCGGCAAGCAGCACCGCCTCGTCGACCGAGTGCGTCACGAAGAGCACCGTCGAGGCGTGCTTCATCTGCAGTCGCTGGAGTTCGACCGTGAGGTCGGCGCGGGTGAGCGCGTCGAGCGCGGAGAACGGCTCGTCCATCAGCAGCACCCGCGGCTGCTGGATGAGGGCCCGGCACAGCGAGACCCGCTGCTGCATCCCGCCGGAGAGTTCGTGCGGCAGGCGCTTCTCGAAGCCGTTCAGCCCGACCAGGTCGAGCAGCTCGTGGGCGCGGGTCCGGGCGTCCCGTCGGTCCTGCCTGAACACCTCGGTCGGCAGCAGCACGTTGTCGATGACCGACCGCCACGGCAGCAGCGCCGGGCGCTGGAACATGAAGCCGATGTCCCGCCGTGGCCCCCGGATCGGGGTGCCGGCGACGGTTATCTCGCCCGAGGTGGCCTCCTGGAGGCCCGCCACCAGCCGCAGCAGGCTGGACTTACCGCACCCGGACCGCCCGACGATCGCCACGAACTCGCCGTCGGCGACCTCCAGCGACACATCACGCAGGGCCTCCACGTCACCGGCCCGGGTGCGGTAGATCTGCGAAACGTTACGAATTCCGATCATGGTTTCGCCCCTCGCGGTGCACGCGGCAACCAGCCGCGCGCACCGCCGTCGAAGAGGAAGTTACGGCTTTGCGATGTCGTAGGCGCCGAGGTCATCGGCGCTCGGCGTCGACTTGAGGGTGCCGGTGCCAGCGAGCAGCTTGATCATCGCCTCCACCCGCGCCCGGTCGAGCTTCCCGGCGGTCCCGCCGTCGACCAGGACGTACGGCCGCATCTCGGTGAGTTCGGCGGCGGCGACCTTCTCGTCGGCCGTCCGGTCGTGCTTCTTGAGCAGCTGGGCGGCTTCCTCGGGGTGCTCCACCGCGTAGATCAGGCCCTTGACCAGCGCCGCCGTGAACTTCTCGACCTCTGCGCGGTCGCTGTCCAGCTTCGTGGCGGAGACCAGCAGGCCGTTGCCGTACAGGTCGGGCAGCTTGTCCGCGTACGGCAGCATGGTGACGGTCTTGCCGCCGGCCGCCTTCTCCAACAGCGGCTTTCCGGCGGCGAACTGGCCGATCGCGTCCACCGAGCCGGCGGCGAGCAGCTGCGGCAGCGACTGCGGCGAGGACGGGACGAACTTCACCGACTTCGGGTCGATGCCGGCCGCCTTGGCGTACGCCGGGAAGATGATCATGTTGGTGGAGCCGGAGCTGTCCGCGATGCTGGCGCCGGGCAGCTTCTCCGGCGAGTCGATCGCCTTGTCCAGCGAGGCGATGCCGGCCATGGACCGCTGGTGGATGGCGGCCACCGCGCGCACCGGCATCTTCTCGTTGGCCATCGTGGTGATGACCCCGGAGAGGTCGCCGGTGCCGTAGTCGGCCTGCCCCGACCCGATCAACTTCATGACATCGACGGTGCCGGTGCCGGGCTTGATGGTGACGTTGAGGCCGGCCTCCTTGAAGTAGCCCTTCTCCAGGGCGACGTATGCGTACGAGTCCCGACCGAACGTCCCGAAGGAGGTCAGGTAGGTGACGGAGGCGGCATCGGGGGAATCGGCCTTCTCCGAATCACCACAGCCGGCGACGGTGAGTGTGAGAGCCGCTGCGGCAACGGCCGCGACGAGACGGGTGCGAGCTGACATGAGACCTCCTGCATCGGCGGGATTTATCAAATGTCAAACTTCCCGACTCGTCAAGACCTCGTTTCGGCAACACCGCCTCGCTCCGGCGGTGCCGGCCCGGCGACCGCACCCGCCAGGCCCACTGACCTGGCAGCACGCCTCGCCGATCGCCGGTGGCGACAACTGTCGACACCGCAGGACCGCGTCACGCGCCGACAGAGCCTGCGTGATCTCGCAGCCGACCTACGCCACTTCGCTCAGGTACGGCCGGAGCTGGGCGACCTCTACAGCTACGTCGCATCCTTCGTCGAGCTGCGGATCCCCGGCGACCCCGCTGGAGCAGGACCGGGCGCGACTCCCCGAGGACGAGGCGTTCCTGCGGTTCCGCGACCAGATCAAGCTGCGCGACGCCCGCGGTGAACCCCTCGCTTCCCAAGACGCTGGACGACTCACAGGTGCCCGGCTTCGCGGACGCACCGGCGCCTTCCGACTGGCGCTGCCCCCTGCGACTGCGGCCACCGCACGAAGCGGGCAAGCCGACGTCACAGTGAGAGAACAACGTTCAGCGCGGTACGCGTCGTCGCTGAAACGGGAGTTGCCCCCCGTGGCCGTGCCGGCGCTGTCGTGACCGTGACCGTGACCGTGCCATTCGAACGGCGATTGCGGACGGGCGTGCGTTCGCCATACGGCGCGCAATCGGCTGTCGCGGCCGGACCAACCATGGTGGAGCCGGGTGGCGCGACGCCATTGATAGCGGGCTTGCCATCCGGCGTCGACTACGTGAAGGTGGGTTGGTGGTGCCGGGTCGATCTGAGCATTGCCGGAGCATGAGGCTGCTCATCACGTGTGCACCCAAGGCACGGGGGGGTGGGCGAAATATCAGCGCCTGAGCAGCGGGAAAAGGCTGCCCTGGGACGCGGATACTGGCGGCTGCTGGGGTCGGTCAGCTTCGCCAATCTCGGTGACGGCATCCGCATCACCGCGTTTCCTCTGCTGGCATTGACGCTGACCCGCGACCCCACCGCGATCGCCGGGCTCGCCGCCATGGAGTTCGTCCCGTGGATCCTGTTCGGTCCGGTGGCCGGCGCGGTGGTGGACTTCGTCAATCATCGGCGGCTGATGTTGGCAGTGAGCCTCGTGCGCGCACTGGTGCTGGCATCCGTCGCAATCTCCATCTACGCGGGCACGGCCGAACTCTGGTGGCTGTACGCGGCGGCACTCGTTATCGGTCTCGGCGAATGCCTTTACGACACGGCGTCCCAGGTGGCGGTGCCGCAGGTCGTGTCGTCCGAAAACCTCCCGCGGGCCAACAGCCTCCTCTCGACGGCCTGGATCACCTGCAACGAGTTCGTGGGCCCGTTCCTCGGCGCCCGGCTGTTCGAGGTGGCCCGGGCACTGCCATTCGTGCTTCATTCGGCCGCCCTCTTTCTGTCGTCGGCGCTTCTGGTCGGCAAGTACCCCGGCCATTCTCGGACGCAGCCGTCAGACGACGGGCCCCCGCCGAAGGTCCGCAGGCCGATGGCCGAACTGCTCGCCGACGGCTTCCGCGTCGTCCGGCGGGACCCGGTGCTGCGGTCCGTGATCCTCGCCGGCGCCGCGGTCGCCGCCGCCGACAGCGCCTGGTACGCGGTACTCGTCATCTACGTCACCGAGGACATCGGCGCCCCGGCGTCGGTCTTCGGCATCCTGCTCGCCGTCAGTTCCATCGGTGGCATCGTCGGCGGGCTGGTGATGGAGCGCGCCGGCAACCGCATCGGTGACGCCAAGGCCCTCGTGGCGGCGACCGCCGGCATCGTCGCGTCGCAGGTCGGCCTCGTACTCGCGACCAGCGAGTTCGTCGTGGGCGCCCTGCTCGTCCTGAGCAGCATGGCGCTCGCCGTGTGGAACATCGCGGCGGTGACGATCCGCCAGCGGGTGACGCCGCCCGACACGCTCGGCCGGGTCATGGGCCTCTCGCGCAGCATCACCTCGCTCGCGGCGGCCGTCAGCGCCGTCCTCGGGGGTGTCGTGGCCGCGACGGTCGACGTGCGGGCCGCGTTCCTGTTGGGCATTCCGTTCGTGCTCGGCACGAGCATCTGGGCGGTACGCAGACTCGGCGCCCGGGCAACGCAGACGGTCGAACCCGACGACCGCACCCCCGATCGGGTATGACCGCCGTTCGAAGCTTTCCGGCGGCCCGGGGGGTGGCTCACCAGCGGCGCGATCCCGAATCCAGTAGGGCTGTGGTGCTCTGAAACGAACGCCTTACCCGCCGACGTGGACCGGCTCTGGCAGACGTTCCTGCGCCGCTTCGACATCGAGCACACCTTCCGCCTACTCAAACAAACCCTCGGCTGGACCTGCCCGAAGATCCGCACCTCACAAGCCGCCGACCGATGGACCTGGCTCATCCTGGCCGTCTACGCGCAGCTACGCCTGGCCCGTGGCCTGACAAGTGACCTACGCCGGTCCTGGGAGAAACCGACACCACCCGAACGCCTCTCACCCGCCCGCGTCCGCAGAGGCTTCCGGCACCTCCGCACCAAGACCCCATGCCTGGCCAGCGCACCGAAGCCCTCCCGCCCAGCCCCCGGTCGATCACCAGGCCGCCGCAACAAACAGGGTCGCTGCCGCGTCCGTCGAACTTGCCCAAGCGATGTGATCAGTGCACGCTGAGGCGGCTCGGCGTCCACCAGACCGGCAAGGCAGCAGGGCCCGACGCGTATGGAATGGGGGATGCGATGTCGGACCTGCTGGCCGGGCTGCGGCCGGAGGCAGCTCGAACGCCTGGCGAGTATGTGGCTCTGCTGCGCCGGCTCCGGACGCTGTCGTGCCTGACCTACCGGGACATCGCTGATCGGGCTCACACTGCGGGCGATGTCCTGCCCGCCAGCACGCTGGCCGCCATGTTGGGGCGCGCCACCCTGCCTCGGGAACAGGCGGTCGCGGCGCTGGTCCGGGCTTGTGGGCTCGGACCGGACGATGTCGTGCGGTGGCTCGATGCCCGCCGTCGACTCGCCGTGAGCGAGGCAGCGGACCACGAGCCGTCCATCGTCGATGCCGAGTCCGACGGCGCACCCGAAGAACTTGGGCCGGAGAGTTTCCCCACCGACCCGAAGGCTGCTGGTGCTCCGGCGGATCCGGTGCCGGTTGGCACCCGGGCCGCGAGCGCACGACCGCGACGTGGCTGGCTTCCGCCTGCGGCACTGGGCTTCGTGGTCGGTGCCGTGGCCGCCACAGTGACGACGATGGCGCTGCTGTCCGCTGGCGGTCCATCTGGCCCGCGTCAGACGCCGGACCATGCCTCGACGAGCGGCGGTACGTCGGCATCGCAGCCTGCCATGCCCGTCCCCGGGCCCTATCGGTTGCGGCTGGCGCACACCAGGCTGTGTGTGTCCGAACGTCCCGACTCCGATCTCGGTCACCTCTTCCAGACTGACTGCGCTGCAGCGATGCCCGCCATGACGCTCACGGACGAGGGCGATCGGATATTCCGTATCCGCACCGACCATCCGCGGTTCGGTCCAGGCTGCATGGGTGTCGACCATGGCAACAAGGATGACAACGGGATGGTCGCGGACAGCTTCTGTGACACCGGCGGCGGCCAGGAGTTTCGTCTCGAACCGGTCATCGTCCCGGCGTTGGGGTACCGCATCCGTCCGGTCCACAGTGGCATGTGTCTCGGCGTCGTCAACGGCGCCACCGGTGACTGGGCACCGGTCCGCCAACTCGCCTGTGACGCCAACGCCGTCGGCCAGGTCTTCCTGCTCGACCCGGCCTGAGGTCGCCGCACCACCTCGCCTGAGTTGACGGCGAGGGCGTCTCGAACGGTTCGGATCTGTTCGGAACACGGGCCGCACCTGTCGTTCGCCTACTGACGGCCGGTACAGGTATTCAGCAGCAGACGCATGCCGACCGGCGACTGCCGGGGACGGACCGCGTCGGCGCAGGAACCGACACGGGTCGAAGGAGGAACAATAGGCCGTCACGAGTAGCACAACCGGATCCTTGCAAGGCACCGACCATGCCATTGGGGTTGAAAATGACTAGCATCGAAATATCGCGGCGCCGGCTATTGCTCGCGACAGCAGCCGGAATGGCTGCCCCAATACTGCTGGAAACGCCCTCATTCGCCGACGCGAGCAACACCCGCCGCCTGATCTCAAACCTAGCGGAAAGTGAAGTCGGATCAGCCGAGAGCGGAGGCAACTACTACCCAAGCCGCTACAAACTCACCAGCAACATCGTACGGCCAGCTGAATGGTGCGGTGTCTTCGTGAACTACTGCTGGGTCCTTGGCGGAGCCACCAAGAAGCCCAGCATGAAAGGCTCGGGCACCGCTCAAGGGCACTGGGCCACCTACTGGCAGGACTGGGCGAAGCGAAACGGCCGCTGGACGGGGCTGTCGGGCACGCCCGCCATCGGCGACGCCGTCGTCTATGGCAACTACGCCGCCTCCGGACACATCGGAATCGTCGTCGGCGTACGCGGTTCCGGCTCGAGCCGTGAAATCATGACCGTCGAAGGCAATGTCAGCAACAAGGTGACTAGTTTCGGCTGGCGCAAACCCAGCTCCATGTATGTCACCCGCGACGGCGTCAGGCGTTACGTCTCGGGCTACGCGCGTCCGGTCTAGCTGATCCTGAACCGCTGAGGGGCCGGCGCGGCCCTGACCAATCACAGGAACAGCCCTTGGTTGATGGTGTCCTCATGCGGAGGGCATCGACAACCAAGGGCTGCTCTGGTGACCAGAATCCATCGGGAACCGGAATCCGACGAACGCCGATCCAGGCGGAACCGTCCGCCGACCCCGTCGCTGGGCGGCGAGTCGTCGTTCACCGGGACAGTGTCCGGTGCTTTCGCCGCGTAGACCGACCGGGTGCGGTCGGCCACTGGAGCGACCTACCCGACGGTGCGCTGCGACCCAGCGATCATCGCGCCGGCCGCTGCCACCCTCGCGATCATCTCCGACGGCCGGTTCATCCTCGGGGTGGGAGCCCGGGAGCGACTCAACGAGCACGTCGTCGGCCGGGGCTTCCTGACAATTCCCGGCTCGACCAGTGCGTGAGCCCGTCGCCTCCGGTGGTGTCATCCGGGTCAGGGCGAGGATCCGTGCCCGTACCGACCCGGGCACCTCGGCCGGCTTACCCGGCCGGGGCCGGTCGGCGAGGCACGCCACACCGTGGTCGTGGACCACCCGCGGTGCACGCCTGTCGTCTGTCGATTCGGGCTGCCGGACGTCGCGCCCCGTCGCGTGTCCGATGAGGCGGGACCCGAGGGCTGGCGGTGGTCAGCTCCCGGAATGGTGACCGAGATGGGGCTCAGGCCACACCAGGTTGGAGCCGTGCGACTTCACTGAGCTGGTGATGTCGGACGTCAAAGACGGACTCCGCTGAGGTAGTGCAACGCCGGTCGCCGCCTCGACTACGACCTGGAGATCCGCAAGGTCATCTGCTCCACTGAACGCGATCGTCGTTGAACACCCGCTACCGGCGGGCAGTGAAGGCGCGTGTCCACTTCCCGAACGAGCAGGCCGCGTTGAAGTGTCTGTACCTGGTGACCCGGTCCCCGGACCCCACCGGAGCAGGCAGAGCCCGATGGACGATGCGCTGGAAACCAGCCCTGAACGCCTTCGCCATCACCTTCAGCGACCGCTTCCCAGCCGCTGAAACCTACTAACCAAGATCGCCGGAAACACCTTTAGCGAGACAGGCCCAGAGCCGTTAGCGAGACAGCCCCGGCCAGCCGAGGAGGCGGGCTCCGAGTACGGCGGTGTGCAGGGTGAATCTCTGAGTGGGTTCGTTCGGGTGGTAGCCGGTGAGTGCTTGGATGCGGTCGAGGCGGTAGGTGACGGCGCGTACGGACAGGTGCATTTGACGGGCTGTGGCTGTGTGGTTGCCCTGGTTGTCGAAGAGAACCGTAAGTGTGTCGAGGTAGGGCTGGGCTCCTCCGCGTGCCTGGCGTAGGGGGCCGAGGACCGTGGTGACCAGGTCGGTGATGGCGTCGCGGTCGCGTAGGAGAACGGGGAAGACGAGCAGGTCGGCGGCGTTTAGAACTGGGGTGGTGAAGCCGAGTTTGCTGGCCAGGTCGAGGGCGTTGCGGGCTTCTTGCAGGGAGGTGGCGATGCCGTTGACGCCTGGGTGGGGGCGGCCGACGCCGATCTGCCAGGTGCCTGCGTCGAGGTGGTTGAGCAGTTGGTGGGCGAGTTCGGCGGGTAGGCCGCGCAGGCCGCCGGTGCTGATGCAGACGAGTTGCCCGTTGCGCAGGGTGGTGAGCGTGTTCCCTGATCCGTAACGGGACGCGAGTGCGGCGTCGATGTCTCGGACGATGGGGTCAGTAAATGTTTCGCTGGCGGCGATGGTGACGATGTGGCTGCCGGACAGGCGGATGCCGTACCGGTGGGCACGTTCGGCGAGGTGTCCGGGGTCGGCTCGTCCGGTGAGTAGGTCGTTGACGAACTCGCTGCGCTGGTCGTCGTGGTCGGCCAACTGTCGGCGGACGTGGTCGTGGAATCCGGCGGTTGCGGCGTCGAGGATGTTGGTTGTGACGTCGAGCAAGTCCGCTGCGCGGGCATGGACGGCGGCTGAGGTTTCCTCGCGTTGCGGTGGGCGGCTGGTCCAGGTGTTTCTGGCGGCGCTGAGCATGGCGGCTACGAGGTCGTCGATGCTGTGGCTGCTGGTCGCGGCGTCGCGCCCGAGAGCGGTGGCTTGCTGGTGGCGGTGCGTTCCGGGTGGGAGCTGCAGCAGTGTCTGGCATTGCTCGGTGAGTGGTTGCGGGTGAGGGCTCATCGCGTCTTCCTTGACCAGCGGTGGCCGCCCCCGTTCAGTTGGCGGCCACCGGCATGTGGATTAGACGCCGACGTCGCGTCGGTCGAACAGGATCACTGCGGCGACCGCGGTGGCGATGCCGATGCCGGCCAGCAAGAGCAGGGGTCCTGGATGCCAGCCGGTGTGGAGCGGATCGGTGCCGATGAAGTAATAGAACGGCGAGAGCCATTTCAGCCAGCTCGCGTCGTCGCTGATGTTCGGGAGGGCATTAGCCATGTAGGTGGCCACGCCGAGAACGCCGGCCACCGTAAGCACGGTGCCGCGTTTGCCGGTGACGGCCCCGGCAAGGAAGGCGATGCCGGTGAAGCACCACGCCAGCAGCACGAGGCCGACGCAGGCAGCGGCGAGGTTTCCCATAGGGACGTTCATGCCGATCGCCGGGACGAGGATGCTGAGCAGGATCCATGGAACTACGGCGACCAGCGTGATCGCCGAAGCTGCCGCTGCCAGCCGTTGGACCGCAAACGCCGTACGCGACAGCGGATTGGCCAGCAGCAGCTCCATGCCGCCGTCCTCTTCGGGCCGGGCGATGGTGCGGGCCGTGAGCGTTACCGCGCACATGAGCACCAGCAGCGGGCCGATCAGGGAGAAGACGGTGGCTTGCAGGTAGCCGGCCGGAGATAGCATGTCGGCGATGCCGAGGAAGTCGAGCATTCCTTGGGGCAGCGCGTTCTGCTTGAGTTCGGCGGCACCCTGGAACTGGCTGTAGAAGCCGGTGTAGATGGCGGTGAACGCGCCGACTCCGCAGGTCCAGCCGATGATGGCGCGGCGGTCGTCGCGCCAGGTCTTACGCACCAGCGGCGGCAGCATCGCTCGCACCTTCTCCCGTGTAGTAGTAGGACAAGAACGTCTCTTCCAGGTCCGGCTCGGCTGACAGCAGGTCGACGACCTCGTGCCGGGCGGCGGTCTTGATCAGGGGGTCGAGACGGCCGTCGACGGTGCAGCGCAGCACCGGACCGGCGACCTCGACGCCGGTGACGCCCGGAAGGCCGGTGAACTCCGACGCCTGGACGGGGTCGCCGAAGTGGATCTCAACGCTGCGGACGGCCCGTCGACCGAGGGACTCGACCTTCTCCATGGCGGCCAGCCGCCCGTCGCGGATGATGGCCACCCGATCGGCGGTGGACTGGACCTCGGCGAGCACGTGCGAGGACATGAACACCGTCTGGCCGTTGTGGCGGGCGTCGCGGACCATGGCCAGGAACTCCTGCTGCATGAGCGGATCCAGGCCACTGGTCGGCTCGTCGAGGATCAGCAGCGCCGGTTGGTGCATGAACGCTTGCACGAGGCCGACCTTCTGCTTGTTGCCTTTCGACATGGCCCGCACGGGCCGGGAAAGGTCCAGGTCGAGGCGGTCGGCCAAGCTGGTGACGGCGGTCCACGGCAGGCCGCCGCGGGCGTCGCCGAAAAACCGCAGCAGCTCCTTGGCGGTCTCCCGGCCCGGGAAGGCGAGTTCACCGGGTAGGTAGCCGATCTGCCGGTGCAGGGCGGCCTTGTCCTTGCGTGGGTCCATGCCGAGGACCCGGGCGTGGCCGCGGGTGGGGCGCAGGAAGTCCAGCAGTAGCCGGATGGTGGTGGTCTTCCCTGCGCCGTTGGGGCCGAGGAAGCCCATCACCTCGCCGGTGCGGACTTCCAGGGTGAGGTCTTCGATGCCGCGCCGGGAGCCGTAGAACTTCGTCAAGCCCTCGGCCAGCACGACAATGTCGCTGGTCATGTCGTACAGCATTCGTGTGTTCCTGCTCGGGTTCTAGGGCAACGCCCAGACGACTGTGCTGTGCCGATCTTGCCGAGGTTCGGAAAGCAGCCAGTTCGCCAGCAAAAACGTGTCAAGGCTGACACGTCACGACAACAGGCGGGGTCGTCGCCGAGCTGAGCGTCGGTAGACCGCGCGGACGGCACCAGGCCCCGCGAGTGGGCGGTTCGGGATGATCTGTCCGATATGGGCTTGGCGGTTCGTTAGAGGCCCTGGTGGTGGGGGTTACGCGGACGTCGTCGGCGGGGCGAGGGTGAACAGTCCGGTCTCGGGTTCGGTGAGGATCTGGCGGGCGACGAGGCTTTTGAGCTTGGCGCGGAGATTCTCGGTGTCCTTCGCGGTGGTGCCGGTGCCCAGCGCCTGACAGATGTCCTTGGCGCGCATCGGTGCGGTGGCGGCGTGGAAGACGGCGAGGATCTGCTGGTAGGCGGGGTGGCGATGGTCGGGTCAGCGGGTGCCGCGGCGTCGAGTGGGCCGCCGAGGCTCAGGAGCGTCTTGCGGGTGATGGCGAGTTCGGTGACCTCGGTCTCGGCCGCGGTGAGCTGCTCGTCGAGGGAGGCGATCTGGGCGCGGAGCCGCTCGACGGCCAGGCCGGCGGCGGTTTCGCGTTCGGTGAGCAGGGTCAGCAGCGTCGGCTGAGTCACCGTTGGTCGCGCCAGGTCGTGGTCGTGGTGCCGGTCAACCGGCGGATGAGGTACGCCGTCGAGGCCCACCAGGTGCGTGACACCGCCGAGGCGGGTCGGCTCTCGTACTCGCGGACCAGGCGGCGGTGCAGCATCAGCGTGCCGTTGGTCTGCTCCACCACCCACCGGCGCTTCACCGGCACGAACCCGGCCGTCGTGTCGGACCGAAGGACCTGTTCGACGTCGATACCTCGGACCGCGCCGTGGATCTGCACGTCGTCTTTGAACCCGGCATCGACCCACGCCTTGGTCACCGTCGGGTGTGCGCGCGGACGTTGTCCAGCAGCCGGATGCCGATCGCGTTGACGGTGACCGACGCCGCGGTGACCACCACCGCGATGATCAACCCCAGGGCGTCGACCGCGAGGCCCCGCTTACGGCCCGGGACCTTCTTCGCCGCGTCCTTGCCGGTCGTCGCGGCCAGGACGTGGTTGGCCGCCCGAATCGACTGAGTGTGCAGCACCACCGCGGTCGGATCCTCCCGCCGGCCGGCCCGCTCCCTCGCCTGGCAGCGCAGCAGATCATGGATCACCTGGTCGGTGCCGTCATCACGCCACAGGGCGAAGTAGTAGTAGGTGGCCGACTTCGGCGGCAGGTCGTGCGGCAGGTACGCCCACTGACAACCAGTCCGGTTCTGGTAGAAGATCGAATTCACGATCTCCCGCAACTCGTAGCGGCCCTGATGCCCCGACACCGACGGATGGCGGTCTTTCCACGCTTGTAGGAACGGTCCGACCACCGCCCACTGCTCGTCGGTCAAGTCGCTCGGGTACGCCGCACGCTCACCCATGATCAGCCCAACACCGCGATGGCCTCGCCGGTTACGACCACGGCTCACATCCACATGCCAGCTCAAACCCACAATGGACGAAAGCTACCGAACCACCCTCTCAAGCGCTCGGTCAGCAGCGGCGGGCCTTGACGATCACGTCATGGATTGAGACCGGCTGGCCGTCGTGGCCGGTCATGGCCCGGTGCGATTCACGCGCGGCCAGGATCTCCCAGACGGCCGGATCGAGGCGCGCCGTGATGTCGGCGGCTGTCACTGAGGCCGAGGCGGGCGGCTCGGTGTCGCCGTGGCCGTGCCCGGCGGCAGGGTCTTGGTCGTGGTGGTGCAGGTGCCCGACGATGAGCAGGGTGCCGCCGGGGGCGACCCAGGACGCGATGCGGTCGTAGAAGTCCAGTTGCGGCATGGCGGGGTGCGCGTAGAGCGTGGTGACCAGGTCGTACTGGATTTGCGGCTGCCACATGGACAGGTCAGCTTCGACCCACTGCACCCGGTCGGCGACGCCACTGCCGTCCGCGCGCTCGGCCGCGTGAGCGAGCGCCGCGGCGGCGATGTCCGCCCCGGTGACCTGCCAGCCCTGGGTGGCGAGCCAGATCGCCTCGGCCCCGGCGCCACAGCCCGCGTCCAGGGCCGTTCCCGGCGCCAGGTCCCCGACTTCGCTCATCAGATGCGGGTTGGCCTGACTGGTGGCCATCGCAGCGGCACGATCGCTGTCCCATATCTGATCCCAGTACTGCTTGTCGAACGAATGCGTCATCGACACGTCCTCCTGGTCAGCAGCAGGTTCGGCCGACGCGGCCACAGCCCGGTTCACGTCTTCCATCACCAGGTCGGCGTTGATGTGCTGGGCCGCACGAGCGCCCTCGGCCGCGGCCCCACTGACCTGTGCCGAGATGTCGGAGGCGTTGCCCGCGGCCCAGACCCCGGCGATAGTGGTCTTGCCGAAAGCGTCCGTCTCGATGAACTCGCCGGCCGGATGGGTCGTCGGCTTGATGCCGATCCCGGCGAAAGGTGCCGTGCGAGCGACCATCCGTGTTGTCACGGCGACGACATCGACCGCAACGACCCGATCGTCGTCCAGTCGGACACCACTCACCCGACCACCGTCGATCTCCAGCCGCGAGACCCCGCCGGAGACCACCGTGACGCCGAGCGCATCCAGCTGAGCGCTTACTTGCGGCTCCAGTTGGTGGTCACCCGCGAACAACACTACGTCGGAGCTCCACTGACGGAACAAGAATGCCTTGTGCGCCGCCATCGGCTCCGTGAGCAGAACACCGATCCTCTTGTCGCGAACCTCCCAGCCGTGGCAGTACGGGCAGTGCACGACGCCGTTCCCCCACTGCTCGCGCACCCCGGGAACATCAGGTAGCTCATCGACAAGGCCGGTCGCGATCAGGAGACGCCGAGCCTGCAGAACCTCGCCGTCGCGCAAGACGACCGTGAAGCCGTACGACGCGCAGGAGACCTCGACCACTTCGCCCGCGAGGATCTCACCGCCGTAGCCGAGGACCTCTTCGCGTCCGCGGGCGAGCAGTTCGGCGGGCCTCACCCCGTCCAAGGCCAGCAACCCGTGCACCCCGCCGGCTGGGGCGTTCCTCGGCTCACCCGCGTCCACCACAGTCACCGAGCGGCGCGCGCGAGCCAAGGTCAGTGCGGCGCTGAGGCCGGCCGCGCCACCGCCAACGACTACCACGTCCCGGAGCGTGCTCGTTTGTCCTGTCATCATGACCCCCGATGAGCCTGCGGCTGCCCGATGGCAACCAGATGTCCCCAACAGTGAGCATCGGCGAGCAGAACTGCAAAGATTTTTGCCAAATGGCAAACTGGGGTATGGATGAACAGGCGGACCGCACCCTCGACGCTGTCGGACCACGGCTCAAGCAACTACGCCACCATCGCGATATCACCCTGACAGAACTCGCCGAGCAGACCGGCATCTCGATCAGTACGCTCTCCCGGCTCGAGGCAGGCCTCCGGCGCCCTACGCTCGAACAGCTCCTACCCCTGGCCCGCGCCTACGGCGTCACCCTCGACGAACTCGTCGACGCACCACCGACCGGCGACCCTCGCATCAACATGCGCCCGCTGCCCACCACTGACGGCTCCACCGTTCTACCGCTGTCTCGGCGACCCGGAGGGATCCAGGCCTACAAGATCGTTCTTCCTGCGAGGCCCGACGACACCAAACCGGACCTACGCACGCACGAAGGCTATGACTGGGCCTTCGTCCTCAACGGCCGGCTACGACTCGTTCTGGGCGAACACGATCTCATCCTCGAACCAGGCGAGGCCTTCGAGTTCGACACCCGGACCCCGCACTGGTTCGGCGCCACCAGCTCAGGGCCGGTAGAGTTCCTCAGCCTCGTCGGGAAACAGGGCGAACGCGCACACGTCCGCACTCCCCAGCAGCTGGGATGAGACCTGTTCGGGGCGCTGGGAGTGTCAAGTTAACGGCTGATCTTGGTTGTTGAGGTGGTCAGTGATTGGCCGGGGTGAGTCGGCCTTCGAAGGCGGTCTGGAAGGCGTCAACGGTGCTTTCCAGCGCATGGTCCAGCGCCGGCGTCCGGCGCCGGCGGGGTCGAGACTCATCAATGCCATGTAGACGCGCTTGAGCGCGGCGGCCTCGTTCGGGAAGTGACCACGAGCTCGGACGGCCTTGCGGATGCGGGCATTGACGCTCTCGATCGCGTTGGTGGAGCAGATGACCTTGCGGATCTCGACGTCGAAGGCGAGGAACGGCACGAACTCCGCCCAGGCAACCAGCATCAGCACGTCGGCGACGCCGCGGTTCTTCAGTTCGGTGAGCACGTGCAGCCAGTGTTCGGCACCTTCGCCGCCGTCGCCGGCCCAGATTCCGAGGATGTCGCGGTGACCGTCGACGGTGACGGCCATCGCGAGGTAAATCGACCGGTTCGCGACCTGCCTGTCTCTGATCTTGACGTTGATGGCATCGATGAACACGACCGGGTACACGGGGTCGAGGGGCCGGTTCCGCCACTCGACCATGCCGTCCATGACCTTGAGCCTTTTTCATCGTGACGGCGCAGGTCACGGCAGGTGGAACCCTGGCGGGCCAGTGCCGCGTCGGCTGCGAAAATCGCTGTCCGGTTGTCGGAGAACACTGGTAGAAAGCCGGAGTGCAAAAGACTTTGACGTTCTCTGATTATCTGCGGCTCATTGACGAACGGTCGACCGCCTTCCGCGCCGCGGTCGCCGCGGCGCCCAGCCTCGACGTGTCGGTTCTGACCAGCGATCCGCATGCCTCTCCCGAGCGGACGCTGTTCGACCTCGTACAACACGTGGGCATGGCCCGCCGCAAATCAGCCGCCATCGTCGCCGCAGGGCCTGCCGAAGTGCCCCCGGAGAAGTCGGCTTGGGACGACGGCATGGGTGCGCCTCGGGAACGCGAGGCACTGCTGGCCTGGTGGACCGAGTCCATCGAGCTACTGACGAGCACGCTGCGTGAGGCCGGCCCGGATCGCGGTTGTTGGACGTGGTGGGATGACTCGCCGTCACCGCAAACCTCTGGTGCCTGGGCGCGGCGACAGGTCCCCGAGATCGCGGTGTACACCTACGACGCCCAGCTCACCGTGGGTGCCCCGCAGCCGCTACCAGACGAGGTCGCCCTCGACGGTTTCGACGACTGCCAGTTCACCCTCTGCGCAACGACGGTCGCCTGGCCACACCAACCCGCCGTCGTCGATTACCACGCTACCGAGGGCCGCTCCTGGCGCCTGCGGCTGTCCCGCGACGGGATACGGGTCGCCCGCCTCGGCGAGCCCGCTGCCGGTGAGGCCCCGGACACGGCCGACGCCTCCGCCCGGGGCACGGCCAGTGACCTAGTCCTGATGTTCTACGGCCGCATACCGCTGGATTCCCTGAAGCTCGAAGGCGACCGTCGCATCTTCGATCAGCTCATCGCCTGGGACCCGTCCGTGTAACAACGATCCCTCTTATCCTGCGTAGGCCGGGTTCTCGACGTAATGCAGAACCAGGATCGCCTGCAGGATCGCGGTGGCGCACTGTGGGCAACAGCGCAGTTTCGTCAGAACTTTCCAGGTCTTGAGGGTGGCGTTGGCGCGTCCACCGATGGCCCGGATCCGGGCGTGAGCGCGGTTGACCTTCTTCTGCCAGGGCGGCAGTTTCGGCCGGTAGCGGTGGCGTTTGAATGGTGTGCGGATGCTGCCGCGGGCGCCTTGGTATGCCTTATCGGCAAAGGTCATCACGTTGGTGCTGTTCAGGGCGTCGATGATGCCGTGAGCGCGGGCTGCGGTCAGGTCATGGACCGAGCCGGGCAGCTGAGGCCCAGACCAGCCGGCCTGCCGGGTCGGCGACGACCTGTACGTTCAGGCCGTGACGGCGGTGTTTTCCCGAGTAGTAGGGCTTCTGGTTGGCAACTCGGTCGATCGGGATCAGAGTTCCGTCGAGGATCGCGTAGGCCAGCCGGCGGATCCGGTCCATCGCGGCGTTCAGGTCGTCTGCGGTGGCGGCAAGCAGGTCGACAGCTTCGCAGACGTCCCGCCAAGCCGTCGTGAAACCGATCTCGAATCCGCAGGCCAGGCGGGTCAGGGTGTCACCGTTGCGCAGGTGGGCGAGCGCGAGCAGTGCCTGCCGGCCGGGATCAAGGCGCCGCCATCGGGATCTGCGCTGTTCGCGGTGGCGGCGGATGAGACCCGCGAGGTGGTTCAGGCTGCGGGCGGACAACGGAATCGCGGCAGGGTAAGGCAGCACAGCGAGGCTCCCGGCTGGGGCATCTGATCTTGGCCGATTGCTGTCTTACCGGGAGCCTCGTCCTATGTCGACACCTGGGGTCTCCACTTGGCCGTGACCTGCACCGTCACGTCGGGCACCCGGCTCCCACGCCAGGGCACGGACGATGCCTCGATCACGGATCCGGCCGGTGGCATCGACCGCCGCTAGTACTGCAACGGCAGTTGGTCAGGGGTAGCCGCGTCGTCGGTAGTGGCAGGTTCGGGCTTGGTGTTGGCGTCGTCGGCGCCATCGGGAC
>NZ_SLVT01000036.1:0-29633 GCF_004345505.1 Micromonospora sp. CNZ303 | reverse complement strand
ACTCCCCATGCCACCGAGCAACATCAACATCCGTCACAGGCAGACCAACGAACACAAGTCGAACTCGATTCGCCTACTGCCGTTGCAGTACTAGGTCAGGAGGTCGAGCCGGCTGGCGCGGCGGGCGCGAGTCGGGCCGTCCCGGCCGGCACCCGACGATCCTGCAACGGGGTGAGCAGGCGGCGCAGCGACAGCCCCACCGCTCAGGCCAGCAGGCAACCACCGACGACCATGACCACCCAGGCCGTGGCGTTGCCGGTGCCGATCAGCGGGCCGGCGGTGACCGGGCCGATCACCCCGCTGATGCCACAGCGGCGTGCAGGTTGGCCGCTGCGCTTACCCGCCTCCGCTTGGCGTTCAGCCCGATCGGCGGTGGGCGTCCCGGTCGGCCGCTTGGGCGGCACCGGCCGATGTCTGCCTGACGCTTCCGCGCGGCCTATGGTGGCCTCATGATCACTTGCGTGGTGCACTACACCATCGACCCGACCAGGCTGGAGGCGTTCGAGCGCTTCGCCCGCGAGTGGATGCGACTGGTGGCACGGCACGGCGGTATCCACCATGGCTACTTCCTGCCGGCCGAGGGTGCCAGCGACCGGGCGGAGGCCCTGTTCAGTTTCGACAGCCTGGCCGCCTACGAGCGCTACCGCTCTCGGTTCGGTGAGGATCCGGAGTTCGTCGCCGCGGACCGGATCCGCGACGAGTCAGGATGCGTCCTGCGCTACGAGAGGACGTTCATGCGCCCGCTACTGCCGGACTGAACGCGCCGCGCCGCGCCTCGCCCGTCCCCGGCGCGGCGCCCTGGCCGGCGGGTCGACCGGGGCACCCGGTCTGGTGCCTGGGCCGACCCGCACTGGTGAATCGTTGCTGTCACATGACGTGTAGGAAGGTTGCCCAGCCGTGTCCGATTTTGACGGGGTTGCCGAGGCCGGTTCCGTTGTGGGGGTAGTACCAGAGGTTTCCGTTGGCGTCGACTCCCAGGATGTCGGCGGCGCCGTCGCCGCTCCAGTCGGCGGCCATGACGTGCTTGAAGGTTGCCCAGCCGTGTCCGATCTTGACGGGGTTGCCGAGGCCGGTTCCGTTGTGGGGGTAGTACCAGAGGTTTCCGTTGGCGTCGACTCCCAGGATGTCGGCGGCGCCGTCGCCGCTCCAGTCGGCGGCCATGACGTGCTTGAAGGTTGCCCAGCCGTGTCCGATCTTGACGGGGTTGCCGAGGCCGGTTCCGTTGTGGGGGTAGTACCAGAGGTTTCCGTTGGCGTCGACTCCCAGGACGTCGGCGGCGCCGTCGCCGCTCCAGTCGGCGGCCATGACGTGCCTGAAGCCCGCCCAGCCGTTCCCGATCTGTGTGTAGCCGGACAGCTTGTAGCTGTTGTTCGGGTAGTACAACAGCCTGCCTGAGGAGTCGACTCCCAGGACGTCGGCGGCGCCGTCGCCGCTCCAGTCGGCGGCCATCACGTGCTTGAAGGCCGCCCAACCGGTCCCGATCTTCACCGGGGTGCTGAGACCGGAAAGGTTGTGCGGGTAGTACCAGAAGTCACCGTTGGCGGCGACCCCCAGGACATCGGCGGCACCGTCACCGCTGAAGTCGGACACCCGTTCGCCGTCAGCTCCCGGCAGGCTGGTGGAAAGGCGGTTCTGGCTCACCGGTGCGGTGCCGGTGGGATAGCTGGTGCCGTTCTCCACGGTATTGGGGATCTCACGGCTGAGCTGAGAGTCGCAGTAGACGACGTTCCAGTGCAGATGTGGACCGGTCACATTTCCGGTGGCACCGGACGCGCCGATGTGCTGCCCCTGCGCCACCCATTGCCCTCTGTCGACGATGGTGGCGCTGAGGTGGGCGTACTGGGAGCATCGATTGTTGCCGTGGTCGATCAGGGCGATTATGCCTCCGCCGCTGCTCCATCCCTCGTAGCGGACGGTGCCGGCGGCCGAGGCGACGATCGGGGTGCCCTGCGGCATGGCGAAGTCGACGGCATGCCGGTTGTAGCCGTCGTTGTGGGAGAAGCCGCTCCCGGGGGTCTGGGTGATGGTGTACGCGTGCCCAGCCCGGTAGGGCAGCTTGAATGGTGCGCCGCTGCCGGCGAGCGCGGACCCTTGGGGAACCAGGATCCCGAGCGCGGCGACAAGCGCAGCCATGCTGACTGCGATATTCCGACGCAAATGAGCCTCCACGCAGCTATGAGGAATATCGGCTGTGCAGCTGTACGTCCGTTGGCCACGGACCTTCGGGTTCTATCTGGCCCAGAGGGTGTCCCAACGAGGCCGAGACTGTCAAGATCGCCAATGGCTCTATGTGTCGTCGCCACCCTGGGCCTGACCGTAGGCAACGACCAGACCGCGAGGGAGCACCATGGACGCTGACGCCGTCCCGACCGGCAGCGCGGAGACGATCCTCGTCTGCATCCGGGGCAACTCCGGCTCGGGCAAGAGCAGCATCGCCCGGGAGCTGCGGCGTCGGCACGGCCGGGGCTGTGCGCTGGTCGAACAGGACTACCTGCGCCGCATCGTGTTGCGCGAGCGCGACAAGCCCGGCGGCGTGGCCCCGGCGTTGATCGCACAGACCGTACGGTTCGCGCTCGACCACGGCTACCACGTCGTGCTGGAGGGCATCCTGCACACCGGCCGCCACCGGGCCGTCCTGACGGCCCTGCGGGACGGCCACCGGGGGCGGTCGCTCTTCGTCTACCTCGACGTGTTCCTGCCCGAGACCCTGCGCCGGCATCTGACGCGCCCGCAGGCCGGCGAGTTCACCGCCGCGCAGATGAGTGGCTGGTACGCCGCCCACGACGTCCTCGGCTGGCCCGACGAACTCGTCCTCCCGGAGGCCACCACGCTGGAGGGCGCCGTCCAGGTCATCGCCGCAGCCGCCGGGCTGCCCCAGACCGGGGGCGACGCCGACGTGCTCCCGATCGTCCCGTAGCCCACGCGAGGCGTTCCCGCTGCCCTGCGGTTGGGCAGGTCGGTCATCTGGGTGGGGCGGCCACACCGCGACGGTTCGTTTCGCCCGCGGGGGGTGCGGGCGGCAGGATCATGCCCGCCCGCTTGACGGAACGCAGGGCGACGGCCACGTCCGCGTGCTGGAGGCCGGGGAGTTGGCCGATGGTGCCGGACAGGAACTCGTAGAGCGCGGCGTCGCTCTCCAGCGCGATCTCGCCGCACAGGTTCCGGTCCCCGGTCGTCGCGGAGATCATGAGTACGGCGGGGTGCGCGGCGAGCAGTTCGCCGGCCTGCCCGAGCTGCGTGGGGTTGACGCTGAGGGTGACGAAGGCGTTCACCGCGAGCCCGACGAGGCTGGGCTCGACGACGGTGCGCATGCGCAGGAAGCCCGCCGCCATCATCGCCTCGGCCCGCCGCCGTACGGTGGCGGGGCTCGCGCCGCACCGCTCGGCGAGCTGCTGCCAGCCCTGGCGGCCGTCCGTGGCGAGGCCGGCGATGATCAGCTCGTCGAGTCGGCTGAGCCGGGACGGCGTCTCGACGGGTGTCTTTTCGTTCCAGTGGTCCGTCCGCTGCGCCCGTAGCTCGTCGACGACCTCGGCCGGCAGCAGGCTCGGGCTCCAGTTGTGCGGCGTGCAGAACCTCCGGATGACCTGGTTGCTCCATATCGCCAGGACACCGTCCAGGCCGGGCAGTTGCTCGAACATGAGCTGGAGCAGGTGCTCGTTGGAGGTGTAGGAGACCTCGGCCACGCAGTCGACGCTGCCCGTGAGCAGCTTGACGGAGCCGCACTCCTGCCACCGGGCCAGGTGTTCGGCGGAGCGGCCGGCGGCGTCCGGGCGGCAGCGCAGTCGCACGAACAGCGATCGCGCCCGGCGGGTCGCCTCGCCGTCCATGACCCCGATGATCCGCACCGCACCGCTGCGCAGCAGCCGCGGGACCCGGCGGGAGACGGTGGCCTCCGAGGTGAAGACCGCCTCGCCGATCTGCGCGTGGGTGGCCCGCGGGTGAGCGAGCAGGGCGCCGACGATCTGCCGGTCGAGTTCATCCAAGGATCGACCATTCCCGTCAGCCGAGAGGTTCTGCATGCGCATATCTTGCATCTCACACGGGCATCTTGACAATCTCCCTCGTGTCTCCGGCAGACTCTCGCCCACGGGTCCGACGGTTCGAGGAGGCAGAGGGTGGCGCATCCGATCAGGCGTTCCAGCGCGGTCAGGGCCGGCGCGGCCGGCGCGGTCGTACTGCTCGCGGCGGCCGTGTTGCCGGCGACTCCGGCGGTGTCGGCACCGGCGGCGACGGCGGGCGGCGCGCGGCCCGCGCAGCACGTGATCATGTTCGACTTCGACGGGTTCGACCCGCGCTTCCTCACGGGGCGCTACGCCGGACTGGCCGAGCTGCCGAACCTCCGGGCGCTCATCGCAGACGGCACCTTCGGCGTGGCCGACGGGTCGTACTCGTCGTACTCCAACTCGTCGCGGACGACCACCGCGACCGGCGCGTACCCGGCCGTGCACCGCAACACCGGCTACTACTACAACCAGGAGACCGACCGCGGTGTCTCCCAGGAGCGCCACATCGAGCCCGGCGTGGAGACGATCGCCCACTCGCTGAAGCGGCAGGACCGGACCGCGGCCTACCTCCAGTGGTACGCGGTGCAGAACTACGGTGCCACGTACGGCGACCCCGCCGCGCTGTACACCCAGCCGGGCGGCAACTGCGAGACCCGCGCCGACCAGGCGATCGCGCTGCTGCGCGGAGAGCCCGTCAACTCCGGCGGCACCATGGTCGACCCCACCGCGATCCCGGACCTGATCACCGTCTACTGCGACGACGTCGACGGCGTACTGCACGACGGCGGGTTCTCCGACCCCGACCTGCCCGCCGCCCTGGCCCGCGTGGACGCCCAGATCGGGCGGGTCCGCGAGGCCGCCCGCGAGGCCGGCGTCCTGGACCGGACGGCGTTCGTCGTCACGGCCGACCACGGCGCCCGGGAGTGGACCGTCCCGCTGCTGCCCGAGGTGCTCGACCGGCTCTCCGCGACCGGCCTCAAGGTCCAGGTCGTCGCCAGCTCGGGCGGCGTACCGGATCCGGCCAGCGAGATCGTCGTCGTGCCCGCCCCGCGTACCGCCGACATCACCCTGCGGGGCCGGGCGGACACCCCGGAGAACGCCCGCCGCATCGCCGCGATCATCCGGGGCATCCCGGGTATCGCGGCCGTCCGCGACCAGCACGACCTGCGCCGGTTGCAGGCCAGCGACAAGCTCGGCGACCTCGTGGTGGAGCCGGTCGAGCCGTACCACCTCTCCACGCTCGCCGACGGCGCCCCCCGCGCCTCGCACGGCGCCCTGCCCGAGGCACAGGTCCCGATGGTGCTCTCCGGCGCCGGGATCCGCCGCGGCGTCCCGCTGCGCAACGTCGGCCTGGTCGACGTGGCCGCCACCATCAGCGCCCTGCTCGGCGTGCGCCCGCCGGCGAACTCGCAGGGGCACGTCATGCGCGGGGCCGTCGAGCGGTCCTGACCGTCGTCACCAAGCAGATCGAGGAGAGACAGCACATGGTCCACCTGACGAAGCGCCGGTGGGCGGCGGCTCTGGCCGCCGCCACCGCGCTCACCATGCTCGCCGCCTGCGGCGGGTCCGAGTCGGAGGCGGAAAAGGCCAAGGAGATCACCTTCTGGACGCCGCAGACGACCCCGCAGCGGGTCGCGGCGCAGGAGAAGGTCGCGGCCCGGTTCACCGAGAAGACCGGCATCGCCGTGAAGGTCGTGCCGCTCAGCGAGGCCGACCAGAAGCAGGCCCTGGCGACGGGCGCCGCCTCCGGGGACGTGCCCGACGTGATGCTGCACAGCTCCACGACCACGGCCGCCTGGCGTTCCCAGGGGCTGCTGAACACCGGCGCCGCCGAGGAGGTCGTCAAGGACCTCGGCGCCGAGACGTTCAACGCCAACGCCCTGAAGGCGTTCAGCCTGGACGACAAGGTCGGCGCCGTGCCGAGCGACGGCTGGGTGCACCTGCTGGTGTACCGCAAGGACCTCTTCCAGGCGGCGAACGTCGCCGTGCCGACCAACCTCGAGGAGGTGGCGAAGGCCGCCACCACGATGAAGGCGACCGGGGTGTCCGGCATCGCCCTGGGCACCCAGTCCGGCACCGCCTCGGGGACCGAGGCCATCTACTCGATGTTCCAGAGCGCGGGCTGCCAGCTCGTGCAGGACGGCAAGGTCACCATCGACTCGCCGGAGTGCACCCGGGCGGCCGAGCAGTTCAAGGTCCTGCGTGACTCCAGCGCGCAGGGCGACTTCGACGTGACCAGCGCGCGGGCGGCCTACCTCGCCGGCAAGTCCTCGATGCTGCTCTTCTCGACCCACATCCTCGACGAGCTGGCCGGCCTCGACTCGGCGAACCCGCCGACCTGCGCGCAGTGCAAGGCCGACCCGGCGTTCCTGTCGAAGAACTCCGGCTTCATCACCGTGCTCGACCGGAACCACCCGGCGCAGTACGGCGCGACCCTCGGCTACGGCATCCCCGAGGGCGCCAACACCGCCGGGGCGAAGGAGTTCATCAAGTTCATGCTGGAGGACGGCTACTCGGACACGCTCGCCTCGGCGACCGAGGGTCGGATCCCGCTGCGCAACGGCACCAAGGCCGAGCCGAACGCGTACCTCGACGCGTGGGGCAAGCTGGGCATCGGCCCGGAGGCCAAGAGCTCCGTCGCCGAGCTGTACGGCCCGGAGATGGTCACCCAGATCCGCGAGGGCGTCAACGCCGTGAGCCTGTGGGGCATGGGCACGAAGGACTCGCCGCTGGCCGGCGCGGTCACCGCCGAGAACGTGCTCGCGCAGTTCCTCGAGCGGCTCTACGGCGGGCAGTCGCCGGCCGACATCACGAAGGCGATGGCCGAAGAGGTCAGGAAGGTCCAGGCCGAACTGTGAGCACGCCGACAGTGCGGTCCTCCCGCTGGGAGCGGCTCAGCCGTTCCCAGCGGGAGAACCTCAACGGCCAGCTCCTCACCGGCCCGACGCTGCTCCTGCTCGCGCTGGTCGTCCTGCTCCCGTTCGTCCTGGTCGTCATCTTCGGGTTCTCCGACACGAGGCTGATCGACATCCCCCGGCTGTCGCCGTCCACCATCGAGTGGACCTTCGAGAACATCGCCGACGCCTGGCGGTCGGACGCGTTCTGGGGCGCGCTCTGGACCACCGTCGCCTACGCGACCCTGACCACGCTCGGGTCCATCGGCGTCGGAACGGCCCTCGCCCTCGCCCTGCGCCGCCCCTTCCGGGGGCGCGGGCTCGTCCGCGCGCTGCTGCTGATCCCGTACGTGCTGCCGGTCATCGCGGCGGCGATGATCTGGCGCACGATGCTCAACCCGCAGTACGGCATCGTCAACGCGATCGGCATGGAGTACCTCGGCTGGCAGAGCCCGATCGGCTTCCTCAGCACCACCTCGACCGACGTGGCGGGCCTGCCCGTACCGGTCTCGCTGCTCGTCGTCGTCGCCTTCGAGATCTGGAAGTCGTTCCCGCTGGCCTTCCTCTTCGTCATGGCGCGGCTGCAGAACGTGCCCGGCGGGATCGAGGAGGCCGCGGCCCTGGACGGGGCGTCCCGGTGGCAGAACCTGCGCCACATCATCCTTCCCCAGCTGCGGGGGGTGCTCCTGCTGTTGCTGCTGATGCGGTTCATCTGGTCGTTCCAGAACTTCAACGACGTCTACCTGCTGACCGAGGGCGCCGGCGGCACCCAGGTCATGGCGATCAAGGTCTACACCGAGCTGGTCACCCGGTCCGACATCGGCAGCGCGGCGGCGTACGGACTGCTGATGTCGCTGATCCTCTGCGTGCTGCTGGCCGGCTACGTCCTGCTCTCCCGGCGGAAGGAGGCGTTGTGAGTTCGGCGATGCGGCCCTCGCGTCCGGTCAACGTCCTGCGGTGGACGCTCATCACCGTCGCGCTCGTCTGCGCCGTGGGACCCGTGCTCTACGGGGTGCTGCTCTCGCTGCGCCCGTACTCGGCGGTGCTGCTGGAACCCCTCGACGTCGTCCCCGGCCTCGGCGAGATCGACCTGTCCAGCTACGTCACGGCGATGAAGGACGAGTCGGCGGGCGGCTTCGGGCTCGGCCGGTTCGTGGTCAACTCCCTGCTGGTCGCCCTGGCCACCGTCGCGGTGTCCATCGTCGCGTGCGTCTTCGGCGCGTACGCCGTGGCCCGCCTGCGCTACCGCGGCCGGCGCTTCACCAGCGGCATCATCCTCGCCGTCTACCTGTTCCCGGGCATCGTGCTCGCGGTGCCGAAGTTCGTCATCCTGAGCCGGCTGGGGCTGACCAGGTCGCTCGTCGGGCTGCTCGTCATCTACGTCGCCGCCACCGTCCCGGTCGCGCTCTACATGATGCGCAACTACTTCCTCGCCCTGCCGGAGAGCGTCGAGGAGGCGGCGCTGCTCGACGGCTGCTCGCTGCCGACGATGCTGCGCAGGGTCGTGCTGCCGATCGCGCTGCCCGGCGTCGTGGCGACCGCCATCTACGTCTTCATGATCGCCTGGAACGAGTACTTCTACGCGCTGCTCTTCCTCGTCCAGGACCGGTCCCGGTGGACGGCCCCGCTCGGCCTCGCCCAGCTCACCGACTTCCAGGTGCCCGTGACCGTGCTCCTGGCCGGCTCCATCGCGGTGACCGTACCGGTCATCGTCATCTTCTTCCTCGCCCAGCGCTACATCGTCACCGGACTGACCTCCGGGGCGGACAAGTGAACACCGAAAGGATGATCGACGTGGCAGGCCCTGTGTCCCCGGGATCGGGACCGGTACGACTGCTCGTGCTCGGCGCGGGAGGGCGCGGCGCGCACGCGTACGCCCAGTGGTGCCTGGAGCACCCCGACGCGGCGCGGGTCGTCGCGGTCGCCGAGCCCGACGCGGAGCGCCGCGACGGACTGGGCGACGCCCACGCCGTCCCGGCGGACCGACGCTTCACCGGCTGGCAGCAGGCGCTCTCGACGCGCGGACCGTGGGACGGGGTCATCGTCGCCACCCCGGACCGGGACCACGTCGATCCCACCCTGCGGGCCCTCGAACTGGGACACCACGTCCTGCTCGAGAAGCCCATCGCGCCGACCGCCGAGGACCTGCACCGGCTGACCGTCGCGGCCCGCGGCAGCGCCGGCACGGTCACCGTCGCCCACGTGCTGCGCTACACCCCGTTCTTCCAGACCCTGCGCCGCCTGCTCGACGAGGGCCGGATCGGGGAGCTGCAGGGGATCTCGCACATCGAGAACGTGGCGTACTGGCACTTCGCGCACAGCTACGTACGCGGCAACTGGCACCGGACCGACCAGTCGAGCCCGATGCTGCTGGCGAAGGCGTGCCACGACATCGACATCCTCCGGTGGCTGGTCGGGTCGCCCTGCACGACCGTCGCCTCGTTCGGCGAGCGCCGTCACTTCCGGGCCGAGCACGCGCCGAAGGGATCGACCGAGCGCTGCGTCGACGGGTGCGCCGTCGCCGACACCTGCCCGTACAACGCCGAACGCCTCTACGTCGACCAGCTCGCCGACGTCGACGGGCCACCCGTCACGGTCGTCACGAACGACACGAGCGTGGCCGGCCGGCGGCGGGCCCTGCGGCTGACCGACTACGGCCGGTGCGTCTACCGGATGGACAACGACGTCGTCGACCACCAGACGGCGGCGCTGCGCTTCGGCAACGGCGTCACGGCGTCGCTTGTGGTCTCGGCGTTCACCGCGTGGAACACCCGCACGCTCACGTTGATGGGCAGCCACGGACAGATCACCGCGGATATGCGTTCGGGCCGGATCAGCCTGGCGACCTTCACCGACACGCCGCCCACCGTGGAGGGACGGCGGACCGACGAGACGTTCCAGGTCGGCACCGGCAGCCAGGGGGTCGTCGACGAGGTCATCGAGGCGTTCTCCGGACACGGCGGCGGCGACGCCGGGCTGATGCTCGACTTCACCGGGCGGGTCCGGCGCTGGCTGTCCGGCGAGGACGTCGAGGCGGCCCCCAGCTCCCTGGAGGAGAGCGTGGAGAGCCACCTCGTCGCCTTCGCCGCCGAGCGGTCGCGGCTGAACCGCACCGTCGAGGAGCTGTGACGGTGGACGAGGTGCGTGCCCTCGTGGCCCGCGTCGCCGGCACGGCCGACGACGTGCGGGTGGAGCGGATCCCCGCCGGCGACGACGCGGCCGTCGCCGGATACGGGTGCCGCGACGGCGTCCTGACGCTGCGCGGGTCGGATCCGGTGGCCGCGGCCGCCGCGTTCGGGCAGTACCTGAAGGCGTACGCCGGCCGTCAGGTGACCTGGGAGCAGCCCCGGCTCGCGCCCCGGCCGGCGCCCTGGCCGGACGCGCCACCGACGCGACTGACCAGCCCGTTCGCGGTCCGCTACCACCTCAACGCCGTGACCTACGGCTACTCGGCGGCGTTCTGGGACTGGGACCGCTGGGAGCGGGAGATCGACTGGATGGCGCTGCACGGCGTCACCCACCCGCTCATGCAGGTCGGCCACGAGGCGGTGCTGGCGGAGACGTTCCGGCGGGCCGGGCTCGACCGGGCCCGGATCGACGCGTGGATCGGCAGCGCGGCGCACTTCCCGTGGACGTTCATGGGCAACACGAACTCGTTCGGCGGGCCGCTGCCGTCGCGCTGGATCAGCCGCCACGTCGAGCTGGCGCAGCGGATCCTCGGCCGGCAGCGGTCGCTGGGCATGACGCCGGTCCTGCCCATGTTCGGCGGGCACGTGCCGCCGGAACTGGCCGACCCGTCGGCCGGCGAGATCGAGTGGCAGGGCTGGCGTACCCCGATCCTCGGCCCCGACAGCGAGCGGTTCGCGTCGTTGACGGCCGAGTTCCTGGGCATCCAGCGGGAGCTGTTCGGCACCGACCACCACTACGCCGTCGACCCGTTCATCGAGTCGGTGCCGCCGTCCGGGGAACCGGACTACCTGGCGTCGGTCGGCCGGGCCGTCTACCGGGCGATGGCGGACGGCGACCCCGAGGCGACCTGGGTGCTCCAGGGCTGGCCGTTCCACTACCAGCGCGACTTCTGGCGGCCCGAGCGCGTGCGCGCGTTCCTGGCCGACGTGCCCGACGAGCGGCTCCTCCTGCTGGACCTGTGGGGCGAGCACGCCCCCATGTGGCGCCGCGACGGCATGTTCGGGCGGCGCTGGGTGTGGTGCGCCATCCACAACTTCGGGGGCCGCTTCGCGCTCTTCGGCGACTTGGACGGGCTGCGCCGCGACGTCGACGAGCTGCGGCGTACGCGGCCCGCCCGGCTGGCGGGCGTCGGGCTGGCACCGGAGGCGGTCGAGAACAACAGCGTCTTCTACGAGCTGGCCACCGACCTGACCTGGGGCGTGCCCGTACTGGACGACTGGCTGCGGTCGTTCGCGCGGCAGCGCTACGCCTCCGGGCACGAGGACTTCGCCCGGGCCTGGCGGCTCCTGGCCGACACGCTCTACGCGCCGGGGCGCACCCGGTCCATCCCGTCTCCCGTCATCGCCCGGCCGTGGTCGGCCGACGCGCCGTTCGCCGCCCAGCGGCTGGCCGGCGAGTTCGTCCCGCAGGACGCGGAGCCGCAGCGGCAGTCGGCGAACATCGACGCCGAGAACGACCCGATGGTCCTCGGCGCCCTGCCGCGGATCGCCTCGGCCGCCCGGCTGCTGCTCGGGCGGGCGCCGGAGGCGGGGGTCCGGGGGCAGGTCGAGCGGGACGTGGTCGAGCTGGTCGGTCACGTGCTGGCGCAGGGATCGCGGATCCACATCCGCGGGATGCTGGCGGCCTTCGCCGAGCGGGACGGGGACGGGGTCCTGGACCACTTCGCCCGGTTCCGGGCGGATCTGCTCGACCTCGACGAGCTCGCCGGTACGCGGTCCGAATCGCGCGTCGGCCGGTGGATCGACGACGCCCGCGCGTGGGGCGACTCGCCCGCCGAGGCCGACATCATGGAGCGCGACGCCCGCAGCCTGGTCTCCGTGTGGGGCCACCAGACCAGCGGGCTGCACGACTACTCCGGGCGGCACTGGGCCGGGCTAGTCCGGGACTACTACCTGCCCCGGTGGGAGCTGTGGGCGACCTGGCTGGCCCGGGCGGCGACGACGGGGCAGGCGCCGGACGTCGACGTCCTGCGCGCCCGCGTCGTCGCGCACGAGGAGCGCTGGCGGGCAACGATCGGCGGCTGTCCCGCCGCGCCCGAGGGGAACACCCTCGACGTGGCGACCGGGATCCTCGACCGGCTCGGGCACTGACCGTCGGTGCCCGGCGCGGTGCACGGGGTTGCCATAATCGAAGCGTGTCTGTCCGGAGACGGCGTCGCTCGTCCCATCCCGCGATCGCCGGCGCGGTCATCGCCGCCGTGGCCACGGTGGTCGCGGCGGCCATTCCCCTCGCGCTGGAGCTGACCCGAGACGCCGGCGGCAGCGGTGCCGCGCCGCCGGTCCAGGGTGCCCCGTCCACCGGGCAGCCCTCGCCGACCCTGCCGGCGGCGCCCACCGACCCCGCCCCGGCACCCGAGTCGCCCCCGGTCACCGCGTCGTCGTCGCCCCCGGCCGGCGTGGTCCCGCTGACGGAGATGCGCGAGGTGGACGACTTCGAGGGCTGGGAGCAGGAGCCGCTGATGGTCGCCGGCAAGCGGCACGAGGCGGTGCTGACCGCGTCCCCGTGCTGGTTGAACGACAACTACACGGTCACGTTCGTGGTGAGCCGGCAGTTCCGGGTCTTCGAGGCGGCCGTGGGCATCGCCGACGAGTCCCCGAAGGGCATGCCGCTGCGGTTCACCGTGCTCTCCGACCGCAAGGAGGTCTTCACCACCACGGTCGGCCTCGGGAGGACCCGCCCGGTCAAGGTGGACATCAGCGACTCGACCCAGGTGTCGCTGCGGGTCAGCACCACAAGCGTCGAGCAGTGCCACGGCGACAGCCTCGGCGCCTGGATCGCGCCGCGGGTACGCCGGTGAGCGCCGGCCCGTCGATGTGACGGTGGCCGGCGCCCGCGCGTCCCCGGAGCGTGCCGGGCTCCGACCCGGCGGCCGGTGGGCGGGCCCACCGGCCGTTTCCGCGCCCGCCTGTCAGGGGCGTGGTGGAGGATGTCCGACCCGGTGGTCGGTGGGCGGGCCCCCACCGCCCACCGGGTCGGGGCTCAGTGGGTCGGCCGGGGGGTGATGACGAAGGCGACGACGGCGGCGGCGACGGCGATGACGGCGCCGGTGGTGAAGCCGCGGGAGAAGCCGGCGGTGCTGGTGCCCGCGATGCTGGCCGCGGCCATGCTCGACACGACGGCGGCGCCGAGCGAGGCGCCGAACTCGTGGAAGGTGCTGACGATGCCGGACGCCAGACCGGCCTCGTGCGGCGCGACCTGGCCGAGCGCGACGGCGGACGCCACGACGAAGAGGACGCCCGTGCCGGAGGCGGCGACGGCCACCCCGACGACGAGGGCCAGGGTCCCGTCGACGAAGGCGGGGACCGCCATGCCGGCCGCCGCGACGAGCAGCCCCAGGACGCCGAGCGTGCGCGCCCCGATCCGGCCGATGACGCGGCCGGCGGCGTTCGCGCCGAGCATGGTCGTGATCGCCACGGGCAGGAAGAGCAGCCCGGTGCGCAGCGCGCCGTAGCCCTGGTGGTTCTGGAGGTAGAACGTGCCCAGGAAGAAGACCGTGATCATCAGCGCGGTCGCGACGAGGATCAGCAGCGCCCCGGTCGCCACCGGCCGGCGGAACAGCAGCCGTACGTCCATCAGCGGGTTCGCAGCGCGGCGCTGCCAGACGATGAACGCGACGTAGAGGAGCACGGCGGCCACGAGCAGCGCCAGGATCGTCGGGTCGGCCCAGCCGACGTCGCCGGCGCGGATCAGCGCGTAGATCAGCGATCCGGTGGCGGCCGTCACCAGCACCGCGCCGGGCACGTCGAGCCGGGCCGGCGCGCCGGTGGGCGCCTGGGGCGGAAGCTGCATCCGGAGGGCCAGCAGCAGGATGATGCCGACCGGCACGTTGACGAAGAACACCCAGGGCCAGCCCGGCCCGGCGGTGAGCAGGCCGCCGAGGAGGACGCCCAGGGCCGCGCCGCCGCCGCCGAGCGCCGACCAGATGCCGAGCGCCTTGTTGCGCTCGTCGCCGTCGAAGATCGTGACGACCAGGGACAGGGCGGCGGGGGAGAGGAGCGCCGCCGCGAGGCCCTGCCCGACGCGACCGCCCAGCAGCATGGGGCCGCTGGTCGCGAGCCCCGCCGTCAGGGACGCGGCGCTGAACAGCAGGAGCCCGGCGAGGACGAGGCGCCGGGCGCCGAACAGGTCCGCGGCGCGCCCGCCGAGCAGCAGCAGGCCGCCGAAGGTGAGGGTGTATCCACTCACCACCCACGTGAGGGCTTCCCGATCCATCCCCAGGTCCGACCCCATGTGCGGCAGGGCGATCGCGACGACGGTGACGTCCAGGATCAGCATCAGTTGGGCGATGCCGACGAGGCCCAGGATCCGCCAGCGCTGCGGATGCGGACTCGCGGGTGTGGGAGTTTCGGTTGCGGTCACAGGTTCCGCCATGGCTGCCAGGCTCCTCCGCCAAGTTGAACGGTAGTGTTCAAGTTACGGAGACACGTTAACTCATGCACGTCTGTTCGACTTAGGGGAAGTTCCATGACTCGCCCACTCGCCAAGCCGACCCGCCGGGCCGACGCCCAGCAGAACGTGGAGAGGATCCTGGAGGCGGCGGTGAGCTGCCTGAGTCGCGACCCCGACGCCAGCGTCAGCGACATCGCGCAGGCGGCGCGGGTGGGCCGGGTGACCCTCTACGGTCACTTCCCCTCCCGGGACGCCCTGGTCGAGGCCGCGCTGACCCGGGTGCTGGCCGAGGGGGAGGAACTCCTGGCGGGCCTCGACCTGACCGGCGACCCGCGGGACGCGCTGCGCGTGCTGATCCGGTCGAGCTGGCTGCTGATCGCCCAGTCGAGCGCCGTGCTGGAGGCGGCGCAGGCGTCGCTGCCGCCCGAACGCGTGCACCAGCTGCACGCCGAGCCGGCGCGACGCGTCGACCAGTTGATCCGCCGGGGCCAGGACGAGGGGGTGTTCCGGGTCGACCTGCCGGCCAGCTGGCTGACCAGCGTGCTGCACCACATCATGAAGGGCGCCGCCGCCGACGTGGCCAGCGGGCAGGTGGACCGGGCGGACGCCCCCCGCCTCATCTCCGAGACGGTCCTCGCCGCCTACCAGGTCAACGGATAACGCGGGGCGTCGTCGCTGGTGCTCCATCGGAACCCCACCGGATTGCGAGGACCCGGCTCGATACTGCGGAGATGCGTGGGAAGGAGTGCGCGATGTCCGTAGCCGAGTCCGTAACGGTACTGCTCGCGGCACCGCGTGCGTTCTGCGCCGGTGTCGAGCGTGCGATCGAGATCGTCGAGCGTGCGCTCGCCAGCCGGGGCAGCCCGGTGTACGTCCGCAAACAGATCGTCCACAACGCGCACGTCGTCGCCGACCTGGAGTCGCGCGGCGCCGTGTTCGTCGAGGAACTCGCCGAGGTGCCCGCCGGCGCGACGGTGGTGTTCTCGGCGCACGGGGTGTCGCCCGTGGTGCGCGCCGAGGCCGACCGGCTCGGCCTGGAGGTGTTCGACGCGACGTGTCCGCTGGTGGCGAAGGTGCACACGGAGGCGCGCCGGTACGCCGACCGTGGGGACACCGTCCTGCTCGTGGGGCACGCGGGGCACGAGGAGACCGAGGGCACCCTGGGCGAGGCGCCGGAGCGGATGCTGCTCGTGCAGTCGCTGGAGGACGCGCACACGGTCCAGGTGCCCGACCCGGACCGGGTGTCGTACCTGACCCAGACCACGCTCGCCGTGGACGAGACCGCCGAGGTGCTCGACGTGCTGCGCCAGCGGTTCCCCGCGCTGCGCGGGCCGTCCTCGGCCGACATCTGCTACGCCTCGACCAACCGGCAGGCGGCGTTGCGTACGGTCGCCGAGGAGTCCGACCTCGTGCTCGTGGTCGGCTCGACCAACTCGGCGAACACGCAACGGCTCGTCGAGCTGGCCCGCCGCGCCGGCCGGCCGGCCCACCTCATCGAGGACGCGGCGGAGATCCTGCCGGAGTGGCTGGCGGGTGTCAGCACGGTCGGGGTCACCGCGGGCGCGTCCGCCCCGCCGCGCCTGGTCGAGGGCGTGGTCGAGGCGCTGCGGGCGCGCGGGCCGGTGACGGTGGTGGAGCGTGAGGTAGCCCGCGAGACCATCGAGTTCACCGTGCCGGGCGCGGTGCGCTCCCTCTGACCCCGGACCGCCGCCCGGCGGGCCGCCCGTCGCCGATGCGCCGCGCGTCCGGAGCGCCCGGCGGACCGTGTCTGCGGGGCGGTCCGCCGGGCGCCGCGGGGGTCGGCTACGCGGAAGCCTGGTACGTCGACTGCATCTTGTGCGAGAACCACTCGCCGACGGTCACCCGGTCGAGCCCGGCCTCGGCGCTCTCCTGGGCCAGCGGGCGCATGGGCTCGATGGTGGTGTCGTGGTTGGGCAGGTAGAAGAAGGGGATGGAGACGCGCGACGGCGCGTCCGTCCCCTCCGGGTTGACCACCCGGTGCACGGTCGACGCCCACCGGCCGCCGGTCCAGAACGCCATCAGGTCGCCGATGTTCACCACGAAGCTGCCGGGGATGGCGGGCACGTCCAGCCAGTCGTCGTCGCCGCGCCGCACCTGGAGCCCGCCCAGCTCGTCCTCCACGTAGAGCACCGTCAGGCTGCCCCAGTCGGTGTGCATCTCCCGCCGCAGCACGCCGTCGTCGGGCGTCGGGTAGTAGTAGTTGGCGATGATCAGGGACACGTGCTCGTCGAACTTGCTGTCGAAGAAGTCCTCCGGCAGCCCGAGGGCGAGCGCGAACAGCCGCATGATGTCCGCCGACAGCTCGGTCATGGCGGCGATGTACTCGTACCAGACCGCCTTGAAGTCGTCGTCCGGCCAGATGTTCGCCGCCTTCCAGGTGGCCGGGTGCGTGCCGAGCCGGGCGCGCTCCTCGTCGCTCAGGTCGCCCGTCACGTGCGCGGCGAACGCCTCGTACGGGCCGCCCGGGCGGCGCAGGCCCGACACCCCGGAGCCGCGGTTCGCGCTCCGGTCCTTCTCCTCCTCCGGCCGGGTGAAGAATGTCTTCGTGGTGGTGTACATGCGGTTCACCAGCGCCCGGGGCACGCCGTGCCCCACGACGGTGAAGAACCCCGAACCCTCGCACGCCTTGCCGATGGCTGCCGCGATGGCCGCGCGCCCCTCGGCGGTGGTGCGGCCCGACAGGTCGATCGCCGGTACGAAATCCTGGACCACAACGGGTTCCACAACTGCCCGCCTCTCTCGCGACGTCATTACATTGATCGAAGCAATCCCGGGTCACCCGCCGGCAAGCCGCTGCGGTGCCGCCTCCCCCACGTGCGGGTAATTGCTCGGCGTACCTGGTGGTAAGGCAATGTTGAGACCGGCAGACATTCACGTGCACGATTGCGTTGTGGCATACGAGGACGAGCAGTTGTCGCAGATGGTCGGGGCGCTCGCCGAGGCGGGCCGCCCGCTGTCCGGGGACACCGTGGGTCGGCTCGTCGCCGATCCGCCCGGTGTCGTGGTGGATCCTGCCGTACGCCTGCTCGTCGCCGCCGCGGCGGGGGACCCGCTGCTGCTGGCCGCGCTGCGCGAGGGGATCCGCGTCGAGGGCGTCACCGACGGGCCCGGCCGGGCCCGGACGCCGAAGCGGGTCCAGGAGCTGGTGCGTGCCACGTTGCGCGGCGCGCCGACCGGATCGTGGCAGCTGCTGCGGGTGGCCGCCGTGCTCGGTCGCTCCTGCCAGCTCGCGGAGCTGACGGCGATGACCCGGCGGAACACCGCCCAGCTGCTGCCGGACCTGGACGCGCTGCTCGACGCCGGTCTGCTCGACTGGGTGGGCGACGACCTCGCCTTCCGGCACGAACTGGTGTGGTGGGCGGTGCTCGACGCCCTGCCGCCCGCCGTGCGGCAGGCGCTCCGCGCCGACCGCGACCGGCTGCGCCGGCGCCGGGCCGTGACCGGTGCGTCCCGCGCCGCCGAGACGTCGGCGGAGCCCGTGGCCCCCGCCGACCTGCGGCGCAGGATCGGGCTGCGCTCCGCGCCCGCCGCCCGCGAGCACCGTCCGGACGCCGGCGGCGCGTGGGAGTCGTTCAGCGGCGTCGAGCGGGCCATCGCGCGGCTCGTCGCCGAGGGCATGACCAACCGGCAGATCGCGACCCGGGTACGGCTGTCGCCGCACACGGTCAACTACCACCTGCGCGGCCTGTTCCGCCGGCTGGGCATCTCCTCGCGGGCCGAACTCGTCCGCCACGTGCCGGTCTCCTCCGCGGCGTAGCGGGCGCTCCGGGCCTTCCGGACAGCACTGCCACATAGCGATTTCCGGCGTCCTCCACGTTGAATTCGACGAAGGGTGGACCGCGCCTAAATGACTACCCTGATGAGTAGTGTCAATTCTGGTTCCATGCTCATTCTGGTAGTCGGGGGAACCGCCGTCAGGCAGTAGTGTCGCCCGTATCGAATTTCGTTGGGTCAGCGGCAGGTAAATCCACGGGTACGACCGTGCTCACACCCGAGGGAAAACATGAACATCCGTACGCAACCGCGTGTCCACGAACTCATCGCCGTCCGCGCGGCGTCGCAGCCCGACCGGACCGCGGTCGTGCAGGGCGACGCGCACATCAGCTACGCGGACCTGGAGCGCCGGGCGAACGGCCTGGCCCGTCACCTCGTCGACGAGGGCGTCGGCGCGGACTCCGTGGTCATGGTCCACCTGGAACGCTCCATCGACGCCATCGTCGGCCTGCTCGCCATCTGGAAGGCGGGCGCGGCCTACCTGCCCGTGGATCCGGGGCTGCCGGACAGCCGGGTCGAGGCGTTCGTGAAGGAGACCGACTGCACCACCGTCATCACCCACGCCCGCGACCTGGCGCGCTTCGCCGACCTGCCGGTCAGGGCGCTCACCGCGGGCGTCGCGGACGGCGCCGCGACCGCCCCGGCCGTGGCGGAGGGCGGCGGGGACGCCGCCTACATCATCTACACGTCGGGATCCACGGGTACGCCGAAGGGCGTCGTGGTCAACCACGACTCGCTGAGCCACCTGTGCGGGGAGCTGGCCGGCCGCTACGGCGTCATTCCCGACGACCGGGTGTTGCAGTTCGGCGCGCTCTCCTTCGACACCTCCATCGAGCAGATCACGGTCGCGCTGCTGGGCGGGGCGACGCTGGTGCTGCCCGAGATGAGCTGGGCGCCCAGCGAGCTGCCGGAGCGGCTGCGCCACCACGGGGTCACCGTGATGGACCTGACCCCCGCGTACTGGCGCCGCTTCCTCGCCGAGGCCGGCGCGGGGGCCGGCGACCTGCCGGTCCGGCTGGTCATCGTGGGCGGCGAGGCGGTCAACGCGGAGGACTGCCGCACGGCGCTGGACCTGATGCCCGGGGTGCGGCTGGTCAACGCCTACGGGCTCACGGAGACCACGATCACCTCCTGCCTGATGGAGCTGACCGCCGACGTGCTGCCCGACCGGGGCGCCGCCCCCGTCGGCAGGCCGCTGCCCGGCACCGTCGTGTACGTCCTCGACGAGCACGGCCGGCCGGTCGGCCCCGGCGAGCGCGGTGAGATCCACATCGGCGGTCGCGGCGTGGCGCGCGGCTACCTGACCGAGGACGACGCCGGCCGCTTCCGCGCGGACCCGTTCGCGTCCGAGCCCGGCGCGCGGATGTACCGGACCGGTGACCTGGGCGCCTGGACCGCCGAGGGCAACCTCGAGGTGATCGGGCGCATCGACCGGCAGGTCAAGATCCGTGGTTTCCGGGTGGAGCCCGGCGAGATCGAGGCGGCGCTGGCAGCGCACGACGGCGTCGACACGGTCGCCGTCACCACGTACGAGCACGACGGCCAGCGGCGCCTGGTCGCGTACCACACCGGCCCACGGCCCCTGGACGTCGCGGAGCTGCGCGAGTTCGTCGGCCGCCACCTGCCCGACTACATGGTGCCGACGGCGTTCGTCGCCCTCGACGAGCTGCCGCTGAAGACCAACGGCAAGGTCGACCTGGCCGCGCTGCCCGCGCCGGGCACCGCGACGGTCGCTGCCGAGGCGGCGGACGACACGCCCGTCGACCTGGTGGAGCGCGGCGTGACCCGGCTGTGGGGGCAGGTGCTCGGCGTGCCCCGGGTGCTGCCGGACGACAACTTCTTCGCGCAGGGCGGCAACTCGATCCTCGCCGCCGAGCTGCTCGCGAAGATCCGCGGCTCCTTCGGCGTGCTCATCACCCAGGTACGTCCGCTGATCCGGCTGCTGCTGGAGGACGCGACGCCGCGCGGCCTGGCGCGGGCGGTGCGCGAGGCCCGGGAGGGCACGCTCGCCGGTGACGACACCCGCAAGCGGGTGGACTTCGCCGCCGAGACGGAGCTGGACGTGCAGGTCCGGCGCGACGTGCCCGACGAGCCGCGCTGGCAGGACCCCCGCCACGTGTTCCTCACCGGCGCCACCGGCTTCCTGGGCATCTACCTGCTGCGGGAGCTGCTGACGAGCACGGACGCCGTGGTGCACTGCCTCGTGCGCGCCGACGGTCCGGAGCAGGGCCTGGCCCGCATCCAGGCCAACGCGCGGCACTACTTCGGCGAGGACCTCGCTGGTCACCAGGCGGCGGGCCGGATCGTCGCCGTCCCCGGCGATCTCGCGGCACCCGGGCTCGGCCTGTCCGAGGCGGCCTTCGACGAGCTGGCGCGCACGGTCGACGTCATCCACCACCCCGGCGGGGCCGTCAACTTCATCTACCCGTACTCGCACATGCGGCCGGCGAACGTCGACGGCACCCGCGAGATCATCCGGATGGCCGCGCGGCACCGCAACGTCCCGGTCCACTACACGTCGACCATGGCCGTCGTCGCGGGCTTCGGCACCGCCGGCGTCCGGCACGTCGACGAGGACACCCCGCTGGCGTACGCCGACCACCTCTCCGTCGGCTACGTGGAGAGCAAGTGGGTGGCCGAGGCGCTGCTGCACCGGGCGGCGGAGCGGGGGCTGCCGGTGGCGATCTACCGGGCCGCCGACATCTCCGGCGACCGGGTCAACGGCGCGTGGAACATCGCCACCGAGATGTGCGCCATGAAGAAGTTCGTGGTGGACACCGGCACCGCCCCCGTCGCGGAGCTGCCGCTGGACTACACGCCTGTCGACGTGTTCGCCGCCGCGGTCGCGCACATCGCCCGGGCGTCCCGGCCCGCCGGCGAGGTCTACCACCTCACCAACCCCGGGAAGGTCAACATCTCGGTGCTGGTCGAGCGCCTGCGGGCGTACGGGCACGACATCCGCGAGGTGACCTGGGCCGAGTGGCTCGACGAGATGGTGCGGGTCGCGGTCGAACAGCCGGACCATCCGATGACCCCCTTCGCGCCGCTGTTCATCGACCGCTGCGCGACGGGCCAGATGAGCGTCGCGGAGATGTACCTGGAGACGACGTTCCCCGTCTTCACCCGCACCAACGTGGAGGACGCGCTGCGCGGCAGCGGCATCGAGATCCCGACGGTGGACGCGGAGATGCTCGACCGCTACATCGGCTACCTGACCCGCACCGGGTTCCTGCGGGCCGCGTGATGGGCTGGGAGACGCTCGACCTCACCCACGCCCCCACCGAGGGCCCGGTCGCGTTCGGCGACGACCTGTCCGCGACGACGCTCCTCGGCGCCTACCGGCACGGGCTGTTCCCGTTCCCGGCCGACACCGAGGAGCGCAAGATCGTCAGCGAGTTCACCTACGAGGCGGACGTCGCCGCCGGCCGGATCGCGGTGCTCGCCGGGAGCGCCGACCCGTACGCCGTCGCCTGGTGCTCGCCCGACCCGCGCCCGGTGATCCGCGTCGACCAGGCCCGCATCCAGCGCAGCCTGCGGCGGCAGTTGCGCAACAAGGTCGAGTGGACGACGACGCTCGACGTCTGCTTCGACCGGGTGGTCCAGCACTGCCGCGTGGGCCGCGAGCCCCGGTGGCTGACCGACCGGCTCGTGTCGGCGCTGTGCGAGCTGCACGCGGCGGGACACGCCCACAGCGTCGAGGTGTGGGAGGGCGACGAGCTGGTCGGCGGCACGTTCGGCGTACGGGTCGGTGGCGTGTTCAGCGCCGACTCCCAGTTCGCGCTGCGCAGCGGCGCCGCGAAGGTCGCGGTCGCGTGCCTGGTGCGGCGCGTCGCGGAGAGCGGCGGCGTGGCGGTCGACGTCCAGCACGACGGCGACCACGCGAAGCTCATCGGCGCGGTCGCGGTGCCCCGTACCGAATACCTGGCGCTGCTGCGCAGGCACGCCGACGACCACTGCGCCATGCCCGCGGACCCGCTGCCCGCGCGCAGCCTGGCCGCCTGACCAAGGGAGGTGACCCCGTGCGCGTGCTGACCCTCGCGGAGCGACCGGACCTGCTGGACGGGATGCTCCAGATGGAGGCCTCCTGGCCCGACTACATCCCGCCCGAGCCGATGGTGGTCGGCTGGGCCCTCGACCGGTACCCGGAGCACCAGCTCGTCGTGCTCGACGTCGACGGCGCGGTGATCGCCCGCGCGGCCGCCGTGCCGTTCGCCTGGGACGGCGACCCGGCGAGCCTGCCCGACACCGGCTGGGACGCGGTGCTGGGGATGAGCATGCTCGACACCGCCGCCGGCCGCGAGCTCACCGCGCTGTGCGCGCTGGAGATCGCCGTGGTGCCGGGCATGCAGGCCCGGAACATGTCGGGGCGCGTCCTGGCCGCGGTCAAGGACAACGCCCGCCGGCACGGCTACCGCGACGTCGTCGGGCCGGTCCGGCCCAGCGGCAAGCACGCCGAGCCGCACGAGCCGATGCCGGAGTACGCGGCCCGGACCCGCGACGACGGGCTGCCGGCCGACCCGTGGCTGCGCGTGCACGTGCGGGCGGGCGGGCAGGTGCTCCAGGTCTGCCCGGCCTCCATGACGATCTCCGGCAGCCTCGCGCAGTGGCGCGACTGGACCGGGCTGCCCTTCGACACCAGCGGACCGGTCGTCGTGCCGGGTGCCCTGACCCCGGTCGCGGTGAACGTCGACCACGACCACGCCGTCTACGTCGAGCCCAACGTGTGGGTTCGACACCCCCTCGCGGAAAGGCATGCCTCATGACCAGCACCGTTCCGGCCACCCTGGCCTCCAGGATCCGCAACCGCGCCGCCCTGATCGAGATCATCGGCGGCTACATGGCCTCGCAGTCGCTCGCGCTCGCCGCCGAGCTGAAGCTCGCCGACCACATCCACGACGGCCGGGTCACGAGCGCGCAGCTCGCCGAGGCGACGGGCACCCACGCGCCGTCGCTGCACCGGCTGCTGCGGACCCTCGTGGCGATCGGCGTACTGGTCGAGCCGGCGCCGGGCGAGTTCCGCCTGACCGAGGTGGGCGACCAGCTGCGCACCGACTCGCCGCACTCGCTCTGGGCGTTCACCCGGTTCTTCACCAACCCCACGCTGTTCGCGTCCTGGCAGCAGGTGCGGCACACCATCGAAACCGGCGAGTGCGCCTTCGACCACGTGCACGGCAAGAACGCGTACGTGCACCTCGCCGAGAACCCCGAGCTGTCCGCGCTGTTCAACGTGGCGATGGGGCAGGAGTCGAGGGCGTCCGCCCAGCTCGTCGCCGACGGGTACGACTACTCCGGCGTGCGTACCGTCGTCGATGTCGGCGGCGGCGACGGGACGCTGCTCGCCGCGATCCTCGGCACCCACGCCCACCTGCGGGGGGTGTGCTTCGACAGCGCCGCGGGCGTGGCCGAGGCCGCCGGCGTGCTCGCCACCGCCGGTGTCGCCGACCGGTGCGAGATCGTGGCGGGCGACTTCTTCTCGTCGGTCCCCGAGGGCGGCGACCTGTACATCATCAAGAGCGTCTTCCAGGACTGGGACGACGAGAACGCCCGGAAGCTGCTGGCCACGGTGCGTGCCCACATCCCCGCCGACGCCACGCTGCTGATCGTCGGATCCGTGCTGCCGGACACCGCGAACACCGACAACCCGGTGATGTTCTACACGGACATCAACATGCTGGTGACCGCCGGCGGCCGGGAGCGCACCGAGAGCGAGTTCCGGTCCCTGCTCGCCGAGACCGGCTTCACCGTCGAGTGGTGCGGCCACGGCGCCGCGGGCCCGCTCTCGCTGATCAAGGCCGTGCCGGCGAGCTGACCCACGTCGAGGGACGGGCCACGTGCGTACCCGCTCACGCGAGTCGGACGTGGCCCGGCCCGTGTCCCGATCCAGACCCAGACCCACCCGCGCAACGGGGAGGCAACGATGACCAGACCGAGTTTCGGCAGCGAACTCCTGCGCGGCAGGCTGCGGGCCGACCTGCTCGACCCGCTGCCCGACGCCGGGCTCGACGCCGACGCCGAGGCGTTCCTCGCGCGGCTGCGCGCGTTCTGCACCGACAAGGTGGACGGCCGGCTCATCGAGCGCGAGGACCGGATCCCCGACGAGGTGGTCGACGGCCTGCGCGACCTCGGCGCGTTCGCCATCAAGCTCCCCAGGGAGTACGGCGGGCTCGGCCTGTCGGGGGTCTGCTACCACCGGGCGCTGATGATCGTCAGCACCGCGCACTCCTCGCTCGGTGAGCTGCTCGGCGCGCACCAGGCGATCGGCCTCATCCAGCCGCTGCGGCTGTTCGGCACCGACGCGCAGAAGCGCGAGCTGCTGCCGAGGTGCGTACGCGAGCTCTCCGCCTTCGCCCTCACCGAGCCCGACATCGGCAACGATCCCTTCCGGATGCGGACCACCGCCACCCCCACCGGCGACGGCGGCTACCGTCTCGACGGGGTGAAGCTGTGGACGACCAACGGCACCATCGCCCACCTGATCGTGGTGATGGCCCTGGTCCCGCCCTCGGAGAGCGGCCCGGGAGGCATGTCCGCGTTCGTGGTGGAGGCCGACGCGCCGGGGGTCACGGTGGAGCACCGCAGCTCCTTCCTGGGGCTGCGCGGCCTGGAGAACGGGGTCGTCCGGCTGCACCGGGTCGTGGTGCCCGCCAGCCGCCGGATCGGGCCGGAGGGGCAGGGGCTCCAGGTGGCGCTCGCCGCGCAGGACACCGGCCGGCTGTCGATGCCCGCCGTCTGCGCCGCCGCCGCCAAGTGGAGCCTGAAGATCGCCCGCGAGTGGTCGGGCGTACGCGTGCAGTGGGACCGGCCGATCGGCGAGCACGAGGCGGTGGCGGGCAAGATCGCCTACATCGCGGCGACCGCGTTCGCCCTGGAGGCCATGGTCGAGGTGTCCGGCCGGCACGCCGACGCCGGCGTGCTGGACACGCACACCGAGGCCGAGCTCGCGAAGCTGTTCGCGTCGGAGCAGGCGTGGCGGATCGTCGACGAGCTGATGCAGATCCGGGGCGGTCGCGGGTACGAGACCGCCGAGTCGGCCGCCGCGCGCGGCGAGCGCGGCGTCCCCGTCGAGCAGCTGTTCCGGGACCTGCGCATCGGCCGGATCTTCGACGGCTCCAGCGAGGCGCTGCGCGTCTTCGTCGGGACCGACGCCCTCGCCGACGAGGAGGGTCCGGCGGAGGGGTCCACGCCGTCCGCGCCGCCGCCCGACTACGGCGTGCTGGCCGGGCACCTGTCGTCCGCCGCCGCGACGTGCGCCGAGCTGGCCCGGCACCTCGACCGGGGCCGGGAGCGGTGGGGCGAGGAGGTGGGGCAGCGGCAGCTGTTCCTCGGGCGCGTCGTGGACGTCGCCGCCGAGCTGTACGCGATGACCGCCGCCTGCGTGTACGCCAGGTCGCTCGGCGGCACGGCGATCGAGTTGGCCGACGCGTTCTGCCGCCAGTCCCGGCAGCGGGTGGCCGAACTCTGCCGGGGGCTGTGGGCCAACACCGACGGCGACGACGTCGCGGTCGCCCGGCGGGTGCTGGACGGCAGCTTCACCTGGTTGGAAGAGGGCGTGCTCGACGCGTCCATCGAGGGGCCGTGGATCGCCGAGCCCGTACCGGGACCGGCGAGCGGCCCGAACCTGCACCGCACGATTCGGAGGTGACTAGTGGACGAGCACGTGACAGAGCTGGTGGCACAGGGCCGGCGGTCGCTGGAGCTGGCGCCCAACCGGTTCCTGGAGCTGCTGGAGCGCGGTGAGGTGTCGGCCGACCGGCTGCGCGCCCTGGCCGGCGAGCTGCACCACCTGGTGTCCAGCGACCGGAGCAGCTTCGCGTTCCTGGCGGCCCGCTTCCCCGAGCCGCTGTTCCTGGCCATGGCGGGCGCCGAGGAGGAGGCGCTGGGCCTGCTGCCGGCCTTCGCCGCCGCGGTGGGCCTGGGGGAGAAGGAGCTGCGGGCGTACGAGCCGCGACCGCTGGCCCAGGCGTACCCCTCCTTCATCGTCCGGACCGCCGTGTTCGGGCCGCGGTCGGCGATCCCGCTGGCCCTGCTGGTCAACGTCGAGGAGTCGGGCGGCTTCTACGCCCGGATGGCCGACGCCCTCCAGGCGCGCTACGGGTTCTCCGACGAGGCGGTCGCGCACTTCCGCTACTTCGCCGAGACGCCGGACGAGGTGCTGGAGCAGGCGGCCGGGGTGGTGTCGACCGGCCTCGCGGCGGGCGACGACCCGGCGGAGGCCCTGCGCGCGGCGCGGATGGTGCACGCCTACGAGGCGGTGTTCTGGGCGACGATGGCCGAGTGACCCCGGGACCGGGGTGGACCCGCCCCGCTCAGGGCAGGTCCACCTCGATCCGGCGGTCGATCCGGTCCTCGATCCAGGTGCTGGTGTCGACGAGCCACACGCGGTCCACCGAGATCTGGTAGATGCGGTGCTCCGCCGGCGGCAGCAGCGCCGACACGGGCAGGGTGTACTCCGCCCTGCTCGCCTCGTCCGGCAGCAGGGCGTCGTAGAACGTCGCGTGGTGGGCGCGTACCTCGTCGGCGGTCAGCTCCCGGCAGGTGCCGGTGAACTGGGCGCCGTCGACCTCGGTGAGCCCGCCGTCGCCGGTGACGAAGAGGGCCCCGCTCACCGTCGGGCGGGCCGCCACGTGCCTGCTGTGCCGGGACTGGGTCGCGGAGCCGAACAGGAAGCGCAGCGGGTCGGGCAGCCACGCGTACTGCAGCACCGCCGTCCACGGCCGGCGGTCGGGGGAGACGGTGGACAGGGACAGGTACTTCGCGTCGGCGACGACGCGGTGCAGACGGTCGACGAGGTCCATGGTTCAGCCCACCTCCGCGGGGGACGTTGCGGCGGCGTACGCGCTCATCGCCCGTACTCGTAGAAGCCCCGGCCGCACTTATTGCCGAGCATGCCGCCGGCCACCATGCGGGCGAGCAGCGGCGGCGGCGAGTAGTGCGGCTCCCGGAACTCCCGGTACAGCGACTCGCTGATCGCGGCCACGATGTCGAGCCCGATCAGGTCGACCAGGCGCAGCGGACCCATCGGGTGCGCGCAGCCGAGCGTCATCGCCTTGTCGATGTCGGCCACCGACGCCATCCCGGACTCCACCATCCGCACGGCGGAGAGCAGGTACGGGATCAGCAGCGCGTTCACCACGAAGCCCGCGCGGTCCTTGGCGCGGACGACCTGCTTGCCGAGCACCTCGGTGACGAACGCGTCGACGGTCTCGACGGTCCGCGGATCCGTACGCACCGAGCCGACGACCTCCACGAGGGGGAGCACCGGCGCGGGATTGAAGAAGTGGATGCCCACCACCTGCTCGGGCCTGGCGGTGACGCCGCCGAGCTTCACGATGGGCAGTGAGGACGTGTTCGAGCCGAGGATCGCGTCCTCGTCCTCGACGACCTTGTCGAGGGTGGCGAACACGTCGAGTTTGATCGACTCCTGCTCCGAGGCGGCCTCGACCACCAGCTGCCGGTCGGCGAAGTCCGTCAGGTCGGCGGTGAAGGACACCCGACCCAGCGTCGCGTCCCGATCCGCCTCGCTGAGCTTGCCCCGGCCCACCGCGCGGTCCAGCGACGCGGTCAGCCGCGCCCGGCCCGCTACGAGGGAGGCCGGCCGCGACACCGCGACGAGCACGTCCAAGCCGGCCCTCGCGCACGTCTCGGCGATCCCGGCTCCCATGACCCCGCACCCGACGACGCCGACCCGGCGAATCCTGTCCATGTTCCTGCCTCCGCACACGCGTTAACAAATGGGGTTGCCGCGAAATTCGGTGAGTAGGGCGGGATCGCCGCTCCCTGACACGTGTCGTGGTAGGACGATAGGTTGGTCAGCCGGCTCGACGCAATGATCTGCGCCTTTGTCCAGGCGAATTCGTGACGGGCGCGAGAAAGCCGTTACCCGGCAGTTCCCGATCGACAGTTACCTTTTTCTGCGTTCCCTCACCATCGTAGGAGGCGCACTATGGTCGACTTCAGCGCTGCCCCCACCACCCAGATCGACAGTCGCGGCGGCAAGTGCCTGTACGCGCAGATCGACGAGTTCCGTGCGGCCGGCCCCGCGGTGGCCGTCGAGCTGCCGGAAGGCATGTTGGCCTGGTCGATCACCCGCGGCGACGTGGTCCGGCGCCTGCTGACCCACCCCGGGGTCTCCCGCAACGTCAAGAAGAACGTGCCCAGCTACACCCCCGGCGAGATCAAGTGGCTGTCGCCGTGGGTGGACGTCGAGTCCATGTCCACGGCGGAGGGCCGCGAGCACCAGCGCCTGCGGCAGCTCGTGGCGCCGGCGCTGACCCCGAAGCGGATCGACGCGATGCGCCCGCACGTGGAACTCGTCGCCCGGCGGCTGCTCGACGACCTGGCGACGCACCCGGCGGACGAGCCCGTCGACCTGCACACCATCTACTCGCAGCAGTTGCCGACCAGGGTGATCTGCGACCTGTTCGGGGTGCCGGACGACCTGCGGCCCGAGGTGCTGCGCATCCTGCGCGTGGTGCTCAACACCGACAACGTGCCGGAGGAGGAGTCGGCCGCGGTCTACGTCGACATGAACGTCGCCATGCGTACGCTGATCGACCTCAAGCGGCGCGAGCCGTCCGACGACCTGACGAGCTTCCTGATGGCGGCCCGGGTGGAGGGCGAGGAGCCGCTCAGCGAGCAGGAGCTGGTCGACATGCTGCTGCTGCTCATCGGCGGCGGCAGCCAGACGACCGTGACGCTGATCGACCACACGGTCCGCGAGCTGCTCGCCAACCCGGACCAGCTGGCGACCCTGCTGGCCGACCCGGCCCGCTGGCCGGACGCGATCGAGGAGGCGCTGCGGGCGCACTGCCCGGTGGCGGCGCTGCCGATGCGCTGGGCGAAGGAGGACATCGACCTCGGCGAGGGGGTCGTCATCCGGGCGGGCGACGCCATCCTCATCAGCTACCTGGCGCACGGCCGCGACCCGGCTGTCCACGAGAACCCGGACGTGTTCGACATCGACCGGGAGAACAAGGAGCACCTCGCGTTCGGCGCGGGTCCGCACTTCTGCCCCGGCGCCCGCCTGGCGCGCCTGGAGGCGGTCGTGGCGGTGCCGGCGCTGTTCGCCCGCTTCCCGCACCTCGCGCTGGCCGTGGCACCGGACGAGATCCAGCCGCTGCGCTCGTTCATGGCGAACGACGTGGCGTCGCTGCCGGTGCTGCTGAACCACCGGTAGGCGGACACGACGCCGCCCGGCCCGCGTCGCGGGCCGGGCGGCGGTGCGTCCGGGGGGCCGTCGGTACGGCAGGCGGTCACGGCCGTGGATCAGTGGGTGAGTGCGGGGATTTGGATTTTGGCGTCGTGTTCGAGGATGCGTTGTTGGAGTTCTTGGAGGCTGCGGCCGGGTTCGAGGCCGAGGCCG
>NZ_SLVT01000035.1:0-39685 GCF_004345505.1 Micromonospora sp. CNZ303 | reverse complement strand
GGTGTCATTGGGTTGGCAGTGTGGAGTTGCTGGTCAGGCATTGTCGGGTGGTGGTGGGGCATGAGTCCGTCATCCGGGTCCGATGAACGGCGCACACACGGTGCGGGAACGGCGCCCCCGCACCGGTGCGGATCGGTAACGACGTGGACCGGGACGCGTTCTCTCCCCGTCGCCTCCCGCCTGCCCGGCGCCACCGTTCCCAGGATCCGGGCGCGGAAAGGACCGGCCTGCCACGGCAGGGCCGCGCCGCGGCACACGCGACGGCTCCGCGCGACGCATTGACGGCAGTCGCCGGCCGGTGAATGTGCCGGGGCGGGCGAACCGGGGGCGCGGAATGGTCGACCTTCGCGCCGGGCGGCGAATGGCGGCCTCGTGGGGGAACGCACCGATCGGTCAGGTGCGAATGGTGCCACGCCCGAGCGCGGGGCTCGACACCGCGGTCGGGAAGTCCGGGCCGGTCGGAATGGCGGCGCCGGAGAGGGCCTGCGCGGGCGGGTGTCGTCGCCGGTGGGCGGCGTCCGCCGGGCGCGACCCGGACGTGATGGTGGTGCCCGCACGGACGTGATGGTGCGGCTGTCGTACAGACGTAATGGTGGGGCTACCGCACGGACGCGGTGGTGCGGCTGCCGCGTTCCGGCGCCGGTCACCACCGCGTCCCACGGTCCGTCGTCGGCGAGCTGGTCCGTGCGTACGGGCCAGCTCGCCGAGCTTCGGTCGGGCCGTCAGTTGCCGCTGTCGAGCACGTTCCCGTCGTGCGGGCGCAGGGCCCGGGAGCGCCGGAAGTCGCGGTGCACGAAGATCCGCTGGAGCCACCGGTCGTAGCCGTCGTAGCGGGGCGTGAACTCGGTCCGGCCGTGCAGGGCCAGCCGGTTGTCGACGAACGCGAGGTCGCCGGGTTCCAGGATGAACGTCCGGCGGACGGTGCGCAGCGCGTCGCCGAGCATCGACAGCGCCTGCGTGGCCTCCGGGTCGAGGGGGAACGAACTCTGGAAGTCGACCTGGACGTCCGGGTCCTCGGGGCTGCCGCTGAGAATGCCGTGCGGTTCCGGCGCGCTGCGCAGGTCGCCGAACGACGCCGGGGGCTCGGTGACGAACCGTGGCTCGTGCAGCACCTTGCGGACCTGCGCGGACAGCAGGGGCAGCGCGTTGCGGATCGACGTCACCTGCAACCCGGCCACGTTGTCGTGGTCGTTGCGCAGGCAGTGCAGCCCGACGTAGTCCGGCCGGTAGACGTGGAAGGCGTTCTCCACGTGCATGGACAGCGTCACCGAGCCCGCGTTGCCCTGGAACTTCTCCATGCCCGGCACCGGCACGACGTCCTGCACCAGCGCGCCGCTCTTCTCCTCCTTGAAGGCGATGAGCTCCCCGAGTTGCAGCCCGAGCAGCACCTGCGCGGCGGCGGGCACGGTCGACTCGCGCTGCGCCGAGCCGGCCACCGTGGGCGTGCGCGGCAGCTCGTCGGCGTCCACGGGCAGGTTCCGCACCAGCAGCACGGCGTCGGGCCCGGGATCCCAGGCGAAGCGCCGCACCATCTGGCGCAGGCGTACGGGAAGGTTGCTGGAGAGTTCGCGGGCCGTTTCGAGCCAGGCGGCCGAGTCCACCAGGCGCGGCGGTCGGCCCGCCAGGTAGCGGGCGATCGTGTCGACCTCGATGTTCTCCTCGCGGGTCAGGACGATCGATCGGTCTGTACTGCGTGTGGGCTGGACGTCGACGGTCACGCCGAGCCTCCTCTGCTGAGGGTCCGAGACGGTGTGGGGGTGGAGCGATCGGTCAGTCGTCGTCCTCGTCGTCGTCCCAGAACGCGTCCTGCAGGTGCTCCGCGAGCTGCCGTGGCGTCGGGTTGGCGAACAGGTCGGCGAGCTGGACCGGCATCGACAGTTCGGTCCGCACCCGCTGCACGAGCTGGGCGCCCAGCAGCGAGTGGCCACCGCTGGCGAAGAAGTTCGAGTCCGCGTGCAGGCCCGGCCGGTCGAGCATCTCGGTCCAGATCCCGACCAGGGCGGCGGTCGTCTCGTCCGGCGGGTCGGCCTCGGCCGCCGCCCGCGCCGCCGCGAGCGCGACGAGGGCCGCGCGGTCCACGGTGCCCGCCACGGTGACCGGCAACTGGTTCAGCACGACCAGGTCGGGCGTGAGCGGCAGGGCGGCACGGGCGTGCTCGCGCAGCCGCTCCGCCACGTCGGGCTTGCGGGACTCGACGAACGCGACGACCGTGCCGTCCTGCGCGTCGCCGGCGGACCCGACGGCGGCGACCGCCTCCACGTCCGGGTGGGCGGCGAGGACGGACTCGATGTCGCGCAGGTGGATCCGCTGGCCGGCGACGCGTACGTGGGCCGCCAGGGGGCCGACGACGTCGATCCGGCCGTCCGGCAGCAGCCGCGCGAGGTCCCCGGTGCGGTGGAACCGCCCGTGGGTGGGGTGCTCGCCGAACCGGGCGGCGGTCAGCTCCGGCCGGCCGTGGTAGCCGGCGGCCAGCGTGTCGCCCGCGACGCACAGCTCCCCGCGTACGCAGATGCCCAGCTCGTGATCGGTGCCGGGCTCGGTGACGAACACGCGGGTCGCCGGGAGGACCCCGGTGCCGTCCCGCCCGCCGTCGAGCGCGGCGTACCCGGCGACGCCGGGCGTGGTGTAGCCGTGGTACGGCGTGCCGCCGGTGGCGCGCAGCTGCGCGGCGAGCGGGCGGGGGAGCGGTTCGTGCGCCACCAGGACGGCGCGGCCCGCGAGCCGGGCACCCGCGTGCTCGACCACCTGGCGCCACACCGCCGGCGACGCCTGCACCACGGTCACCTCGTGCCGCTGGACCAGCTCGCCGAGCGCGTGGCCGTCGGCGCGGGCCTGGTCGGGGGCGACGACGACCCGGCCGCCGGTGGTCAGCGCGACCAGCAGCTCCGTCAGCGCCGCGTCGGTGGCGGCGCTGCCCAGCCAGGCGGTGACGGCCGGCCCGGTGGCGGCGACCCGCTCGGCGAGCCGCGCGACGGCGCAGGCCAGCGCCCGGTGGGTGACGGTCACCGCGAGCGGGGCGGGCGCGTCGAGGTCGTACTCCAGGTAGGCCACCGCGTCGGGGTCGACAGCGGACGGCGCGTCGGTGCGGACCGCGTCGCCGGCGGCGGGGACGGCGGGGATACGTACCGCGCCGGGCACGGGGAGGCCCTCGGCCGCCAGCACCGGGGCGGCACCCGAGTCGGCCAGCCGCGCGGCGAGGTCGGGGATCGGCTGGGTCGGATCGAGCAGGACGCAGCGCCTGCCCGCCAGCCACACGCCGAGCCACGCGGCGGCCAGCTCCGCGCCGCGCGGCGCCAGCACGGCGACCGTGCTCCCGTCCGAGGCGGCGACCAGGTCCCGGGTGGCGAGCGCCGCCGACCACAGCCGGCCGTACGACACGTCGTCCGTCCCGTCCCGCACCGCGACGAGGTCCGGGCTCGCGGCGACCGTCGCGTGCACGGCCTCCAGCACGGACGCCGTGGCGGCCGTCTCCGGCGGCGACGCCGGCAGGGCGAGGTCGTCCGCGCCCCGGCGGGACAGCCGCGCCACCGGCCGGTCCAGGTCGTCGCCCAGCCGCACGAGCAGCGCGTCGTACCGTTGCAGCAGTAGCCCGACGTCGGCGGCGTCGAAGGCGTCGACGCAGAACGCCGCGCGGACGGTGGTCGCGTCCTCGCCCGGCATGATGAAGAACTCCAGGTCGAAGCGGCTGTAGCCGTTCTCCACCATGACGTGGCGCACCGGCATCCCGGTCAGCGTGGCGGAGGCGTCGACGGTGCCGGGCACGTAGTTGAACAGGTGCCGGAAGAACGAGCTGCGCCACGACGACGGCGCGTCGCCGAGTACGGCGGGGGAGACGTGCTCCAGCGGTACGTCGGCGTGGCTGATCGCCTCCAGGAAGGTGCTGCGCGTCTGCTTGACGACGGCGCGGAAGTCGGCGTCCGGGTCGACCCGCACCCGCAGCGGCACCAGGTTCGCGTGGTAGCCGATGGCGTTCATGCTGCGCTGGTCGCGCACGTTCACCGGGGTGCCGATGACCACGTCGGAGCCCGCGCCGTGCTGGGCGAGCAGCACCGAGTACGCCGCGAGCAGCACGACGGCCTCGGAGGCGCGCAGTTCGCGCTGGAAGCGGCGCACCACGGCGCGGGCCGGCGCGGAGAGCTCGTGGTGGATGGTGCGGGCGCGCAGGGACGGCGCCCCGACGGGCGGCAGGGCGCACCACAGGCCCGCCTCGGCGGCCCGCAGCCCGTCGAGGTTCTTGCGCCAGTACGCGACGCTGCGCTCGTTCGGCGCGCGCTCCGCGAGCGCGGCCAGCGGGGCGTCGTCGGGCCGGCCGCCGGCCGCGAGCGCCTCGTAGCCGGCGAGCAGCTCGCGGAGCAGGATCGTGGTCGACATGGCGTCGAAGTTCAGGTGGTGCACGACCACGCAGCACACGTCGGCGTCCGCCCCCGCGTGGATCCCCGCCCGCAGCAGGGGGCGGCCGTCGATCTCGAAGGGCTCGGCGGCGAACGCGGTCAGGTCGGCGTCCGTCCCGTCGTCGCCGGCCGGGATGTCCACCACGGGCACGTCGAGCTGGTCGGCGGCGAGCACCTCCCGGGTCAGCGTCGCGTCGTCGGAGCGGAACACGGTGCGCAGCACCTCGTGCCGGGCCAGCACCGCCCGCAGCGCCGCCGTGAACAGCCCGCGGTCGATCCGGCCGGCCACCTCGAAGGCGACCGCCACGTTGTTGACCCCGGTGTCCGGCACCAGCCGCTCGAGCAGCCACATGGCTGCTTCCTTCCTGCTGGCCGCGATGCTCATGCTCACTCGTCCCCTCGGTCGGTGTCGGCGCAGACCTCGGCGAGCCGCGCCACGGTCCGGTTTTCCAGCACGTCGCGCAGCGACAGGGTGAGCCCGCGCCGGCGTGCCTCGTTGACCAGTTGGGCGGCGCCGAGGCTGGTGCCGCCCCGGACGAAGAAGTCGTCGTCGACGCCGATCGAGGAGACGGCCGTGTAGGTGGCGAATAGCTCGCAGAGCAGCGCCTGCAACTCGTCGGCCGGCGCCCGGCCACCCGGGGTCGCCGCGACCTCCGGCGCCGGCAGGGCCGCCGTGTCGAGCTTGCGGTTCACGGTCAGCGGCAGCGCCGGGAGGCTCACCACGGCGCTCGGCACCATGTACTCCGGCAGCGTCTCGGCGAGGTCCTTGCGCAGCTGCTGCGCGTCGATCCGCGCGCCCTCCCCGGGCACGACGTACGCGACGAGCTGCTTGACCTCCGGCGTGTCCGTACGGATCACCGCCGCCGCGTGCCGCACCTCGGGCCGGCGCAGCAGCGCCGCCTCGATCTCGCCCAGCTCGATGCGGTAGCCGCGGATCTTGGCCTGGTTGTCGACCCGCCCGCAGAACTCGTACTCGCCGTCCTCGGTGGGCCGGACCCGGTCGCCGGAGCGGTACATGCGCGAGCCGGGCGGGCCGAACGGGTCGGGCAGGAAGCGCTCGGCGGTCAGGCCCGGCCGGTGCAGGTAGCCCCGGGCCAGCTGGCCGCCCGCGATGTGCAGCTCGCCGATCTCGCCGGGCCGCACCGGGCGCAGCTCGTCGTCCAGCACGTGGTAGCGCACGTCGGGCATGGGCTGGCCGATGGGCAGCGGCCCCGGCGGCACCGGCTGGTCGGGCTCGATGACCACGGTGCTGCACCCGACGGTCGTCTCCGTCGGGCCGTACTCGTTGACCACCCGCGCGCCGGGGTGCCGGCGGCGCCAGGCGTCGACGGTCTCGCCGAGCAGCAGCTCGCCGCCGGCCATCAGCTCCCCGGTCGGGGACGCCTGGGCCGGCAGCGCGGTGAGCAGCGGGATGTGCGACGGCGTCACCTTGACGAAGGTGGGCCGCTGCTGCCCGGCCGGTCCGGCGGCGGGCGTGCCCATCTGCTCCAGGGCGCCGAGGTGCACGCAGCCGCCCGTCATCAGTGGCGCGTAGAACGCGGTGACCGTCAGGTCGAACGCGAACGAGGAGTGCAGCAGCGCCCGGCCGCGTACGCCCGGGTAGGACCGCACGACGTGACGCAGGTACGTGCCGAGCTGGCGATGCTCGATCACCACGCCCTTCGGGCTGCCGGTGGAGCCGGAGGTGTAGATGACGTACGCGACGTTGGCGGGCCGCAGCGGGGCGAGCCGGTCGGCGTCGGTGACGTCGGTGTCCGGCTGGCCGGCGTACGCGTCCGGGTCGTCGAGCAGGAGCCGTGGCAGGTCGGCCGCCGGCACCGCGTGCTGGTCGTCGCCGGTGGTCAGCAGCAGCATCGGCCGCGCGTCGGTGAGCATGTGCTCCAGCCGCTGCGCCGGGTAGCTGAGGTCCAGCGGCAGGTAGGCCGCCCCGGCCTTGAGGGTGGCGAGGGCGGCGACCACCAGGTGCGGCGAGCGGATCCCGATCGCCACGAGCCGCTCCGGGCCCGCGCCGAGCTGCACCAGCCGGTGCGCGAGGCGGTTCGCCTCGGCGTTCAACTCGGCGTACGTCCTGCGGTGCTCGCCCCACACGACGGCGGTGGCGTCCGGGGTGCGCCGCACCTGTTCGGCGAACAGGTCGGTGAAGAGCGCGGGCTCGCCGCCCGCCGGGCCCGGTGCCACCGCGCTACCCCGCGATCCGCTGACCGGCGTCCGCACCGGTCATCAGGCCGGAGACCGTCGCGGCGACGTCGGGGTGGCGCAGCATCTGGTCGTGGTCGACGGCGAGCGGGATGGTGCGCCCGAAGCCCTGCCCGCGCTGGGTCGAGTGCGCGGAGGTGATCGCCGTCGCCGTCGCCCATTGCGGGGCGGGGTCGATCTCCGTCGCCGCCCGCAGGTAGCCGACGAACGAGGCGAAGCTGCCGCCCAGTTCGGCCCGGACGTCGTCGTCCAGGCCGAGCCGGCGGCCCGCCACGTCGATCGCGTCGCGGAAGATCCCGGCGAGCGCGGGACCGATGAGGCTGAGGTCCTCGAGCCCGTGCTTCTCCTGCACCGCCTGGCCGTCGGCGTGGAACGCCGCGATCTCCTCGGGGGTGAGGATGGTCTTCAGCGCGTCCGCGGCGGCGTGGAAGTCCCGGTACAGCCCGACGATGTTCGGCAGCTCCGGGTCCAGCAGGACCAGCCTCGGTGCCTCGTCCTGCGCCTCGGCCAGCCGGGCCGCGAGGGGGGCGGCGAACACCGCGCCCACGCAGTAGCCGATCACGGTGTCGACGGTGCGTTCCCGTCGGCGTACGCCCTTCGCCCACCGCTCGACGTAGTCGGCGCCGGACATGGTGTCCTCGGCGCCGGAGGCGGGTGCCACGGTCTCCCAGATCTCGCCGGGCGCGCTCAACAGGGGGACCAGGTCGCGGAAGCACGCCTGGGTGCGGCCGGTGCTGGTGAAGTCGACGGTGAGCGTGAGGCCGCCCGGCCCGCCCTTGCGCAGTATCTGCCAGGAGTTCTTCTTCACGATGGGATCCCTCGTCGTAGCGGTGCGTACGTTCGTCGTTCGGGGGGTGCGGCCCGTGCGCTCCCGGTCGCGGGCGCTCAGACGCGGGCGCTGTCCTTCAGGTACCGCAGGATCACGGCGCCGCCGAGCACGACGGTCCAGCCCGCGAGCACCACGGCGGCGAGCCCGAGCCGGGCGGTGTCCTCGAACGGGCCGTGCCCGATCTCGGCCAGCCAGTGGCTCGGCATGATCGCGGACGCCGTCTGCATCCAGTCGGGGAACGCGACCGACGGGACCAGCGCGCCGCCGAGCACGCCGAGCAGCATGTGCGAGACGGAGGTGAGGACCTGCACGCTCTCGGCCGTGGCGACCTGGCCGATGAAGACGCCCAGCAGCGCGAACGGCAGCGTGCCGAGCCACACCCCGAGCACCAGTTGGAGCCAGCCGCCCACCGGCAGCCGGACGCCCTGCAACAGCGCGCCGGTGAGCGCCACCGCCGTGATCGCCGGCAGCGCCACCACCATCGCCGCGGCCAGCTTCGCCGCCAGGTAGGAGGTCGGGGACAGGGGGGTGATGCGCAGTTGGCGCTGCCATCCGGTGGACCGCTCGATCGCCACCCGCGTGCCGACGTTCAGCGCGACGAAGATCGCCCCGAAGGCGGCGAGACTGCCGAGCAGGTGCTCACTGAAGTTGATGCCGGCGCCTCCGCCGGCCCCACCGCGGAACATGTTGGCCTGCATCATGTCGAACAGGTTTGCCTGCATCAGGTAGAGCAGCGTCGGGAACAGGAACGCGGCGATCCAGAACTTGCGGGCCCGGATCACCCGCTTCACTTCGAGCTTCAGGAAGCCGGCGCTCATCAGGCGGCCCCGCCCTTCGTCGCGGTGAGGGCCAGGAACGCCTGTTCCAGGCCGAGGGCGCCGATCTCGACGTCGTACGCCTGGGGGAAGCGCGCGAACAACTCGCGGGCGGTGGCGTCGGAGTCGGAACTGACGATCTCGACGCGCTGGCCCCGGGCCTCGACGGTCATCACGCCGGGCAGCAGGCGCAGCTGCTCGACCGTCGCGTCCGGGACGGTGGCCGACAGCGAGCGCCCCGCCACCACGGAGCGGATCTCCGTGACCGTGCCGTCGGCGATGATCTTCCCGGCCTGGACGAGCACCACCCGGTCGGCGAACTCCTCGGCCTCCTCCATGTAGTGGGAGGCGAACACCACGGTGCGCCCGGAGTCGGTGAACTCCCGCATGGCGGCCCAGAACACGTGGCGGGACTCGACGTCCATCGCCACCGTCGGCTCGTCCAGCACCAGCAGCTTCGGGTCGGACACGAGGGTCATGGCCAGCCGCAGCCGCTGGCGCTGACCGCCGGAGAGCCGGCTGCGGCGGTCGGCGACGTCGGTCAGGTCGGTGCGGCGCAGCACCTCGGCGATCGGCAACGGGGCGGTGTGCAGCGACGCCACCACCGTGAGCAGCTCGCGGATCGACACGTCGTCGAGCAGCGCGCCGTCCTGGAGCGTCGCCCCGATGACGCCCCGGGTGATGGCCTCCCGGGGGGTGTGCCCGAAGACGCGGATCTCGCCACGGTCGGGGCGGGTGAGCCCCAGGATCATGTCGACGAGCGTGGACTTGCCCGCGCCGTTGGGCCCGAGCAACGCGACCACCTCGCCGGGAGCGATCCGCAGGTCGATGCCGTTGACGGCGCGCACGTCGCCGTAGCTCTTGTGCACGTCCGCCACATCGATCGCCTGTGGGTCCACCGCACCGAGCGTGGGTGTGGCCACGAGGTTCGCGATTGCGTTGCTCATTGATTTCCCCATTTAGATCGGTGCGGGTATGCGAATAGTATTTAGCAGCGCTAGGGAGCGGGGAGCCAGGAATTCCGGGGCCGCCGCCGCGAGAATTGGCGTCCGAGGCGCCTTATTCCGGGGTGGTGAGGGGTGACCGTAGGGGTTACCCCGCGGTGGCCGTACCCGCCATCGTCGGACCTGTCGTGGTCCTGGGCTGCGCATTCCGTGGCCCGTGCGGGGAGGTGTTCGTGGCACGTCAGAGGCGCAACGGTGACGGTCATTCGTCGACCGTCGACGCGGGAACGGATGTCCTGGGTCGTGACGACGCCGCGGCCGAGTTGTTCGCCTTTCCACACACCGACTTCTTCCGGGAAACCGCAACGGGCACCGAACGGGAATTGGCCGGTAATCGGCCCGTCAATTCCGCCGCCCCGCGAATCGTCGCGACCGGCCGGCCCGGTCACCCGGTGGTGAGCTGACATGGACCGCCTCGCCGCCGCAGCCGAGCGGGCCGACCGGCTCGGGCCGATGCTCGGCACCTTCCTGCACCGCTTCCCGGTCGACGACCCCGGCACGGACGGGCCGCTGCGCGGCACGCTGATCGGCGTGAAGGACGTCGTCGCCGTCGCCGGCGCGCCGAGCACCTGCCAGAGCGTCGTGCACGACGCGACCTGGTGGACCGACCGCGACGCGACCGTGGTGGCACGGCTGCGCGCGGCGGGCGCGGTGATCGTGGGCAAGACCACGATGGCGGAGCACGCGCTGTCGCGGCCGGACCCGGAGGCGTCCTTTCCGGTGCCGCGCAACCCGTGGGACCCCCACCGGTGGACCGGCGGGTCGAGCTGCGGCAGCGCCAACGGCATTCCCGCCGGGTTCTTCGACGCGGGTGTCGGCACCGACAGCAACGGCAGCATCCGGATCCCGGCGGCGCTCTGCGGCGTGACCGGGCTGAAGCCGACGCAGGGACTCCTGCCGGCGGCGGGCGTCCGCCCGCTGGCGCGGTCGGTCGAGACGGCGGGTCCGCTGGCCCGTACGGCCCGGGAGTGCGCGCGGCTGCTCGCCGTCATGGCGGACCGGCCCGCGGAGCTGTCCCGGCCGGCGCTCGCCGACCTCGCGGGCGTCCGCGTCGGCGTCCCGGGCGACCTCGTGCGGTACGCCGCCGCGCTGACCGACGACACCGCCGCCGCCTTCGACGCCGCGCTCGACGAGCTGCGCGCCGCCGGGGCGGAGGTCGTCGACGTACCCCTCGACGAGGCGTTCCCGCTCTTCGCCGCGCAGCTCGTGACGATGCTGGTGGAGGCGTTCGAGGTGCACGGGGCGCAGTTCCGGGCGCGCTGGAACGACTACGGCCGGCCGTTCCGCTGGAACGTCGCGCTCGGCGGCGTGCTCCCGGCGGAGACGTACCTGCGGGCCCAGCGGGTGCGTGGGTGGGGCGCCGAGGCCCTGCGGGCCCGGTTGCGGGACGTCGACGTCATCGCCACGCCCGCCTGGCCGTCCGCCGCCCCCCGCTACGACGACCAGGCCAGCCTCCAGACGATCTCCTTCCTGCCCAGCATCTGGAGCGCGGTCGGCTTCCCCGCGCTGGCGCTGCCGATGGGGGCCGACGGCGACGGGTTGCCGCTGTCGCTGCAACTGGCCGCCGCCCCCGGCCGTGACTTCGAGCTGGCCGCCGTCGCCGACGTCTACCAGCGGCGTACGGGCTGGCACGAGCGCGAGCCGAAGCTGGAGGTCGTGACGGACCTCGCGGCGGTCTGCGCCCCGGAGGCGCCCACCGACGGTGTCGACCCCGCCCGGCGGGAGCGGCTGGCCCAGGCGTTCGGCGAGCTGGGCGTCCCGCTGGGGGAGGGGGACCTCGACCAGGTGACCATGACGTGGTCGAAGGTCCAGGCTCTCGCGGGCGTGCTGCCAGAACTCCCGGTGGACGTGCCGCCGTTCGTCGCCACCACCGGGTAAGCCGCCGGGGCGGGCGTGGCGGACGCACGGGTGAGGCATGCGTACGACACGGTCGGAACGTGACGCGGCGGGGGTTGGTTCTGTCGCCGGTCGACGGCAGCCTGTGAAGCATGGATGACGTCGTGATCGAAGTGGACGGGCTGCGCCGCAGCTACGGGGAGTTCGAGGCGGTGCGGGGGATCTCGCTGCGGATCCAACGGGGCGAGCTGTTCGCCCTGCTGGGCACCAACGGTGCCGGCAAGACCACCACCATCGAGGTCCTGGAGGGACTGCAACCGGCCACCTCCGGCCGGGTCCGGGTGCTCGGACTGGACCCGGTGCGGGACCGGAACTCGGTGCGTCCCCGGACGGGGGTGATGCTCCAGCACGGCGGGTTCACGGGTGCGCTCACCGTCCGGGAGACGGTGGAGATCTGGCGGTCCCTCACCGTCCGGCCGCAGACCACCGCGGAGGTGCTGGACCTGGTCGACCTCGGTGGCCGGATGAACGTGGCGGTCGAGCAGCTCTCCGGCGGCGAGGGCCGGCGGCTGGAGCTGGCGCTGGCCGTGCTCGGCCGCCCGGAGGTGCTCTTCCTCGACGAGCCGACCACCGGCATGGACCCGGCCTCCCGGCGCCGCACCTGGGACGTCGTCCGGGAACTCCAGAAGGGTGGGACCACCGTCCTGCTCACCACGCACTACCTGGAGGAGGCGGAGGTCCTCGCCGACCGGGTGGCCATCATGCGGGGCGGGAGCATCGTCGCCACGGGTGCCCCGGAGGACGTCGTACGCACCCTGCCCGCCCGGATCAGCTTCCGGCTGCCGGCGACGGACGCCCTTCCCGACCTGCCGCACGCCGCCCGCATGGTCGACGGCGACCGGGTCACGTACGAGTCCCGCCACCTCCAGACCGACCTCACCCGGCTGCTCGAATGGGCCAACGCGGCCGACATCCGGCTGGCGTCCCTGTCGGCCCGACCGGCCACCCTGGAGGATGTCTTCCTGGACATCGCCGCCGACCACGACCAGACCGACCAGCACGCGGAACCGGAGGCCGCCCGATGAGCGGGACGATGACGACGCAGAGCCCCACCACCACCGCCACCCCGCGCGACCGGGCGACCAGGCCGCTCTGGCAGATGGCCGCGATGCTCAAGATGGAGCTGCTGGCGCTGCGTCGCAACTGGACGGCCACCGCCATGTCCGTGGTGACCCCGCTGATGATCGCCATCCTGCTCGTCAGCGAGTACGGCGGCCAGACGGTGCCCGGCGTGCGCCGGGTCGTCAGCATCACCACCCTGATCATGGTCTTCCTGGTGCACCACCACCTGACCACCGTGTACGCGTCGCGCCGCCAGGAACTGGTGCTCAAGCGGCTGCGGGCGGGGCTCGCCTCGGACCGCACCATCCTGCTCGGCACGGCCAGCAGCACCGTGGCGATCTTCCTCGCCCAGTTCGTCGTGCTGGCCGGCTACGCCATCCTGGCGCTCGACCTGCCGATGCCGAAGAACCCGCTGGTCATGGCGGTGGCGCTGCTGATCGGGTCCGCGATCCTGGCGGCCTTCTCGGCGGCCCTCTCCGCGATCACCCGCAGCTCCGAGGCGGCCATGCTGACCACCCTGCCGAGCCTGGTGATCTTCCTGGCCACGCCGGGTGCGCTGCTGCCGCTCGGCGCGCTGCCGGAGTCGCTGGAACGGATCCTCTGGTTCCTGCCCATGGGGCCGTTCACCGAGATCATGCGCGTCGGCTGGCTCGCCCGCACCGACGAGGGCCAGGCCCTGAGCTTCGCCGGGACGCTGGTCGAGACGCTGCCCTCCTTCGGGGTGCTGCTGGTCTGGCTGGCGGTGTCGCTGTTCACGGCCGTCCGGTACTTCCGCTGGGAGCCCCGGCACGGATGATCGAGGTCATCGCGCCACCTGACATCGGGAGCGTGAGCATGGAGCGGGCGCAGGTCGAGCGTGACGTCGGCCTGCGCCGCGCCCGTGCCGTCACGTTGAGCACCGTCGGCAGCGGCGTCCTGGGCACGCTGCTGCTGGCCGCCGTCGGACTGTCGCGGGAGGAGGATCCCCGCTGGGCGGCGGCCGGAGCGGTGGGCGTCGTCCTGTTCGTCGCCGCGCAGAGCGGAGCGCTGTACGGGGCGATCACCCCGTGGCTGGCCGAGTCGACGCGGCGCCGCCTGCTCGCCGGGTTCGTCTGCGCCGCCGTGCTCTCCGTACCGCTGGTCGGGCCCGTGGGCGGGCCGGAGTGGGCGACCTGGGGATTCCTGGGGGCGTCGGTGATCGGCTCGGTTTCCCTGCTGCGGCAGTGGTGGGCCGCCGGCCCAGCGGTGCTGCTGTCCGTGGCGACGGCCGCCGGGGTGGCGGCCTGGAACGGGGCCCCGGTCCGCGGCCAGGTCACCATCGTGCTGGTGGCCGGCCTCTCCATGGCCGCGTGGAATGCCCTCCAGCTCTGGCTGTGGGGGCTGCTCGTCCAGGCGCAGCGGGGGCGGGCCGCCCAGGGGCGGCTCGCCGCCACCGAGGAGCGGCTGCGCTTCGCCCGCGACGTGCACGACCTGCTCGGGCACAGCCTCTCGGTCATCGCGCTCAAGGCCGAGCTGGCGTCCCGGCTGGCGGCGACGGACGCCGGGCGCGCCAGCCGGGAGGCCGCCGAGGTGCAGCGGCTGGCCGCGTCGGCGCTGGTCGAGCTGCGCGAGGTGGTGCACGGGTACCGTGCGGTGGACCTCGGGGACCAGATCGCCGCGGTGGAGCAGGTGCTGCGTTCCTCCGGCATCCGCTGCGCGGTCGCGCTGCCGCCGGACGACGTACCGTCGGAGATCGCCCGGCAGCTCGTCGCGGTGCTGCGGGAGGCCAGCACCAACGTGTTGCGGCACAGCCGGGCCACCTGGTGCACCATCGAGATCAGCCAGGACGAGGACGAGGTACGGATGACCATGACGAACGACGGCGCCGAGGGGGCGTCGCCGGACCGGCACAGCTTCGGGTTACGCGGGCTGGCCGAGCGGCTGGCCGAGGCCGGGGGGACCCTGCGCCACCGGATCGACGACGGGGTGTTCCGCCTCGACGTGACGGTACGGACCCGCCCGTGATCAGGGTGCTGCTCGCCGACGACGAGGACCTGATCCGCGCGGCGCTGGCCGCCCTGCTCGGTCTGGAGTCCGACCTGGAGGTGGTGACCGAGGCGCCGGACGGGCGGGCCGCCGTGACCGCCGCGCTCGCCCACCGGCCGGACGTCGCCGTGGTGGACCTCCAGATGCCGGCCCTGGACGGGCTGGAGGTGACCGCCGAGCTGGCGCGCGTCCTGCCCGCCTGCAAGGTGGTGATCCTGACCGGGCACGGCCGGCCGCCGCACCTGCAACGCGCGCTGGCGGCCGGGGCCAAGGGGTTCCTGCCCAAGGGCGCGCCGGGCGGGACGCTCGCCGACGTCATCCGCCGCGTGCACGCCGGCGGTCGGTACGTCGACCCGGCGCTGGCCGCCGACGCGCTCACCGCGCCCGAGTGCCCGCTCACGCCCCGCGAGCTGGACGTGCTGCGGCTGGCCGAGTACGACACGCCGGTGGCGGAGGTGGCCCGGCGTACCCACCTGTCGGCGGGCACGGTCCGCAACCACCTCTCCGCGGCGGTCAGCAAGCTCGGGGTGGCCAACCGGGCGGAGGCGTTCCGCACCGCCCGGGACAACGGCTGGCTCTGACCGGCCCGCTCAGATGAGCACGCTCCAGGTCACCGGGCCGACGAGACCGTCGACGACGAGGCCGTTGCGGCTCTGGAAGCTGCGTACCGCGCTGGTGGTGACCGCCCCGAAGCCGCCGTCGACGAGGAGGCTCGCCCCCCGGGCGTTGAGCGCGGTCTGCAGGCCGCGCACCAGGTCACCGGAGTTGCCCTCCCGCAGGGGCAGCACGAGCGCGGTCCAGGTGATCGGGCCGACCATGCCGTCGGCGTAGAGGCCCCGGCCGCTCTGGAACGACCTGACCGAGGCGGCGCAGCCCGGCCCGTAGACCCCGTCCACCACGACGGAGACGCCGCGCGCCCGCACCAGGTACTGGATCACCCGGGGCACCCAGCCCGAGGCGCCCTGGCCGACGCTCGGGTAGCCGGTGCTGCCCACCGGGGCCGTGGAGCCGAGGGTGATGCCCCGGTTGGCCAGGAAGACCCGGGGGTCCATCGAGGTCAGCCGGGGGTTGTGGATCTCGAAGTGCAGGTGCGGGCCGGTCGAGTTGCCGGTGGTGCCCATCAGGCCGACCAACTGGCCGCAGCTGACCTGCTGGCCGTCGCTGACCAGCACCCGGTACAGGTGGCCGTAGTAGGAGAAGTAGCCGTCGGCGTGGTTGATGTGGACGCTGTTGCCGGTACGACCGGCCAGCGGGCCGCTTGCCGTGTCACCCGGGTACGAGTTGGTCTTGATGTCCCGGACGGTCCCGGCGGCCGTGGCGTAGACCGGGGTGCCCTGGCTGTTGGCCACGTCCCAGCCGGTGTGCGTCGGCCGGCTGGGGGTCTTGTAGCCGGAGGTCAGCGTGCCGCGCGTCGGGTTGCTCCAGCCGGCGACGGCGGCCATCGCGGGGCTGGGCAGGCCGACGACCCCGATTCCCACGCCGACGCCGAGCGCCGTGAGGAGGGTGCGGCGTCGGGCCGGTACGTGGCTCAGGCCGGCTGTCTCCGGTGCGTCACACATGTTGCCTCCGATGTTCGTCCCGAAGGGGGCGGTTGGACGATGGAGACCGGATCGTAAATCTTCTATATCGTCGGGGGCAATGGTGAAACTTTCCTACGATCCGTCACGCACCGTGATCCGCCGGGGTCGTGGACCCGGCGTGCGGCACGGGCGATCACCGTCAACTTAGGGTTGACGGCCAAGGTGCCGTCAACCTATGGTTGACGCATGACGGAACCAGTGCAGATGAGCAACCCGGTACGCCTGGACGACCTGATCCGGGCGATCAAGAAGGCGCACACCGATGCGCTCGACCAGCTCACCGACGCGGTCATCGCGGCCGACCACCTCGGCGAGATCGCCGACCACCTGATCGGCCACTTCGTCGACCAGGCCCGCCGTTCGGGCGCGTCCTGGACCGACATCGGTCGCAGCATGGGCGTCAGCAAGCAGGCGGCACAGAAGCGCTTCGTGCCGAAGGCCGACGAGACGCCGCTGGACCCGCAGCAGGGCTTCGCCCGGTTCACCCCCCGGGCCCGCAACGTGGTGATGGCCGCGCAGAACGAGGCCCGCGCCACCGGCCAGGCCGAGACCCGCCCCGAGCACCTGGTGCTGGGGCTGCTCAGCGAGCCGGAGGCGCTGGCCGCGAAGGCGATCGTCGCCCAGGGGGTGTCGCTGGAGCGGGTCCGCGAGGCCGCGACGGCCGCGCTGCCGCCCTCGTCCGGCGAGGTGCCCGACCTGATCCCGTACGACGCCCAGGGCAAGAAGGCGCTGGAGCTGACCTTCCGGGAGGCCCTGCGGCTGGGCCACAACTACATCGGCACCGAGCACATCCTGCTCGCGCTACTGGAGCACGAGAACGGTGCCGGCGCCCTCAGTGGGCTCGGCGTGACCAAGGCCGCGACCGAGGAGTGGGTGGCGGCGGCGCTGCGGGCCGTCCAGCTGCGGGAGTGACCCGCCTCAGGGCGCGGCGGGGAAGCCGTAGCGGGCGGCGTGCTCGGGATCCGTCGGGTCGACCTGACGGATCCCGGCGTCGGCGAGCCGCTTGTTGACCTCGTCGAGCCGCTCGCGCACCAACCGGGCCTCCTCCTCGGTGACCCGGCCCCGGTGCGGCCGGCCGGCGTGCTCGATCGTGCCGTAGTCGACCCGTTCCGCGCCCTTGCGGGCCTTCGGCGGGCGGACCCGCTCGGCCGTCTTCAACAGCTGCGCCATCGGCACGTCGGTCGCCATCGCGTCGAACTCGCTCGCGGTGAGCACCACCCGGCGCGGCTCGCCGTCGCCGTGCCGGTCGTGGATCTCGACCACCGCGACGTCCAGCGCGGCGTCGTCGATGCCCTCCACCTCGACCGGGGTGGCGTCCAACCGCACGGGCCCCGCGACCAGGTCAGGGTGTTCCAGGACGACGACGCGGACCACCTCGTCGTCGGGCTGGATGACCGTGCCGCTGAAGTCGGAGACGTGGATCGTCTTCTTGCCCATGCGCGGAGCTTCTCCTGTCGTAGGCCGGGATGCCGGACCAGAAGAAATTACCCGACAGGTGTGCGAATGCCGCCGGTGGACCGTCCGGGTGTGTCGCGCAGCCGCCCCCGCCGCGCGGGACGGTCAGCGGGTGTTCAGTCCGCCGGGCGAGGCGGCGCCGGCGGGCTGCTTGTCCACCTCGCTCCACGGGGCGGCCCCGTTGCCCGCGCGGTGACCCCGGTACGCCGACTGGGCCGGGAACCGCCCGGCGGCCTCGGTGGCCCGCCAGAGTCGCTCGGGGTCCTGGTGGTACCGGTCGTTCGGCTTGTTCGGCATGACCATACCGTCCCAAACAAAGTTGTCCATGTATGAAAATGAATATGACGACCGATCGATGCGTTTGGTTCCCCTGATCGGTCGGTGCACCCATAAAACCGGCGGACGTCGATCTGCCGGTACGTCTACCCCCCGCCGCGCCGCCCAACCCTCGCGCCGCCCGGCACCGCGCGGTGCCGGGTCGACCGGGGCGCCCCGGGCCGGGCCGGTCCACCCCGACGGGTTCCCTCCCACGGGCCGGCGGGCCCGCGTACGGTGATCGTCGGCGAGGCGGGCCGGGCGTCGGCGGCCCGGACACCGGATGACCACCGACGGCCCCGGGGAGGTGGGCGGCGATGCTCGACCGGCGGCTGCACCTGCACCTGGCGAGTTGGCTCGGCCAGTGGCCGGCGGGGCCCGGGCTGCACGTGGTCGGCTCGCACCGACGGGCCCGACCGGCCTGGGACGGCCGGCTCCGGCCCGCCGTCGCGGTGACCGCCGGCGCGAGCACCGTGCTCTCCGTGGCTCCCGACCGGGTCGCGGCGGTGCGCGAGCTGGCCCGGCTGCCGGGCGGGCCGCCGCTTCCGGCGCTGCCCGCCGCGGTCGGACGACCCGGCTGGGCGGTGCACGACGACGTGTTCCGGTGGAGCGTGGCGCCGGCCCCGCTGCCGGACGTGGGGGAGTGGACACCCCCGGGCGCGGCCGGGCTGCCGTCCTGGCTGCGCCTGTTCGACCGGCCGGTGCTGGTGGTGCGCGACGCCCGGGGGCGCTACCTGGCCGGCGTCGGGATCAAGCGGCACGACGCGTACGGCCACGAACTTGCCGTCGGCACCGTGCCGGCGGCCCGGGGGCGAGGGCTGGCCCGGCGGCTGGTCGCCCAGGCGGCGCGCCGGGTGCTCGACGAGGGGGCCGTCCCGACGTATCTGCACGACCCCGCAAACACCGCCTCCGCCCGGGTGGCGGCCGCCGCCGGTTTCCCCGAGCGGGGCTGGCGCTCGTTCGGCGTCTACCCGCCCTGAGCGCGCCCCGACCCGCCCTGACCGCGCGCCCCCTCTCTGTGGGGCGCGGACCGTGGATCCCGGGCCGGATCCACGGTCCGCAGTCTCCCCCAGGGTCCCGCAGGTGACGTGCGCACCGATCACGCTACGTAACTGTAGAGGTGAAGGCAAGATGCCATAGGTGCGATCCAGGTGTCGAATAGCGGACTTGACCTGCGGCTACTCGGGGGATGGCGTCGTAGGGGGTCAGTGACGCAGCGTACGAATGAGGTCGAGCACCTGCCGGGTCACCGGGCGCAGCACGCGCAACCGGGACAGCCCCACCAGCCGGTCGACCAACGGCACCGCCCCGTCGATGAGCTGCCGGGTGCGGGTCTGGCCGGGCGAGCGGTCGTAGACCCAGTAGAGCACCACCCCCATGTAACCCAACCAGAGCAGCTCTGGCAGGTGCGGGCGCAACTCCGGGTCGACCCGGGCGGTGGAGCCCTCCAGCGCCTCGGCGAAGAGACCGATCGCCGCCTCGCGCGGGCCGGACGACTCCGCCGAGAAGGGGCTCAGTGGGGAGGTCGGCTCCGCCGCCGTCTTGAAGAAGCTGGCGGCGAAGGAGTGTGACGGGGTGAGCACGTCGATCCCGGCGTGCATCACCCCCGCCAGTCGGGCGGCGAGGTCGGGTTCCCGGGCGAGCACCGGTCCGGCCGCCGCCCGGTGCTCCACCTGGGAGCGGGCGTAGAACTCCTGGATCAGGTGTTCCTTGGAGCCGAAGTAGTAGTAGGCGTTGCCCACCGCCACCCCGGCCTCCTGGGCGATGGCGCGCATGGTGGTCCGGGCGTACCCGCGCTCGCGGAACAGCCGCATCGCGGTGTCCAGGATGAGCTGCCGGGTCTGCTCGCCGCGCGCGGTCGCCGGCTCACCCGCAGCGGTCGTCGGCGCAGTCTGCTCGGTCATCGGGGTCACCGTATCCCGCCAGGTCGTCGCCCGGCGCCGCCCACGGGTCGCGAACGCGTTCGCGGACCGAGGCGGCGGCGGCGACCACCCGCCGGGCCAGGGGGAGCAGGTGCGGTCGGGCCAGCCGCTCGGCGGCGCCCCGGTGGTCGGCCAGGGCCCAGAGGCAGGCGAACCAGGCGCCGTCCCCCGCGTACACCTCGCCGGTGTCCGCGACCACGGTGAGGTCGCGCAGCGTGGCGTCGTGGTCCAGACCGGGGAAGCGCCGCCGTGCCTCGGCCGAGCCGGCCGGCACGAACTCCAGGGGTACGAGCTGGGCGCGGGACGCCAGCCAGCGCCGGGCGGAGCGGCACAGTGGGCAGTGCGCGTCGTAGAGGACGGTGAACCCCCGGACGCCACCGCCCCCGTGCGCGGTGGCGTCCGGGAGTCCGCCCGACCCGACGGACCCGGTGGTCATCGGACGGGCGGGCTGCCGGCCGGCCCGGTCTCCGCCCCCGGGCCGGCGGGGTGAGCACTGGCGGGGTGGGTGGCGGCCGGGTGCGGGCCGGCGGGGTGCGGGCCGGCCGGGTGCGGGCCGGCGGGGTGCGGGCCGGCCGGGTGCGGGCCGGCCGGGTGCGGGCCGCGGGGTGCGGGCGGCATCGGGAGCCGGCCGACCGGGGCGAGCGGCGGATGGGTGGCGAACTGGCGCAGCCGGCCACGGCGGTACCGGCCGAGCGCGAAGACGTTGAAGAAGTGCAGCGCGCCGAGGACCAGCAGCACCAGGCCGATCTTGAGGGACAGCTCCTCCATGGCCTGCGCGGTGGACCCGACCGGGTCGGGGTGCTTCATGGCCACCGTGACGTAGCCGAGGTTGAGCAGGTAGAAGCCGACGACGAGCAGGCTGTTGACGGCCTTGGCCAGCCGTTCGTCGGCGAAGACCTCCTCCAGGAAGACCAGCCCGTTGCGTGACAGCGCCCGGGCCACCCAGACGGTCAGCCCGATGCTGATCGCCAGGTAGACCAGGTACATCCAGACCTTCGTGTCCATCGCCGACGCCCCTCTTGAACGTGTTCAAAACATTGTCGCCACAGCGTAGGTGACTTCTTGAACGCGTTCAAGTCATCCCTCGTGGCCGTCGGCGTGGTCCGGTCGGGCGGGGGTCGGTATGGTCGAGTCGCGCCGGAGCCGGCGCGACCTTCGACGGTGAGGCGGCCATGGACCCGGGTGAGCGGAACGCGGAGCCGGGCCAGGTGGTCCTGCGACCGGCCGGTGAGATCGACATGGCCACCGCCGGTGAGTTCGAGGCGACGCTCACCGAGGCGCTGCGCCGCCCCGGCGTCCGGGAGGTCGTCGTCGACCTGGCCGACCTGCGGTTCCTGGACTCCAGCGGCGTACGCGTCCTGGTGCACGGCGTCTCCGTGGGCCGCGAGCGCGACGTGACGATGCGGGTGACCGGCCCGCAGCCGGGCGTGGCGCGGGTCCTTCGGATCACCGGGGTCGGCACCCTGCTCGGGCTCGCCGATTCCGACGCCGACCAACCCGTCGCGCGGGGATGGCGCGGGCTGGACTGACTCAGGGCTCCGAGTTCGCCGACGCGGCGGCGGACCACTCGACCAGCAGCAGGGTCGCGTCGTCCTGGCGTGTCCCGCCCTGGTGCTCCGTCACCGCTTGGCTGAGGCGGCGCAGCGTCTCCGCCGCCGGCCGCCCGGAACCGATGTGCCGTTCGGCGAGGTCCGCCAGGCGGGAGAGCCCGAACATCTCGCCCGCCGCGTCGCGCGCCTCGGTCACTCCGTCGGTGTGCAGCAGCAGCCGGTCGCCGGGCTCCAGCCGGGTCCGCGCCACCTCGACGCGGCCGTCGGTCAGGCCGAGCGGGAGCCGGCGGCCCCCGGTCAGCTCCTGCACGGCCCGTCCCCGGCGCAGCAGCACCGGCGGCGGGTGCCCCGCGTTGACGTACCGCAGCGTTCCGGACCCCGTGTCGAACTCGGCGAGCACGGCGGTGACGAACCGCGCGTCGTCCCACTGGCCGGCAATGGCGGCGTCCACCGCCCGGACCAGGCCGGGCAGGTCCGAGCCGGCACGCCGGGCCGCCCGCAGCGCCGACAGCGCCACCGAGGTGGTGAGCACCGCCGGCAGGCCGTGCCCGACCCCGTCGAGGATCGCCAGCGTCAGGGTCCCGCCGTGCACCGCGTAGTCGAAGGCGTCGCCGCCGACCTCGTAGCAGGGCTCGAGCAGGGCGCTGACCACCGCCTCCGAGGTCGCGAAGGTCAGCGGCGGGAGCAGGTTCCAGAGCAGCTCGGCGGAGACCCCCATCGGCCGGCTGCGCCGCGCCCGGTGCAGGACGTCCCCGTAGTCCCTCTTGCTGGTGACCAGGTGCCCGACCAGCCCGGAGATGAGCCGGCAGCCGTCGCGGAGCGCCCCGTCGGCGAGGTCGGCGTCGGCCGGGGGGAACACCTCCAGCAGCCCCAGCCGGTCGGTGCCGTTGACGATCGGCACCCACAGCCGGGGCGGTGGCCCCTGCCCCGAGTGCACCTCGACCTGGGTGAAGGCGCGTCCCGCGAGGCTGGTGTCGATCGGCAGCACCTCCGGCGCCGCCCGCCTCGTCCCGGGCAGCGGGCGCAGGCCGTGCTGCTCGGCGTCGACCAGGTACACGGTCGCCGTCACGCCCAACGGCCGCAGCGCGGCGTCGACCGTGGCCGCGAGCTCGTCCGGCGGCAGCCGGTGGGACCGGGACACGAGGTCGGCCAGGGCCCGGTGCCATGGGTCGGTGGCGGTCATGCTGTCGCATACCCCGGGCGGGCCCGGTCGAAGCCGGCCCGGCCCGCCCGGGAGTGACCGCCACCTGCCGGCGCGTACCCGCGGTGCCGCGTCAGCCGGTCAGGCCGAGCACCTCGGCGGCCGCACGGCCGCAGGCGTGGCTCGCGCCGTACGTGGTGACGAACGCCCGGACGCCGGCCGGACGCCACCGGGAGGGCCAGCCCATCTCGACCACGGTCACCGGGTGCTCGGCGGCCAGCGCGGTCACCAGGTCCGCGCCGCCCGGCAACCGGTGCAGATGGCGGCCGACCAGCACGATCGGCCGGTCCCCGGCGAGCTGGCGCAGGGCGGCCGGCCCGGTCTCGGTGGCGACGACCCGCAGCTCCTCCGTGCCGTCCAGGTGCGGGCCGAGGCCCCACGGCACCCGCCCCTCGGCGATGGTCGACGCGGCGTGCAGCTGGACGACCAGCGGGCGGTCCAGGCCGGTCAGTTCCCCCTCCACCCGTACGGCGCGCCGCGCCGCGGCGTACCCGAGTCCGTCGGGGGCGGCCGGCGTCGCGCCGGCGGTCCGGGTCCAGGCGGCGAGCGCGGCGGCGCGGCCGGCCGCCTCCTCCACCCGCGAGCGGTCCAGGCGGCCGTCGCCGAGCGCGCCGACGATCTCCGCCACCACCCGCTCGACCAGCTCGGCGTCGACCTGGGCGCCGATGCAGAGCAGGTCGGCGCCGGCGGCCAGGGCCCGGACGGCGGCCGGGCCGACCCCGCCGGCGGCCACCGCGGCGCCCTTCATCTCCAGCGCGTCGGTGATGACCGTGCCGGTGAAGCCGTACTCGCCGCGGAGCAGGTCGACCAGGACCGCCCGGCTGAACGTGGCGGGGCCGTCGCCGGTCAGCGCCGGCACCCGGATGTGGGCGGTCATCACGGCCCGCGCGCCGGCCTCGACGACAGCGGCGAACGGCGGCAGGTCGCGCCGGCGCAGCACGTCGAGCGGCACGTCCACGGTGGGCAGTTCGTGGTGGGAGTCGGCGACCGTCGCGCCGTGGCCCGGGAAGTGCTTGGCGCAGGCGGCGACCCCGGCGGCCTGGAGGCCGGTGACGGCGGCGGCGGAGTGCGCGGCGACCCGGGCCGGGTCGGCGCCGAACGAGCGGGTGCCGATCACCGGGTTCTCGTCGGCGGTGTTCACGTCCACGGTCGGCGCGAGGTTGACGGTGACGCCGAGGGCGGCCAGCTCCGCGCCGATGGCCTCGTAGACGCGGCGGGTCAGCGCCACCTCGTCGATCGCGCCGAGCGCCGCGTTGCCCGGGTACGGGCTGCCGGTGGCGTGCGCCAGCCGGGTGACGTCGCCGCCCTCCTCGTCGATCGCGATCAGCACGTCCGGGCGACCGGCCCGCAGGGCGGCGGTGCTCGCCGCCACCTGCCCCGGGTCGTGGACGTTGGTGCCGAACAGGGTGTGCCCCGCGAGCCCCTCGGCGACCAGGTCGACCGCCCAGCCCGGGGGAACCGGCCCCGGGTACGCGGCGAGCAGCGTGCCGAGCGCGAGCCGGCGCAGTCCTGGATCCAGCCCCACGTGATCTTCCCCTTTCGTCCCCGCGGCACGGAAGTCGTACCGGCGGGGGTCGGTGACGTACCGGGTCGGCCGACCACCCCGCTCCCGGGCGGCCGATACGCTGTCGGCTACCCGCTCGCAGGTCGGTTTACAGTTAGCAAGGTTTACCAAAACTAGAGGACGTGGCATGAGTGCGACCCGGCTGCCCGGCACCCCCCGCCTGTTGCGGGCGCTGAACGACCGCGCGGCGTTGGAGCTGCTGCTGGAGCGGGGGCCGCTGACCCGGGCCCGGCTCGGCGAGCTGACCGGGTTGTCCAAGGTCACCGCCTCCCAGCTCGTCGAGCGGCTGGAGGAGCGGGGCCTGGTCACGCGCGTCGGCGAGCAGGCCGGCGGGCGGGGGCCCAACGCCCAGCTCTACGCCGTGCGGCCCGGCAGCGCGCACGTGGTCGGGGTGGACGTGGGCGCCGACCGGGTGGTCGCCGCCTGCGCGGACATCACCGGGGCGGTGATCGGCCGCGTCGAGCAGTCGACCCGCGACACCGACGACCCCGTCGGGGTGGTGCACAACGCGGTCGTCCAGGCCGCGAGCAGCGCCGGGGCGCAGCTGTCGAGCGTACGGCGGATCGTGCTGGGCACCCCGGGCCTCGTCGACCCGGGCACGGGCGACATCACGTTCGCCTTCAACCTGCCCCGCTGGCACACCGGTCTGCTCGCCGCGCTGCGGGACGACCTGCACACCCCGGTGGTCTTCGAGAACGACGTGAACCTGGCCGCCGTCGCCGAGGCGCAGTCGGGCGCGGCCCAGGGGCTGACGGACTTCGTGCTGGTCTGGGTCGGCGCCGGCGTCGGCCTGGCGATCGTGCTGGGCGGCCGGCTGCACCACGGCAGCAGCGGCGCCGCCGGCGAGATCGGCTACCTGCCGGTGCCCGGGGCGCCCATCCCGCGCGACGTGTCCCGTCGGGCGAAGCCGGCGTTCCAGCAGCTGATCGGCGCGGACGCGGTCCGCGACCTGGCCCGCGCGCACGGCTACCCGGACGACAGCGGCGCGGTCGCGGTGCGGGCGGCGGTGGCCGACGGCACGGCGGGCGGTCCCATGCTCGACGAGGTGGCCCGCCGGCTGGCGCTGGGCGTGGCGAGCACCTGCGTGGTGCTGGACCCGCCGCTGGTGGTGCTCGCCGGCGAGGTCGGCCAGGCCGGCGGGGCGGCGCTGGCCGAGCGCGTGCAGCACGAGGTCGCGGCGATCACGCTGGTCCGTCCCCGGGTCGTGCCGACGGGGCTGACCGAGGAGCCGATCCTGCGGGGTGCGCTGCGTACCGCGCTGGACGCCGTCCGTGACGAGGTCTTCGGCTCGACCGTCGGCTGACCGGGGCCGGCCGCCCGCCGGCGCGGACCGCGCGCCGGACCCCGCCGACCAGGGTCGGCGAGGTCGGCGGCGGCCCGGCGTCATGTGAAGGAATATTTCATCGCGGGCCCGGACACTGCAAGGTCCTGCCGCGCCCGCGCCCGCACCGTCGACGACGGACGGGCGTCACATCAGGTCGCGGCGGCGGAACGCCACGAAGGCGGCGGCGGCCAGCGCGCCGGTCAGCCCGAGCAGCAACACCAGCGCCGGCTGCCAGGTCACCACGTAGAGGCCGTCGCAGGAGTGGGAGACCCCGTTGTCGCACGCCCGGTAGTCCCAGAACTCGACCCGGCCGTTGAGCAGGGCGGCGGCGTAGCTGGAGAGCATGTACCGGTCCACCTTGACGACCTCCAGGATCTCCATCACCAGCCGGGCGCCCAGCTCCCACACCACCATGTAGCCGGCGATCGCGCCGAGCGCCGCCGAGGTGTGCCGGCCCAGGGTGGCGACGGCGAACCCGACCACGGTGAGCAGCAGCACCAGCAGCATGCCGCGCCCCCAGTTCGCGCCCAGCGAGCCCCAGAACTCCCCGTCGAGCCGCCCCGGCCGCCCGGCGACCTGCGCGATCAGCCAGAACGTCCCGAGGTACGCCGCCGAGGCCAGCACGGACAGCAGCGCCGTCCCGCCGAGCAGCGTGCCCAGCTTGGTGCCGAGCACGGTCATCCGCCGGGGACGCCAGAGCAGCAGGTTGACCACGCCACCGGAGTTCAGGTCGGCGCCGATGTAGGAGGCGCCGACCAGGAAACCGAAGAGCGCGAGGAAGGCGATGAGGAAGTAGAGCAGCGGCTTGGCCTCCTCGGCGAAGGTGAACACCCCGGCGAGGTAGTCGGATGCCACGGGCGCCCGCTCCATCAGGGCCGGGTCGACCTCGCTGCAGTCGTCGGGGACGTACTCCTGCACGTCGTCCGCCTGCACGACGCCGCGCTGCCGGTCCAGGCAGAGCTGGTGGGTGCGCTCCAGCTCGCTGCGCGCCGCGGCGGCGGCCTGCTGGGCGTCGAAGACCTCCTGGGCGGTGGGCCGGTGGGAACTCGCCAGGGTGGTCGCCGCCGTGACGCCGAACGCGAGCACCAGCAGGACGAGCATGAGCTGCACGAAGCGCCGGGCGCCGAGACGCTCCAGCTCGGCACGGACCAGGTTCACGCGTCCACTCCCCGCTCGTCGAGGTCGATCACCGTTTCGGAGGCCCCGCCGTCGGGCAGCACCGAGTCGTCCACCTGCCGGGGCAGCGTCGGGTGCGTCGCCGTGCCGGTCAGTTCGAGGAAGGCGCTCTCCAGGTCGGGCCGCAGCGGGGTCAGCTCGCGCACCCAGAGGCCCGCCTCGCCGAGGGTGCGGCTGACCTCGGTGGCGTCGTCCACGTCGCCCACCACCAGGTGGTCGTCGTGGCCGGTCGCCGCCAGCCCGGCCGCCGTCAGCAGCTCCACGGCCCGCTGCGGATCGTCCACCCGCACCAGCAGCTCGTGCCGGTCGAAGCCGGCCAGCACCTCGTCGACGCGCCCGGCGGCCACCCGCCGGCCCCGCGAGATGATCGTCACGTGGTCGCAGATCAGCTGGATCTCGGCCAGGATGTGGCTGGAGACCAGCACGGTCACGCCCGCCTCCGCCAGCGAGCGCATCAGGTCCCGCATCTCCCGGATGCCGGCTGGGTCCAGGCCGTTCGCCGGCTCGTCCAGGATCAGCAACTCCGGGTCCTTGAGCAGGGCGGACGCCACCGCCAGCCGCTGCTTCATGCCCAGCGAATAGCCCTTGACCCGCTCGTCGCCCCGGTCGGACAGGCCCACCTGCTCCAGCACCTCGTCGACCCGGGCGACCGGCACCCCGCCGGCCCGGGCGAGCAGGCGCAGGGTGCGGTGGCCGGTGAAGTTGCCGAAGAACTGCGGGCTCTCCACGATCGCGCCGACCCGCCCGGCCACCAGGGGCAGCCCGTCCGGCGAGGGGACGCCCAGCACCGTCATCCGACCCGCGTCGGCGCGTACCAGCCCGAGCAGGGCGCGCAGCGTGGTGGTCTTGCCCGACCCGTTGGGGCCGAGGAAGCCGTGGATCTGGCCGGCCTCCACCAGCAGATCGAAGCCGTCGACCGCCACCCGTCGGCCCTGCCGCACGCTGTGGAAGGTCTTGCGTAGCCCTTCGATCTCGATGACCGCGCTCATCCGCGCGGCTCCCTGCTCCGACCGGGCATCGACCGTCCTCCGCTTGTGGTGACCAACGACACGGCGCCCCACCCTATGGCCGGGGCGCCGCCCGTGGGGGGCGCCCCGCGTTGCGTGGTTGGATGGTCGGGTGACTGGGGACGAGGATCTGGTGGTCAGCCTCGACGGCGTCGGCGTACGCCGGGCTGGCACGGCGCTGCTGCACGACGTCGACTGGCGGGTCGAGCTGGACGAGCGCTGGGTGGTGCTCGGGCCGAACGGCGCGGGAAAGACGACCCTGCTCAACCTCGCCGCCGGGCGGCTGCACCCGACCACCGGCACCGCCCACGTGCTCGGCGAGCGGATCGGCCGCACCGACGTCAACGAGCTGCGGACCCGCATCGGGCTCTCCACCGCCGCCCTCGCCGAGCGGGTGCCCGCCGACGAGCGGGTCAGCGACGTCGTCGTCACGGCCGCGTGGTCGGTGCTGGGTCGCTGGCGGGAGAGCTACGACAGCAGCGACGAGGCCCGGGCCCGCGCCCTGCTGGGCCAGCTCGGCATCGGCGGCCTCGCCGAACGCGCCTACGGCACCCTCTCCGAGGGGGAACGCAAGCGGGTGCAGATCGCCCGCGCGCTGATGACCGACCCGGAGCTGCTGCTGCTCGACGAGCCCGCCGCCGGGCTCGACCTGGGCGGGCGCGAGGACCTGGTCGCCCGCCTGGCCGAGCTGGCGTACGACCCGGACGCCCCGGCGCTGGTGCTGGTGACCCACCACGTGGAGGAGATCCCGCCCGGCTTCACCCACGCGCTGCTGCTGCGCGAGGGCGGCGTGGTGGCGCAGGGGCTCCTCGACGACACGCTGACCGGGGACAACCTCTCCAAGACCTTCGGTCTGCCGCTGGTGGTCGAGCGCTCCGGCGACCGGTTCACCGCCCGCGCCGCCTGACCGACGCCCCGGTCCAGGGCGGAAGCCGCCGCCTGGGCCCTGGGCTTCGCGGGGTCCTAGACTTCGCCGCAGCGCAACCCGGCGGCGAGGAGGTGGCGATGCGGCAGACCCGGGTCGTCGTGGTGGGCAGCGCCAACATGGACCTGGTGGGCACCGCCCCCGCCCTGCCCCGGCCGGGGGAGACCCTGCTCGGCACCGACTTCGTCATGGTGCCCGGCGGCAAGGGCGCCAACCAGGCCGTCGCCGCCGCCCGGGCCGGCGCCTCCTGCGCCTTCCTCGGGGCGATCGGCTCCGACTCGTTCGGCGTCACCCTGCGGGCGCGGATCACCGCCGCCGGGGTCGACACCGGGCAGCTCCGCACGACGTACGGCACGTCGGGCGTGGCGCTGGTGATGGTCAACGCCGAGGGCGAGAACGCGATCCTGGTCAGCCCGGGGGCCAACGCCTCGATGACCGGCCTGACCGAGCCCGAGCTGACCGCCGTACGCGGGGCGGACGTGCTGCTCGCGCAGCTGGAGATCCCGGTCGCGACGGTGACCGAGGCGGCCGTCGTCGCCCGGGCGGCCGGCACCCGGGTGGTGCTCAACGCCGCCCCGGCCGTGCCGGTGCCGCCGGAGCTGCTGGCGGCGACCGACCTGCTGGTGGTCAACGAGACCGAGGCGCAGGCGCTCACCGGGCGCGGCCGGGACGAGCCGGCGGCCCTGCTCGACCTGGCGCCCCGGGCGGTGCTCACCCTCGGCGCGGAGGGCGCCTGGTATGGGGACCGGGACGGCACCGCCGTGCACGTGCCGGCGGTCAAGGTCGACGTGGTGGACTCCACGGCCGCCGGGGACGCCTTCACCGCCGCGCTCGCCGTGGCCTGGGGCGAGGGCCGGGACGTGGTCGACGCGGTGCGCTGGGCGGCGGCGGCCGGGGCGGCGTGTGCCCGCCGGCTCGGCGCCTCCGTGGCGCTGCCCACCCGGGCCGAGATCGACGAGCTGTACGTCCCCGGCTGATCCGGTCTACCCGCGCGCGTCAGGCGCTCCGGCACGGTGCCTGCGCGGCCGGGCGCCCGCAGGTTCCCAGGCTGCACCAGCGGCGCAGGCCGCTCTCGTCGAGGAAGAGCCATCCGCACCGCTCGTCCGAGCAGGCGCGGACGGTCAGCCGACGCGGGTCGGCAAGCAGCGCGGCGGCGCTCCACGCGGCGGCGTGCACGGGCAGCCGCAGCCCGGCCGAGAGGTCCGTCCACCACCGCCCCCGGCCGTCGGTGTCCCGCCGGAACACCAGCGTCCCGGCGGCGGCCTCGGCGGCCCGCGCGACGGCGTCGAACGCGTGCCGGTCGTCCGGGTCGGTCAGGCAGGCGTACAGGCGGGTGCGGAGGGCGCGGGCCTCGTCGAGCGCGGCGGCGGCCTCGCCGGGGTGGCGCCGTGCGAGGACGAGGAGCCTGCTCACGGCGGCGTCGTCGGCCAGCCCCACGTGCCCGGCCCAGACCGCCAGGGTCCGGTAGCCGCGCAGCCACTCCGAGCCGGGCAGCGGTGGCTCGTGTCCCCAGCCGGCGAAGGTGTTGCAGAACTCCAACGCCGGATGCCCACCCACGCTCCACGGCAGGCTCTCGCCGTGGACCCGTACCTCGTACACGGGCCGGTCGGGCCGGTCGAGGCGGTGGTCGTCACGGAGGATCCGCCGGTGCACCTCCCGCAGCCACATTCCCGGCTCGACGCCGAGATCGGCCACCAGCGTCCGCCGGGCCGTGCGGAACAGCAGCAACGCGTCGGCCTGCCTGCCGGCCCGGTACAGCGCGGTCATCAGCGCCGCGACGAGCCGTTCCCGGGTGGGGTACCGGGAGACCAGCGGGGTCAGCTCGGCGACCACACGGGCCTGCTGGCCCAGCGCCAGCCGTGCCTCGGACCGCAGCTCGAGGCCGGTGAGGTGGAGTTCCTCGATCGGGCCGTCGAGCCGTGCGCGCAGTTCGTCGTCGGCCGTGTCGGCGAGTAGCGGGCCCCGCCGGAGGCCCATTGCCCGGTCGAGCAGCCGCACCCGCTCGGCCGGGTCGGTGACGCCGCCGGCCCGGTGGACGAGGCCGGTGAACTCGCCGACGTCGACCCGGTGCCCGTCGGGTTCCACGAGGTAGCCGTCGCCCCGGGTGCTGATCCGGACCCGGTGCGGGGACAGCGCCGCCCGGAGCCGTCCGATGTAGGTGTGCACGGCGCCGCGGGCGGAGGCGGGCGGCTGACCGTGCCAGAGCAGGTCGATCAGCCGGTCGGTGCCGACCAGGTGGCCCGGTTCGAGCAGGAGGACGCCGAGGATGCACCGTTCCTGACGGCGGCTGCCGAGCTCGACCGGCTGGCCGTCCTGGCGCGCTTCGAAGGGGCCGAGCAGTCGGAAGTCCATACCCGCTAATACCACCTCACCGCCGCCGGGGGGTTGTCGGCCGGTGAGCCGCTGGTGACCGCGCGGGCACCGGCGGGGCCTGGCGGCGACGACGGTGGTGCGACCGCGGGCCCGGCGGTCAGGACGTGGTCAGCGCCGCCGGTGACCCTGGTTCGACCGACCGTCGAGAACAGCTGGAGTGACCATGCGTTGGTGTACGAGCATCGGAACCTTCCTGGCCGCCGCCGTGTTCGCCGTGACCCCGGCGACGGGGGCGTCCGCCGCCGGCAGCGGCGCGTCCCCGGGCCCCGCCGGTGCCGCCGCGCCGGCCGAGGTCGCCGCCGCCCTCGCCGAGGCGAACCGGCTCGGCGGCTGGGTGCCGGCGCCGCAGGAGGCCTTCGAGATGCCCGCCGGGGCGCGCTGCGACTTCGCCGTGCGTGTCCGACCCGTCGTCGACGAGGTCCGCAAGCTGGTGTTGGAGACGTACCCGGGCGGTGCGCCGAAGCGGGAGTTGTACACCGGTGCGCTCCTCAGCCAGGTGACCAATCTGGAGACCGGGGCGACGAGCCTGGCGGATGCCAGCGGCACCTCCCTGGTGACCTACGGCACGGACGGCTCGATGACCTGGTACGTGCTCGGGCCGGTGCTGCTCGGGTTCCGGGAGAACGCCGGATCGCTGCCGCGCGGCCTGTGGCTGGTGGACGGGGTGTTCCGGGTGGAGTTCACCCCGACGTACGACAAGACCATCACGATGGTGCGCGGCAGCACGCACGACGTGTGCACCGACGTGGCGTGAGCGCGTCCCGGTCACGCCTCGGCGTCGTCGGTGAGCTTCTCGCCCCGGCGGCGGAGCATGCCCAGCCCGGGGATGCCGGCGACGGCGAGCTTCAGGTCGCGGGTGACGTCGAGCAGGTCGTGCAGGTCTGGGCCGACCCGGTCCAGGGTGGCCAGGATCGGCAGGATGTCCGCGGTCAGATGCTGCTTGAGCTTCGGCAGCTCGTCGACGAGCCGGATCGCGGCGTTCACCTCCTCGTGGCTGAGCTGCTCGACGAAGCGGTTCGCCATCGGGGCGCCCCGGCGCAGCGCCGGCTCGTACGCCGTCAGCAGCTCGGCGGCGGTCGCCGCGGCCTCCGCCGCGGTGCCCACGGTGCCGGCGGCCCGTACGGCCACCGCGTCGGCCTCGGCGACCACCGCGCCGGCCGTGCGGGACACCTTTTCCGCCTCCCCGACCACGACGGCCGCCGCGGCGGCCACCTCGGTGGCCGTCTCGATCGCGGTGGTCGCGGCGGCGCTGATGACGGCCACCTCCCGTACCGCGCCCTCGGCGTCGGTGAGCACCCGGTCGGTGCGGTCGAGGGTCTGCTCGATCCGGTCCACCACGCCGTCGATGCGGTCCACCACGCCGTCGACCCGCTTCAGCAGGGCCTCCACCGAGTCCAGCACGGCGAACGCGCGGGCCGGCACGGCGGCGAACGAGGCCGCCGAGCCGAGGGCCTGGTCGAGGGCGGAACGGGTCAGACCGACGACCGCGGCGGGCCGGGGGAGGGGAATCACCATGGCACCAAGTGTGCGTCGCCCGCGCCCGCGCCGCCGGACAGGGCGGTGGGAGCGGGGTCAGGAGTCGGTGTACTGCTCGACCGCGCGCTGCACCGCCCGGTATATCTGCCCGAACCGCAGCGCGTCCGGGGTGCGCAGCAGCAGCACCTCCCGGCCGTGGTGCTGGACCCAGAGCTCGTGCACCTTGCTGCCTCGCTCGTAGGAGCGGTCGAGCCAGCCGAGCGGGATCTCCAGGAAGGGGGCGAGGGCCAGCGCGCCGACCACGCACGCGGCGAGGATGATCAGCGCCAGCTGCCACTCGCCCCGGTCCTGCGCCGACCAGGCCAGCGAGAGCACGCAGACCACCGCGACCAGGGGAGGAAGCGAGAGGAGCAGGACCAGGACGCCGCGCCCCAGCACCCGCCCCCGTACCGCCAGCGTCTTCGGCCCCTGCGCATGCCAGACGTACGTCACGTCGGCGATCGCCACGGCGTGGCCCCCGGCCCGGATCGACTCCGACGTCACCTGCACCGCGTCGTCCCGGTAATAGATGGTCATCACTAAGCCTAACCACTGTGGCGCGGGCGAGGCGGTGTCGGGCGGGGCCATGCCGCGCGAGGTGGTGCCAGGCGGGGCCGCGTCGGGCGGAGATGGCGTCGCGTCGGCCCTATCGAGCTGAATCGTCTATGACATCGCCCTGCGGGTCGCTGGCGCTCGTCGGGAGGCCGGACCGGCTGAGTCGTTTACGTCATCAGCTCGAAAGGACGCGCGCGAGGCGCACCCGCCGCTGCCGTGCGACGGGTGCGCCTCGATCTGCCTCCGGACCTGGTGCCCACCGCAACGCATTGGAACGCCACCCCAACGGCGTCGAAGCGGCGTTGGAGCGCCACGCAAGGGTGTGGGAGTGACCCCGGAGGCCACGGAGCCCGCCCGGGCGGCTGTCGAGCTGCCCCGTTCATGGGACTGCTCGGGGCGTGCGAGCCAGGGGTCGACCGGCGTGCCTGCCCCATCGGGCGGGGCAGCTCGACAGCGCGGGCGGTAGCTCACCGGGCCCGACGAGGGGCCTTGAGGCCCGCCTTGCCAGCGCGTCTTCCGGGGGCGGTTCGGGCGGCACCGGCCGTTCGGGCGGCCGGGGCGGTGCCGGGCCGTTCGGGGCGGTACCGTGACCGGTCATGACGGAGCAGGAGCGCAACGTCGAGGTGGTCCGCCGCTACCTGCGGACCTTCGTCACCAAGGACCTGGCGGAGCTGCGCGAGGTGGTCGACGAGGACGTGCTGATCTACGGTTCCGGCACGTCGGTCCGGGGGCGGCACTTCGTCGAGGGGGCCGTCACCTCCCCGGGGCTGACGGTGCTCGACCAGGAGATCGTCGAGATCTTCGCGGCCGGCGACCGCGTGGTGGTGTCGCTGGCGCAGACCTACCGGCGGGACGCGACCGGCGCGACGGCGGTGCAGAGCGCCTGCAAGATGTACCGGCTGGCCGGTGGCCGGATCGTGCAGTTCTGGGGCGAGCAGGACCTGTTCGGGTTGCTGCGCGGCCTGGGCATGCTGCCGGACGGACCGATCGGGTTCTAGCGGCGGCGGGGCGACACGGGCTGGCCCGCCTCGACGGCCCGCTGCACCGCCCGGTAGATCTGGCCGAAGCGCAGCGCGTCGCCGGTGCACAGCAGGCGCACCGGCTGGCCGCGCCAGCGGGCCCAGATCTCCAGCTGCCGGCTGCCCCGGGCGTACGAGCGGTCGAGGTGCTCGAAGAGGAAGTCGGCGACCGGGCCGACCGCGAGCCCGATCAGCACCGAGGCGCCGACGATGGCGATGGTGACGGTGAGGGAGCGGCCCAGCCAGAGCGCGAACGCGATGCCCAGGGCGGCGGCGACCAGGGGGCCGGCGAGCGCCGCGCCGATCGCGCCGCGCCCGACGAGCACCCGCCAGGACCGGCTGCCGCGCTGGTGCCAGACCATGCTGATGTCGGCCAGCCGGAAGGTCCGGCCGTCCACCCGGACGGCGGTCGAGGTGACCTGCACGGACCTGTCGTCGTAGTACGTGATCATGGCGGTACTCCCGGTGGCGGGCCTGAGACCACACTACTTACCCCAACGATCCGGGCCGTAAGGTTGGCACGCGACTTCGACGAGGAAGTGAGGGCCAGCGTGGGCGAGTTCGTGCGGTTGGAGACCAGGGACGGCATCGGCACCATCCGGCTGGAGCGGCCGCCGATGAACGCCCTGAACACCCAGGTGCAGGAGGAGTTGCGCGCCGCCGCCGCGGCGGCGACCACCGACCCGGGCGTCCGCGCCGTCATCGTGTACGGCGGGGAGAAGGTCTTCGCGGCCGGCGCGGACATCAAGGAGATGGCCGACATGTCCTACGTGGACATGGCGGACCGGGCGGCCGACCTGTCCAGCGCGCTCGGCGCGATCTCCCGGATCCCCAAGCCGGTCGTCGCCGCGATCACCGGCTACGCCCTCGGCGGCGGCTGCGAGCTGGCGCTGGCGTGCGACTGGCGGGTGGTGGCCGAGGACGCCAAGCTCGGGCAGCCGGAGATCAAGCTCGGCATCATCCCCGGCGCGGGCGGCACCCAGCGGCTGGCCCGTCTGGTCGGCCCCGCCCGTGCCAAGGACCTGATCATGTCCGGCCGGATGGTCGACGCCCAGGAGGCCCTGCGGATCGGCCTGGCCGACCGGGTCGCCCCGGCGGCCGAGGTCTACGACACCGCCGTCGAGCTGGTCTGCCCGTACCTCACCGGTCCGGTGCAGGCCCTGCGCGCCGCCAAGCTCGCCGTCGACGCCGGTCTGGACATGGACCTGAACTCCGGCCTGGCCTGGGAGAGCCAGCTCTTCGCGGCGCTGTTCGCCACCGAGGACCGGCGCGAGGGCATGGCGGCGTTCGTGGCGAAGCGCAAGCCGGACTTCACCGGTCGTTGACGGGCCCGGGCCGGCGGGGTAACCCGCCGGCCCAGGCACCGAGTCGAGAACTGTTCACATTCCGCCTACCGGTGAGTAGCGTGTGACTCCGGCCAGGCGGACGAAGGGGAGAGCGGCGATGACGGAGCGGATCGAAGGTCACGGCGGGGAGCTCGCACTCGCGGCGCTGCGTGCGTACGGGGTGCGGGAGATGTTCACCCTCTCCGGCGGGCACGTCTTTCCGCTCTACGACGCCGCGCACAAGACCGGCTTCCCCCTCTACGACGTACGGCACGAGCAGTCGGCGGTCTTCGCCGCCGAGGCGGTGGCGAAGCTCCAGCGCCGACCCGGCCTCGCCGTGCTCACCGCCGGCCCCGGCGTCACCAACGGCATCTCCGGGCTGACGAGCGCGTACTTCAACGCCTCCCCGGTGCTGGTGCTGGGCGGCCGGGCCCCGCAGTTCCGCTGGGGCTCGGGCAGCCTCCAGGAGATGGACCACCTGCCGCTGGTCGCCCCCGTCACCAAGCACGCCGAGACGGTGTTCAGCCCCGACGACATCCCGCGCGCGGTGACCGCGGCGCTGACCACCGCGCTCACCCCGCACCGGGGCCCGGTCTTCCTCGACTTCCCCCTCGAGGCGGTCTTCTCGGTCTCCGACGCCGAGCTGCCCGCGCTGCCGGGCATCGCGCCGGTCGAGCCCGACCCCGACGAGGTGGCGAAGGCGGCCGGCCTGGTCGCCGCCGCGAGCCGCCCGGTGATCATCGCCGGCTCCGACGTCTACGCCGGGGACGCGGTCGACGCCCTGCGGGCCGCCGCCGAGTCGCTCCAGGTGCCGGTCTTCACCAACGGGATGGGCCGGGGGGCGCTGGCGCCGGAGCACCCGCTCGCCTTCGCCAAGGCCCGTCGCGTGGCGCTGCGTGGCGCCGATGTCGTCGTGGTGATCGGCACCCCGCTCGACTTCCGGCTCAGCTTCGGCGACTTCGGCGACGCCCGGGTCGTGCACATCGTCGACGCGCCCAGCCAGCGGGCCGCGCACGTGCAGCCGGCCGCCGCCCCCGCCGGCGACCTCCGCCTGATCCTCACCGCCCTGGCCGACCACCCGGGCGACCGGGCCGACCACGCCGACTGGATCGCCGAGCTGCGTACCGCCGAGGACGCCGCGAAGGCCCGCGACGCCGAGGAGATGTCCGCCGAGACGGACCCGATCCGGCCCGCCCGGGTCTACGGCGAGCTGCGCAAGGTCCTGGCCCGCGACGCCATCACCATCGGCGACGGCGGCGACTTCGTCTCGTACGCCGGCCGCTACCTGGAGCCCGCGCAGCCCGGCACCTGGCTCGACCCCGGCCCGTACGGCTGCCTGGGCACCGGCATGGGCTACGCGATGGGCGCCCGGGTCAGCCACCCCGACCGGCAGATCTGCGTCCTCATGGGCGACGGCGCGGCCGGCTTCTCGCTGATGGACGTGGAGTCCCTCGCCCGGCAGAAGCTGCCCGTGGTGATCGTGGTCGGCAACAACGGCATCTGGGGCCTGGAGAAGCACCCCATGCGCGCCATGTACGGCTACGACGTCGCCGCCGACCTCCAGCCGGAGCTGCGCTACGACCACGTCGTGAGCGCCCTCGGCGGGGCCGGCGAGACGGTGGCGAAGGCGGGCGACCTCGGCCCGGCGCTGCGGCGGGCGTTCGACGCCGGCGTGCCGTACCTGGTCAACGTGCTCACCGACCCGGCCGACGCGTACCCCCGCTCGTCGAACCTGGCCTGAGCCGGGCCCGCCGCCGTCGCCGGGAGGCCGGCGACGGCGGCGGGCTCAGGACGCGGGGGTGGACCCCTCGGGCCGGTCCTCCTCGCGCGGCGGCTCGCCGTCGCGCCGGCGCATCTCGTCCTCGCGGCGCCGCAGGTCCTCCTCCCAGCGGCGGAACAGCTCGCCGTCCTCACGCCGGGAACGCTCGCCGAGCGAGCGGAGGAACTCGGGGTCGTCGTCGGGGGCGACCGGGCGGGGCCGCTCCCGGGGCGGCAGCAGCCGACCCTTCGGCGTTGCGCCGGCGGGCCGCCCGGGGACGCGCTCGCGCCCGGCGGCGAACCAGGCGAGGGAGCCGAGCAGCGGGAAGAAGAGGATGATCAGCACCCAGGCGATCCGGGGCAGGGCTTTGATCTCGCCCTCCTCGGCGGAGAGGCAGCTGATCAGCGCGCAGACGGCGAGGACGATCTGCACGACGAAGAAGAGGACGTAGAGCCGGGCCATGCGTCAATCATGGCGCACCGGGCCCCGTCAACCCAGGCCGCTCGCCGCCAGGAGGGTGCCGAGCAGCGCGAAGCCGGCCGTGGCGAGGGCGACCAGGGGCAGCGACCGCCCGTAGCCGGGGAGCGGACCGGTGCCGGTGGCCCGTCGCCAGCAGACCGTCAGCGCCGCGCCCCAGCCCAGCACGGCGACCCCGGCGACCAGCGCGCCGAGCGTCCCCTCTGCGGCCGGGCCGGTGAGCGCGAGCCGCACGGTCAGCACCATGACCACGGTGAGCGCCAGCGCCGTACGCCGCCAGGCCAGCCGGGTCCGCTCGGGTTGCAGCCCGGGGTCGCGCGCCGGCCGGTCCCGCCGTGGCGGCTCCGTCTGGTGGTTCACGGGCCGCCGACCGCCCGGGCCAGCACGGCCGCGACCAGCAGCAGCGCGCCGAGGCCGACGGCGAGGGCGAGCACCGCCGGGAAGCGCGAGGCGGGCAGCTCCTCGCCGAGCCGGATGGCCCGCTCCGTACGCGCCCAGTGGTCGACCGCCCGCACGGCGACCGTGCCGCCGAGCAGCAGCAGCGCGATGGCGACCACCTCCCGCAGGTGCGCCTGCGGCAGGAACTGCGCGGCGGCCAGCCCGCCCGCGACCAGCGCCAGCCCGGTACGCAGCCAGGCCAGGAAGGTCCGCTCGTTGGCCAGCGAGAAGCGGTAGTCGGGGGTGCTGCCCACCGCCCGCAGCTCGCGCGGGTCGAACCACCGCCTGATCGCCTGCCACACGTGGTCATTATCCGTTTTCGGTCGGCCGTAGCCTCGAGTGATGACCGATCTTGATGCCCGCACGTTGCGAGACGCCTACGACGCGCAGATCCGCCCGGAGATTCCGGACCCGCTGCCGGCCGGGGTCACCGTGGAACGGGACGGCCCGCTGGTCCGCGTCCTCGGCCTCGACCATCGCGGCTTCCTCACGTACCGCACGCTGGACGGGCTCGCCGGGGCCGAACTGGACGCGTTGATCGCCCGGCAGGTGGAGTTCTTCCGCCGGCGCGGCGAGGCGGTGGAGTGGAAGCTCAACGGCCACGACCAGCCGGCCGACCTGCCCGATCGGCTGCGCGCCGCCGGGTTCGTCGCGGAGGCGGAGGAGACCGTCGTGGTCGGTCCGGTCGCGGCACTGGCCGCCGCCGTGCCCGTGCTGCCCGAGGGGGTACGCCTGCGCGAGGTCAGCGCCCGGGAGGACCTGGCGCGCATCGCCGCGATGGAGGAGGCGGTCTGGCACGACGACCGCAGCCACCTGGTGACCGGTCTGGCGCGGGAGATCGAGGCTGACCCGCAGTCCATCACCGTCGTCGTCGCCGAGGCGGACGACACGGTGGTCAGTGCCGGCTGGGTCCGTTACCAGGCGAACACCGGCTTCGCGACCCTCTGGGGCGGCTCGACCCTGCCGCGGTGGCGGCGGCGGGGCATCTACCGGGCGCTGGTCGCGTACCGGGCGCGCCTGGCCGAGCAGCGCGGCAGGACGCTGCTCCAGGTGGACTGCTCGCCGGAGAGCCGGCCGATCCTCCAGCGGCTCGGTCTCGTCCCGGTCACGACCGCCACCCCGTACGTCTACACTCCGTGATCATGGAGCAGCGGTTGACGGCCGAGGAGCGGCTGACCCTCAAGACGGGCGCGTTCGGGGCGGTGTTCCTGGTGGCCAACGCGGATCCGGGGATGCTCGCCCTGTTCCGGGAGAGCTTCGCCGCCTCCGGTGCGATGGCCGACAGCAGCGGGGTGGTGAAGGAGGCGCTGACCAGCGGTCCGCTGCCGAAGCTGCCCCGGGACTCGGCGCTGGAGATCGAGGCGGTGGTGCTGCCGGCGCTGGGCAGTTCCGTGCGGATCCTGCGGGACAAGTCGCCCGGGGACGTGGCGGGCTACCGCGAGGTCGTGCTGTCCGCCGCCGAGCGGGTGGCCGCCGCGCACCGGGGGGTGGCCCCGGCCGAGGCGGCGGTCATCGAGCGGATCCGGGACGCGCTCGATCAGCCGGCGTGAGCCGGGTCGGCGACCAGAGCGCCCGGACGGTGGCCCGGACGCAGCGGTCGCGGAGCCGGCCGCAGGCGCACCGGTACGCCTCGGGCCGCGTCCGGCGGCAGCGGTGCCGCGTAACGTCGGGATGGCCTTCGCTGGCTTTTTCTGACATTTTGTGACACCTCCCGATTCGTCAGATTACCCGCCCGCGGGGTCGTTCGTGAGCTGTGTCACCCTGAGGTCGCCGAAGGCAGATGCTACTGGCAGGTAACATTGCGCCGTGGGCAACTGCACAGCACCGCGCGGTTGACCGGCGTCAACGGACGCGCGAGGCTGCGCCCCAGACCGGGCGAGCGATCGCAACACCAACAGGAGGGTCGTCGAAGCGCGATGAACATCGTCGTACTCGTCAAGCAGGTGCCCGATTCGGGCGCGGACCGCAGCCTGCGTGCTGACGACAACACCGTCGACCGCGGTTCGGC
>NZ_SLVT01000034.1:0-51862 GCF_004345505.1 Micromonospora sp. CNZ303 | reverse complement strand
GACGTCCTCCATGCCATGCTCCGCGACAAGATCCCCTACCAACCACGCCCCACCAGACCAGTCCCCGCTTGACGAAACCCATAGGGACACCCCCCACACAAAGGGGGGCATCGTTCGGATAACGCCCACCACAACTGCATGATCGACCCCAGCGGTGGGCGGGGCACAGCGGTGGGCGGGGCACAGCGGGGCGCGGGGCCGCGGGGCGCGGCGGGCCCGGGGGTGCGGCGGGGCCGGGGGTGCGGGGTGGGGTGGGTGGAAGGGGCGCGGGTGGGTGGGGCGTGACCTGTGGGGGGTGGGGGCGTTGGAGGTGTGGGCGGGGTTGTGCCTCGTGGGGCGGCCGGGCGGAGTGCGCTGGCTCGGGAAGTTTGACCGGGCGTTTGGCGGGGACCTGCTGCGCGACGCTTCTGCACCTTCTTCCGCGCCGTGCGGCGGCTCGGGGACGCGGCGGTCCGGGCTCAACGGCTGCCGGGCGAAGGATTGACGGGCGGCGACTCCGGGCATACAGCGCGGTGATGATGAAAGGAGGACAGCATGGCTGACGTGGCGAACGCCCGCACATCCCGGACCGGGAGCGAGCCGTCCACCGCCGAGCTGGTGCAGCGGGCCACGGAGCAGGTCTCCCGCCTGGTCCGGGACGAACTGGCCCTGGCCCGGGCGGAGCTGACCCAGAAGGGCAAGCACGCCGGTATCGGCATCGGTCTCTTCGGCGGCGGCGGGGCGCTGGCGCTGTACGGCCTGGGTGCCCTGGTCGCCACCGCGATCCTGCTGCTCGACCTGGTGCTTCCGGCCTGGGCGGCGGCCCTGATCGTCGCGGTGGTGCTCTTCGCGCTGGCCGGGGTCCTGGCCCTGGTGGGCAAGAAGCAGGTCAGCCAGGCGGTCCCGCCGGTGCCGCAGGCTGCGGTCCGTAGCGTCCGGGCGGACGTGGACACGGTCGCTGCCGCCGTGAAGGACAGGGGACGGGCATGACGACGGGCAACGGCCGGGGCACCGGCGACACCGACGCGCTGCGGGAGGAGATCCGGCGGACCCGGGTCGAGCTGGGCGAGACGATGGAGGCGTTGGCGGCCAAGGCCGACGTCAAGGCCCGGCTGAGGTCCTCCGCCGACCAGGCGAAGGAGCGGATGCGGGACCAGACGGCGCAGACCGTGGCCCGGGTGCGCGGGCAGGCGGCGCAGAAGGCGCAGCTCGCGCGGGAGCAGGCGCAGGAGAAGGGCGCCGTCGTACGGCGTAACCCGACGCCGTTCGTCGCCCTCGCGGCGGGCGCGGTGGCGGCCGTGATCGTGTTGGTGATCGTTCGGGGGAGGCAGCGGTGAGCAGGGGCATCGGGAAGGCCGCGTACAAGCCGGTCGGCGTCTTGATGGGCATCGCCGCCGGTACGGTCGCAGGCGCGATCTTCCGGCAGGTGTGGAAGATGACGGCGGGCGACGGCGAGGCGCCCAGCGCCACCGACGAGGACCGCGGCTGGGGCGAGATCCTGGCGGCGGCGGCGTTGCAGGGCGCCATTTTCGCGGTCGTCCGGGCCGCCGTGGACCGGGGCGGCGCGGTGGGCGTACGCCGGTTCACCGGAAGCTGGCCGGACTGACCCGACGACGACGAAAAGGATCCCCGTGCCGGTGCGCTGGTGCGGGGGTCTTTTCGCGCGGGTGCAAGGGCCCACCCAGCGGATCTTCGGCACCCGTCAGGTCACATGTCGAAGAATTTCGTCCGGTACTCTGTGCAGAGTTTTCGCTACGTGGTTTGCTGTTCCACGCTGTTGAGAGATGGCGTGGGTTGAGCGAAGTCTCCTTCGTGGGGGCCGCCTCAGGCACCGCTGCTCGAAAACGGCCAATCGGCCGCACGGCGTGCTCGGCCGCCAGTTTTAGAAGGAGATACACATGGCGCAGGGAACCGTGAAGTGGTTCAACGCAGACAAGGGCTTCGGCTTCATCACCGTCGACGGCGGGGGTGCTGACGTGTTCGTCCACTTCTCGGCCATCCAGACCAGCGGCTACCGCACGCTGGAGGAGAACCAGCGGGTGGAGTTCGAGATCGCCCAGGGTCAGAAGGGTCCGCAGGCCGAGCAGGTCCGCCCCATCTGAGCAGTGCCGGTCGGCAGCCGCCGGCCAGTGGGTGATCCGGCGCCCGGATCACAGCGAAGCCCCGTATCCCGCCCGGGATGCGGGGCTTTCCGCGTCCACGGTGGCCCGCCGCCGCGGCCGGTACGCGAGCTGCCGGCGCCCGGCCTGTCGCTCGCCACTCTGGCCGCCCACCGGGAGGGGCAGCCGAGACGGCGGCGGGCGGCGCTCAGCGTGGCTTTCGGGCGTGCAGCCCGAACCAGAGCGCGACCAGCCCGGCCAGGACGACGACGGGCCCCAACACGGCCCAGACCCGCTGGTCGGTCATCACGCTGCCCTCGACGTAGCCGAGGCCCTGCACCGTCCACACCGCGCCGCCGACCACGGCGAGCAGGCCGAGGGTGAGCGGCAGCCAGCCCTTCATCGCGTCTTCCCTCCGTCGTTGCCGGTCCGGGCCGCCCGACTCACCACCGGTCGTGCACCCGCGGGCGGACCAGTTCGTCGTAGACCTCCGCCACCGCCGCCAGTTCCCGTCCGGAGAGCGGGGCCTGGCCGGCCACGGCGGCGTTGCCCCGGGCCTGGGTGGCGTCGCGGGCGCCGGGGATGACCACGGTGACGCCGGGCTGGTCGACGACCCAGCGCAGCGCGAACTGGGCCATCGTGCGCCCGTCGCCGACCAGCGGCGCAAGCCGGCGCACGGCGGCCAGGCCCAGCGCGAAGTCGACACCGGAGAAGGTCTCGCCGACGTCGAACGCCTCGCCGTGCCGGTTGTAGGTGCGGTGGTCGTCGGCGGCGAAGGTGGTGTGTTCGTCGTACCGGCCGGAGAGCAGCCCGCTGGCCAGCGGGACGCGGGCGACGACGCCGACCCCGGCGGCGGCAGCGGCCGGGAGCACCCGGTCGAGGGGCTTGTGCCGCAGCGCGTTGAGGATGATCTGGACGCTGGCCACCCCCGGCCGGGCGATGGCGGTGAGCGCCTGCGCGCAGGTCTCCACGCTCACCCCGTAGCCGGCGACGCGTTCCTCGGCGACCAGGGTGTCCAGCGCGTCGAAGACGGCGTCGTCGGCGAAGACGGCGGTGGGCGGGCAGTGCAGCTGCACCAGGTCGAGGGTGTCCGTGCCGAGGTTGCGCCGGGACCGGTCGGTCCACTCGCGGAAGTGCGCCAGGGTGTACGCCTCGGGCGTCTGCGCGACGCGGCGGCCCATCTTCGTGGCCACCGTCAGCCCGGCGTCGGGCCGGCTGCGCAGGAACCGCCCGATGAGCTGCTCGCTGCGCCCGTCGCCGTAGACGTCCGCCGTGTCGAGGAAGGTGACCCCCGACTCGACGGCGGCGGTCAGCACGGCGCTGGCGTCGGCCTCGCTGACCGTGCCCCAGTCCGCGCCGAGCTGCCAGGCGCCCAGCCCGATCACCCCGACGCGCCGCCCCAGCCGGGGAAAGGTGCGCTGCTCCATGGGACTGAGCCTAGTGATCGGCTTGTCCGGTCGCGCGGCGGGCCGTACGGTTAACAAGACGGACGTACGGTTTGGGAGGCAGCGATGTGGGATCCGACGACGTACCTGCGCTACGGCGACGAGCGCTCCCGGCCCTTCCGCGACCTGCTCGCCCGGGTCCCGGCCGAGCGCCCGCGCGCGGTGGTCGACCTCGGCTGCGGCCCGGGCAACCTGACCGCCACCCTCGCCGCGCGGTGGCCGGACAGCCGGATCGCCGGCCTCGACTCCTCGCCGGAGATGATCGCGGAGGCGGCCACTGCCACCGCCACCACCGCCGCCAGCGCCAGCGCCAGCGCCACCAGGGTCTCCTTCGCCGTCGGCGACGTCCGGCACTGGCACCCGGAACCCGACGTGGACGTGGTGATCAGCAATGCCGTGCTCCAGTGGGTGCCGGGCCACCGGGAGCTGCTCACCCGTTGGGCCCGGGAACTGCCCGCCGGCGCCTGGCTGGCCGTGCAGGTGCCGGGCAACTTCGACGCCCCCTCGCACCGGGCGCTGCGCGAGGTCGCCGACCGTCCGGCGTGGCGTGCCGACGTCGCCCCGCTGCTGCGCCGGCCCCCGGCCGACGACACCGCCGTCGGCTACGCCGAGCTGCTGACCGGTGCCGGCTGCGCGGTAGACGCCTGGGAGACTACCTACGTGCACCTGCTGCCGGCCCGCGTCGACGCGGACCACCCCGTGCTGAGCTGGCTGGAGGGGACCGCGCTCCGGCCGGTCCGCGCGGCCCTGGACGCCGCCGGCTGGGCCGACTTCCGGGCCGAGCTGGGCGTACGACTCGCCGAGGTGTACCCGGTGCGGCACGCTCAGGTGCACTTCCCGTTCCGCCGCGTCTTCTTCGTCGCCCGCACCGGCGCCCGCGCAGAGGAGAACCAGTGACCGACCTGCAAACCTTCATCGCCGGACTGCCCAAGGTGGAGCTGCACGTGCACCACGTCGGCTCCGCCTCGCCCCGGATCGTCGCCGAGTTGGCCGCCCGCCACGAGGGCCGCAGCCCCGTGCCCGCCGACCCGGCCGCGCTCGCCGACTACTTCGCCTTCCGCGACTTCGCGCACTTCATCGAGGTCTACCTGAGCGTCGTGGACCTCATCCGCGACCCCGAGGACGTCTGGCTGCTCACCCACGAGGTCGCCCGCGAGCTGGCCCGCCAGCAGGTCCGCTACGCCGAGCTGACCGTCACGCCCTACTCGCACGTGCACCGGGGGATCCCCGCGCCCGCCTTCTGCGAGGCGATCGAGGACGCCCGCAAGCGGGCCGAGGCGGACTTCGGCATCGAGCTGCGCTGGTGCTTCGACATCCCGGGCGAGGCCGGCCTGCCGGCGGCCGAGGAGACGCTGCGCATCTCGCTGGAGGAGCGCCCGGACGGGCTGATCAGCTTCGGCCTCGGCGGTCCCGAGATCGGGGTGCCCCGGCCGCAGTTCAAGCCGTACTTCGACCGGGCCCGGGCGGCCGGCCTGCGCTCGGTGCCGCACGCCGGCGAGACCACCGGCCCGCAGACGGTCTGGGACGCGCTGCGCGACCTCGGCGCGGAGCGGATCGGGCACGGCATCTCCGCCGCGCGGGACCCGGAGCTGCTGGCCTATCTCGCCGAGCACCGCATCGGCATGGAGGTCTGCCCGACCTCCAACGTGCGTACCCGCGCGGTCGCCAGCATCGAGGAGCACCCGCTGCGGCAGTTGGTCGAGGCCGGCCTGCTGGTCACCATCAACTCCGACGACCCGCCGATGTTCGGCACCACCCTCGACGAGGAGTACGCCGTCGCGGCCCGACTGCTCGACGTGGGCCCGGAGGGGCTGGCCGCGCTGGCCCGCGACGCGGTGACCGCCTCGTTCCTGGACCCGGCCGGCAAGCGGCGGATCACCGCCGAGATCGACGCCCACCTGGCCACCGCTACCGGCTGAGCGCGGAGAGGGGACGGCGCGCGGCGGGAGGAGGTGTGGGGGGACCGAGTCTCCCGCCGCGCGCCCGGCTCCACCGGCCGGTGGGGTGCCCCGAGGCATTGACCGGTGGAACTGATGGGTTCGGATTCGATCCTGTCAGCGCCGGCCCGCTCCGGCACCACGGTTAACCGCGATCTAAGGAAGACTTGCGCCGCCCCACAACCGGCCGCCGGACCGAGCCGCGGCTCAGTCGTCGGTGGGCCGCTGGCGGGGCCAGCGACGGCTGCCGGTCTTCTGCTCCCGGGCCATCCGGCCGACCAGGCCGAACCGGCTGACCTGCCGGGGCGTCGCCTCCGGGTCGGCGAGCAGCATCACCACGCTCGCCCCGCCCAGCCGGGCCCGGTCGATGCTGACCGAGCCGTTCGCCTGCAACGCCACCCGCTTGGCGATGTCCAGCCCCAGCCCCGTCGAGCCCTGGTCGCTGGCGCCCCGGCGCAGCGCCCGGTCCGGGTTGGCGATCCCCGGCCCGGCGTCGTCGATCCGGATGGCCACGTACCCGTCGCGGCGCGAGACCGCCACCTCGAACGCGGTGCCCTGCGGGGTGTACCGGAAGACGTTGCCGATCACCGCGTCCAGCGCGGCGGCCAGCTCGGCCCGGGGAACCGGTGCCGGGATGCGCAGCTGGGCGCCGCTGACCCGGTGCGGCCGGTTCTGGTCGCCGGCCAGGGCGGCCCAGAACACCATCCGGTCCCGCACCACCTCGCTGACGTCGCACATCGCCGGCCCGGCCTCGTGCGCGACCGCCTTGCGGGTGGTCTTGATCAGCACGTCGATCTCGCCCTCGAGGGTGACGATCGCCTGCCGGATCCGGCGGATGCCGCGCCGCCGGTCCAGTTCCGCCTCGCTGAACGAGCCCACGCTGGTGTCGTCGGACTCCAGCGCCTCCGCGTCGAGCCGCAGCACCGTCAGCGGCGTGCGCAGCCGGTGCGACAGGTCGGCGACCAGCTCCCGCTCGTCGGTGCGGGCCGCGTCCAGCCGGTCGGCCATCCGGTTGAAGGCGTGCCCGGCCTCGGCCAGCTCCCGCGGGCCGCTCGGGTCGACGCGTACGCCCTGGTCGCCGTCGCCGATCGCGAGCGCCGCGCGGACCAGGCCCCGGGCCGAGTCGACCGCGCGGGCGGCGACCCGGTCCACCACCAGCACCGCCGCGCCCACCAGGGCGGCGGCCACCCCGAGCAGCAGCAGCCACCGGCTCTTGCCGGCCAGCTCCGACTCGGGCACGAAGACCTCGACCACGGCCGTCGTGTCGCCGAGCACCACCGGGTCCAGCCGGAGCACGCCGCCCTCGACGTCGACGACCACGGAACGCCGCTCGGCCCGCGCGCGCTCGAGGCTCCCGGCGTCGGCCCGGCCCGCCGACTCGTCCACCCCGAGCCCGTGCACGACCGGCCGGGTGGCCGGGTCGTCGCCGCTGGCCGCCACGACGCGCTGCACCACAGCGGGGTCGGTGCTGACGGCGAGCGCGCCGGTCACCAGCGCGCTGCGCCGGGCGGCGTCCGCGATGACCTCCTCGCGCGCGCGATCGGCGAGACCGAGGGCGAGCGGGACGAGGAACGCGAGCGCCACCAGGGCACACATGCCGGCCGTGAGCAGGGCCAGCGACGGCCTCAGTCCGGCGCCACCAGCCGGAAGCCGACCCCCCGCACGGTGCGCAGGTAGCGCGGCTTCGCCGCGGACTCGCCCATTTTGCGGCGCAGCCAGTACAGGTGAACGTCGATGGTCTGGTCCTCGCCGACCGATGGCTGCCGCCATACCTCCTCCAGAAGTTCCCGGCGGGACACTACCCGTCCCGGCCGCGCGGCGAGATAGGCCAGCAGGTCGAATTCCTTGCGGGTCAGCGCCAGCGGCTCGCCGTCGAGGTGGGCGCTGCGCTCGCCGACGTCCACCCGCAGCCCGCCGACGCTGTGCACGGCCGGCTGCACCGTGCGGCTGGCCCGCCCGGCCCGGCGCAGCACGGTGGTGATCCGCGCGTCGAGGTGCGCGCCGGTGAACGGCTTGACCATGTAGTCGTCGGCCCCGGCGCGCAGCAGACGTACCACGGACTGCTCGTCGTCGCGGGCGGTGGCGATGATGATCGGCACGTCGGTGATGCCGCGCAGCATGCGCAGCGCGTCCGAGCCGTCGAGGTCGGGCAGCCCGAGGTCGAGCACCACGAGGTCGGGGGTCTCGGCCGCCACCCGGCGCAGCGCGTCCAGCGCCGTGCCGACGGCGTGCACGGCGTGCCCCCGGTCGGCGAGGGATCGCAGCATCGCGCCGCGTACGACGTGATCGTCTTCGACCAGGAGCACGGTGGCCACAGCAAGACCGTACTCGCGGTGGCAAGTTGATCGCGTTTGCGGCGCACGAGGCAACAGGGCAAGCTGGTACAACGATGTCCTTCACGCTCTTTCCCGACACCCGCCTCGCGCTGGCCCGGGACTCGCTCGCCGGCCTGTCGGTGGGCGACGCGCTCGGCTCGCAGTTCTTCGTTCCCGGCCGGCACCCGGCCGACCTGGCCGCCGGGAAGCTGCCCCCGCCGCCGTGGCAGTGGACCGACGACACCGAGATGGCCTGCTCGGTGGTCGCCGCCCTGGCCGAGACCGGCCGGATCGACCGCGACGCCCTCGCCGCGGCCTTCGCCGAGCGCTGCGAGCCCTACCGGGGGTACGGGCCGGGCGCGGTGACCATCCTGCGGCTGATCCGCACCGGCACGCCGTGGCCGGTGGCGGCCGCCTCGGCCTTCGACGGCCAGGGCTCCTGCGGCAACGGCGCGGCGATGCGGGTCGGCCCGCTGGGCGCGTGGTACGCCGACTCCACGGCGCGGGCGGCGGCGCAGGCCCGGGCGTCGGCGGAGGTGACCCACGCGCACCCGGAGGGCGTCGCCGGCGCGGTGGCGGTGGCGGTGGCCGCGTCGCTGGCCGCCCGCGCCCGCCTCGACGGCCACCGGCCCGCCCCGGAGCGGCTGCTGGCCGGCGTCACCGCCGCGCTGGACCCGGCCACGGAGGTGCACCGGGGCGTACGCCGGGCCGCCGGCCTGCTCGACCGCCCGGTCGCCGAGGCCGCCGACGTGCTCGGCAACGGCTCCCGGGTCACCGCCCAGGACACCGTCGCCTTCACCTGCTGGGTGGCCGCCGTGCACCTGGACGACTACCCGGCGGCGGTCCGCGCGTGCGTCGAGGCCGGCGGGGACGTCGACACCACCGCCGCGATCGTCGGGGCGGTGGTGGCCGCGCACACCGGCGTCGGCACGCCGGGCGGGGTGCCGACCGACTGGCTGGCCGCCCGCGAGCCCCTGCCGGACTGGGCCGGCTGACCGCCGCCCCGGTCCACGGCCCGACACCCGCCCCGCTCAGCGGGCGGCGACCGGCCTGCCCGGCGACTGCGCCCCGGCGGCGGACGCACCGGCCCCGACGGTGGGCGCGCCGGCCGGCACGTGCGGGACGCGTTCCGGGGCGACGTGCTCGTCGGCCGCGTCGGCCCCGGCAGCGCGCCCGTCCGGCTCGACGCCGGCCGCGCCGGTCCGGGCGGCGGCGGCCGGTCCGGGCCCGTCCGGGTCGGTCCGGGGCGTCGGGTCCTCCCGCAGCACCGACAGATCGACCGGCTCGGCCGGCTCGCGGCGGCGCCAGCGGCTGACCAGCCAGCCGATCGCCGCGCCCCCGCCGAGGCCGGCGAGCAGCCCGGCGGCCAGCATCCCGTCCGCGTTCCCGCCGCCGCTCGGGGCGTCGCCGGCCGCGGGCCCACCCGCCGCCCGGGCCCCCGCGGCCGGGACGTCGCCCGCCCCGCCAACCGCCGCGCCGGCCGCCGGGGCGTTGCCGTGTCCGCCGTGCCCGGCCGCCGCGCCGGGGGCGGCCGGCAGCAGGGTGAGCGACGGCGCCCGGCGGGCCCCGGTCGGCCCGGCCCAGCGCACCACCGTGCCGTCGGCGTACGTGCGCAGCACCTCGAAGGTGAGCCGGTCGGTCTGCGGCAACGGCCCCATGGACAGGGTGAGCCGGGCCGGGCCGGGAGCCGTGCCGGGCATCCGGACCCAGGTCACCGCGCTGGTCACCTCGTCGACCCGGGACGAGTGGATGCCGGCGACCGGCTGGTCGAGCCTGCGGGAGGTGATCCGGGGCGCCCAGCCGGGCACCGACATCGGATAGACCTCGGCGATCGGGGCGTCGGCCGGCAGCCGGATCTCGATCCGCTCGGCGCGGGCGCCCGGCAGTTCGTCGGGCACCACGAACTCCAGCTTGACCGCACCGCCCTGCCGCGCCTGCGTCGGGCTGGTCGTCACGTCGGCCGCGTACGCCGGGGCGGGCCAGGCCAGCACCCCGGCCGCCGCCAGGGCGGCCACCGTCGCGGCCCGGCGCCGGGGCTCGGGCCGCACACCGTGCATCGTCGCCATCGTCGGTCCCATCCGTTTCCACGGGCCGGCACGGTTCCGGCCACATCCGGTAGTTCGGATCCGGGGACGCAAAGGTTCAACGCAGGGCCCAGGACGCCGGTCGGACGCGGCGAGCCCGGCCCCTCCCCGGGGGCCGGCCGGGGCGGGGCCCGTCCCACGGACCCCGGGGGCGGTGGCGTCGGCGACCGTGCCGGCGGGGGCGACCGATAGCATCGCAGGAGCCGAACGTTCGGCGTCATCCGTGCCGTCTGCTGGAGGAGTCACCGTGTCCGCACCCCGTACCCCCGCCGTGGCCGACCCCGTCGTCGTCGCCGCCGGGACCACGGCGGCCGACGCGGTGGCCGCGGCCGGTCTGCCCGCGTCCGGCCCGAAGGCGATCGTGGTGGTCCGCGACCCGCAGGGCCAGCTGCGCGACCTGGACTGGGCCCCGCAGGCCGACACCGAGGTCGAGCCGGTCAGCCTCGACTCGCCGGACGGGCTCAACGTGCTGCGGCACTCCTGCGCGCACGTGCTCGCCCAGGCCGTGCAGGACGTCTTCCCGGAGGCCAAGCTCGGCATCGGCCCGCCCATCGAGAACGGCTTCTACTACGACTTCGCCGTCGACAAGCCGTTCCAGCCGGACGACCTCGGCAAGCTCGAGAAGCGGATGCAGGAGATCGTCAAGTCCGGTCAGCGGTTCCGCCGCCGGCGCTTCGGCAGCCTCGACGAGGCGAAGGCCGAGCTGGCCGCCGAGCCGTTCAAGCTGGAGCTCATCGACGTCAAGGGCGAAGGGCTGGACACCTCCGAGGTGATGGAGGTGGGCGGCGGCGAACTGACCATCTACGACAACCTCGCCGCCAAGGAGGACAAGGTCTGCTGGTCGGACCTGTGCCGGGGCCCGCACCTGCCGAACACCCGGCTGATCGGCGCGTTCAAGCTGATGCGCTCGGCCGCCGCGTACTGGCGCGGGTCGGAGAAGAACCCGCAGCTCCAGCGGGTCTACGGCACCGCCTGGCCGACCCGGGACGAGCTGAAGGCGTACCTGAAGCTGCTGGAGGAGGCCGCGCGGCGCGACCACCGCAAGCTCGGCGTGGACCTGGACCTGTTCAGCTTCCCGGACGAGCTGGGTTCGGGCCTGGCGGTCTTCCACCCCAAGGGCGGCATCATCCGCCGGGAGATGGAGAACTACTCGCGCATCAAGCACGAGCAGGCCGGCTACGCCTTCGTCAACACGCCGCACATCACCAAGGGCCACCTGTACGAGGTCTCCGGGCACCTGGACTGGTATGCCGACGGCATGTTCCCGCCCATGGAGGTCGAGGGCGCGAGCTACTACCTCAAGCCGATGAACTGCCCGATGCACGACCTGATCTTCCGGTCCCGGGGGCGGTCCTACCGCGAGCTGCCGCTGCGGATGTTCGAGTTCGGCACGGTCTACCGCTACGAGAAGTCCGGCGTGGTGCACGGCCTGACCCGGGTGCGCGGCATGACGCAGGACGACGCGCACATCTTCTGCACCGAGGAGCAGATGGCGGGCGAGCTGAAGTCGCTGCTCGTCTTCGTGCTCGAACTGCTGCGTGACTACGGCCTGGACGACTTCTACCTTGAGCTGTCCACCCGCAACCCGGAGAAGTCGGTCGGCACCGACGAGAACTGGGAGCGGGCCACCGAGGCCCTGCGCTCCGCCGCCGAGGAGTCCGGGCTGGACCTGGTGCCCGACCCGGGTGGCGCGGCCTTCTACGGCCCGAAGATCTCCGTGCAGGCCAAGGACGCCATTGGCCGGACCTGGCAGATGTCCACCATCCAGGTCGACTTCAACCTGCCGGAGCGCTTCGGGCTGGAGTACCAGGCCGCCGACGGCAGCCGGCAGCGACCGGTGATGATCCACCGGGCGCTCTTCGGCTCGATCGAGCGCTTCTTCGGCGTGCTGACCGAGCACTACGCGGGCGCGTTCCCGGCGTGGCTGGCCCCGGTGCAGGTGGTCGGCATCCCGATCCGCGAGGACCACACCGACTACCTGCACGGCTTCGTCGCCGCGCTGCGCGCCGAGGGCGTCCGCGCCCAGGTCGACGCGGGCGACGACCGGATGCAGAAGAAGATCCGCACCGCCCAGCAGCAGAAGGTCCCGTTCATGGTGATCGCCGGCGACGACGACGTGGCCGCCGGCACCGTCTCGTTCCGCTACCGGGACGGCTCGCAGCGCAACGGGGTGCCGGTCGCCGACGCCGTGGCCCACGTGCTCGACGTGGTCGGCTCCCGGACCAACGTCGGCCCGTCCGCCGCCTGACCCGCGACGCACCGAAGGCCCCCCGCAGCGCGGGGGGCCTTCGTCACGGGGTCGTCAGGTGTCAGATCCCGCAGCTCGGCGCGGACCAGCCGCCGACCGCCCCGACGTGGGTGTGGTCGTTGTGACCCGGGTAGCCGGGGCCGAGGATGTTGCCGAAGCCGTGGTAGCGGGCCTGCTGGGCGAGCCGGCAGAACGAGGGCGACCCGACCAGGTCGACGCCGTCGCCGTAGAGGTGCCGGCTGTTGGAGGCGCCGCCGACCGCGCTGTTGCAGGAGTAGCTGCGGAACCCGCTGCTGATGTTGATCGACACGCTCCCGAGGGCCTTCCGCATGGCCTGGAGCTTCCACATCGACACCAGCGCGTTGAACTTGGCCGTGCTGGCGGAGACCGCGCCACCGGACCAGGTGCTGTTGCACCGGTTGAGTTCCGCGTAGGTGAAGTTGACCGGGGTGCAGTCGTTGTCCTGGAGCGCGTAGAGCTGGTTCTGGGTCGCCGGCCCCGCGACGCCGTCCGCGGCCAGGCCGTACGCCTGCTGGAAACGGATCACGGCGGACCGGGTGGCCGGGCCGAACGAACCGTCGAGGGCGAGCTGGGCGTTGTACCCGGGGTAGCCGGCGAGCCGGATCTGCAGCTGCCGGACGTCCTCGCCGGTGGCGCCCTGGGCGAGGACGCGCCCCCATGTGTAGCAGCCGTCCGCCTGTGCGGGGCTGCTGGTCGCCACCACGCCCACGAGGGCGGTGGAGGCGGCGAGCGCGCAGGCGGCGAGCGCCCGGCCAAAGCGGCGGAATGCGGTTCTCACGATGGGCTCCCATCGACAAGGGATGATGTCTGTGGATGGATTCTTCATTCACGTTCATCAGTTCGTCAAGAACTTTCACCCCCTATCCGTCCCCCTGAACGCGATCCGGGCCCCAGGGGGCGTCGGGGTCGGGCGCGGACCGGCGTACGGCGTCCGGAGCGGGCGTCGCCGGGAACGTAGGATCGGTGGCGTGACTGGGGTGGAACGGCACATGGACAGCGGCATGGCCGACGGCCTGGAGCGGCTCTGGACTCCGCACCGGATGACCTACATCTCCGGGGAGGACCGGCCCGAGGGCGGCTACGAGCGGCCCGCCGGCTGCCCGTTCTGCCGGGCCCCGGGGCTGGCGCCCGGGGAGAGCCTGGTGGTGGCCCGGGGCGAGCACGCGTTCGCGGTGCTCAACCTCTATCCCTACAACCCCGGGCACCTGCTGGTCTGCCCCTACCGGCACGTGGCCGACTACACCGAGCTGGACCTGGCCGAGACGACCGAGCTGGCGGCGTTCACCCAGACCGCCATGCGGGTGGTGCGCAAGGTGAGCAACGCGCACGGGTTCAACCTGGGCATGAACCAGGGCGGCGTGGCCGGCGCGGGCATCGCCGCGCACCTGCACCAGCACGTGGTGCCCCGTTGGGGCGGCGACGCCAACTTCATGCCCGTGATCGGGCAGACGAAGGTCCTGCCGCAACTGCTCACCGACACCCGCGACCTGTTCACCCGGGCCTGGCCGACCTAGACCGACCCTCGCTCTTTCCGGCGGTCCGTGACGGTGTGCGGCTCCGCCCGCCGCTCCCCGCGTCCGGCTCCTGGATGACCGACCCGAAGCGTCGGTCCGGGCCGGTCGGCGGCTGCGGTCGTGTCGTCGGCAAACTTCCCGCCCCGGGTCGGGCGCGAGGTGGCACGATCTGGCGATGGCAGTGACGACGCGGACGTTGGGCCGCAGCGGCATCGAGGTCAGCGCCCTCGGCATGGGGTGCTGGGCGATCGGCGGCCCCTGGGCCGAGGGCGGCCAGCCGCTGGGCTGGGGCGCCGTCGACGACGACGAGTCGGTCCGCGCGATCCGGCACGCGCTCGACCTCGGCGTGACGCTCTTCGACACCGCCGACACCTACGGGGCCGGGCACGGCGAGCGGGTGCTCGGCCGGGCCCTCGCCGGCCGGCGCGACGAGGCCGTGATCGCCACCAAGTGGGGCTACACCTTCGACGAGGCCACCCGCCAGGCCACCGGCGAGGACACCTCCCCGGCGTACCTGCGGCGGGCCGTCGCACACTCGCTGCGCCGGTTGGGCACCGACCGGATCGACCTCTACCAGCTGCACCTGGCGGACCTGCCGGTGCCGCGGGCCGAGGCGCTCGTCGGCACCCTGGAGGACCTGGTCGCCGAAGGGCTGATCCGGGCGTACGGCTGGAGCACCGACCGCCCCGACCGGGCCGCCGCGTTCGGGCGGGACGCCCGGCACGCCACCGCCGTGCAGCACACGCTGTCGGTGCTCCGGGACGCCCCCGAACTGCTCGCCGTCTGCGACAAGTACGACCTCGCCAGCGTCAACCGGGGACCGCTGGGCATGGGCCTGCTCTCCGGCAAGTACACGGCCGGCTCCACGCTGCCCCGCGACGACGTGCGCGGCGTCGCCCCCGGTTGGCTGGAGTGGTTCCGGGGCGGCCGGCCGGCGCCGGAGTGGCTGCGCCGTGTCACCGCCGTGCGGGCGGCGTTGACCGCTGACGGGCGTACCCTCGCCCAGGGCGCGCTCGGGTGGCTCTGGGCGCGCAGCGAGCGCACCGTCCCGATCCCCGGCTGCCGCACCGTGGCCCAGGTGGAGGAGAACGCCGGGGCCCTGCGCCGGGGTCCGCTGCCGGCCGACCAGTTCGCCGAGGTGGAGCGCCAGTTGGCCGCGCTGCGCTCGGCCGCCCTCCGCGACGCCGACCGCCCCCACCACCCGAGCCCCCTGCCCCCCACCGCCCGCCCCTGACCCGCCCCTGACCCGCCCCTGACCCCCTCACGAGAGTCGATCATGCACTTGTGGTGGCCGTTGTGCCCCGAATCGCACCTTTCAGGGGGCACCACAACTGCATGATCGACCGCGAGGGGCGGTGGCTAGGGGTGGGTGGGGTGTTCCTTGCGGAGCTGGTCTGCCAGGTGGGCGGGCATCGGGTCGTAGCGGACGAAGTGGCGGCGGAACGTGCCGGTGCCCGACGTCATGGAGCGCAGCTCGACCGCGTAGCGGAGCAGCTCCGTGGCGGGTACCTCGGCGCGGACCACGGTGCGCCCCTCGGCCTCGGGGTCGGCCTCGGTGCCGAGCACCCGGCCGCGCCGGCCGGACAGGTCGCCCATCACCGCGCCCACCGAGGAGTCGGGCACCCGCACCGCCACCTCGTCGATCGGCTCCAGCAGCGCCGGCTGCCCCTTCCCGGCGGCGTCGCGCAGGGCGAGGGCGCCGGCGGTCTGGAAGGCCGCGTCGGAGGAGTCGACGCTGTGCGCCTTGCCGTCGACGAGGGTCACCCGCAGGTCCACCACCGGGTGGCCGGCGACCAGGCCCCGCTCCATCTGGGCGCGTACGCCCTTCTCGACGGAGGGGACGTAGTTGTGCGGCACCGCCCCGCCGACCACCCGGTCGACGAACTCGAATCCGGCGCCGGGCGGCAGCGGCTCGACCTCGATGTCGCAGACGGCGTACTGGCCGTGGCCGCCGGACTGCTTGACGTGCCGGCCGTGCCCCTTTGCCGCGACGGTCAGCGTCTCGCGTAGCGCGACCCGGACCGGCTCGGTGTCCAGCTCCACCCCGCCGGCGCGCAGGCGCTCCAGCACCACGTCGGCGTGCGCCTCGCCCATGCACCAGAGCACCAGCTGGTGGGTCTCCGGGTTGCGCTCCAGCCGCATGGTGGGGTCGCCGGCGACCAGGCGGGCCAGGTTGCGCGCGAGGGCGTCCTCGTCGGCGCGGCTGCGGGCCGCGACGGCCACCGGCAGCAGTGGCTCGGGCATCTCCCAGGGGGCGATCAGCAGCGGGTCGTCCTTGGCGGAGACGGTGTCGCCGGTCTCGGCGCTGCCCGACTTGGTGATCGCGCAGATGTCGCCGGCCACGCAGGCGCCCACCTCGCGCAGGCTCGCGCCCAGCGGCGTGTAGATGTGGCCGACCCGCTCGTCGGCGTCGTGGTCGGGGTGGCCGCGCTCGGCCATTCCGTGCCCGGAGACGTGCACGGTCTGCTCGGGGCGCAGGGTGCCGGAGAAGACCCGGACCAGGGAGACCCGCCCGACGTGCCGGTCGACGGTCGTCTTGACCACCTCGGCGACCAGCGGGCCGTCCGGGTCGCAGGTCAGCGGCGGCCGGGGGGAGCCGTCCACCCCGGCGACCGCCGGCAGCTCGTGCTCCAGCGGCGAGGGGAAGCCGGCGGTGAGCACCTCCAGCAGCGCGTCCAGCCCCACGCCGGTCTCGGCGCAGACCGGCACCACCGGGTAGAAGTGGCCGCGGGCGACCGCCTTCTCCAGGTCGTCGACGAGCACGTCGGTGCCGATCTCCTCGCCGTCGAGGTAGCGGTCCATCAGGGACTCGTCCTCGCTCTCGGCGATGATCCCCTCGATCAGCTCGTTGCGGGACTCGACGATGGCGGGCAGGTGCTCCGGGTCCGGCTCGCGTACCTCGGCCGGCAGGCCGGCGGTGTAGTCGAAGACCCGGCGGGTGATCAGGCCGAGCAGGCCGACGGTGGAGATCCCGTCGTCGCCGAGCATCGGCAGGTAGAGCGGCATCACGTTGTCGCCGAAGACCCGCTGACACAGTGCCACGGCCTCGTCGAAGTCGGCACGCGGGTGGTCCAGCCGGGCCACGGCGACCGCCCGGGGCATGTCGACCGCCGCGCACTCCTCCCAGAGGGCGGCGGTGGCGGCGTCCATCCCGTCGACGGCGGAGACCACGAACAGCGCCGCGTCGGCGGCCCGCAGCCCCGCCCGCAGCTCGCCCACGAAGTCGGCGTAGCCGGGGGTGTCGAGCAGGTTGACCTTGATCCCGTCGTGCAGCAGCGGGGCGCAGGCCAGGCTCACCGAGCGCTGCTGGCGTACGGCTGCCGGGTCGTGGTCGCAGACGGTGGTGCCGTCGGCGACGTCGCCGGCCCGGCCGATCGTGCCGCTCGCCGCGAGCAGCGCCTCGACCAGCGTCGTCTTACCCGCTCCGGAGTGCCCGACGAGCACCACGTTGCGGATCCTGCCGGGCTCGGTCACCACCGGCGCGCCGCCGGCGGCCCCCTTCTCCTGACTCTTCTGCGCCATGGGGCGCACCTCCCTCAGCCGTGGTTGGTGGCGACCGCCGCGCGCGACGGGGAAGCGGCCCGGTCGGGTTCCGCGGCGACATCCTCCGGTGTGGTGCCGGTTTGCGGGTAATCAACGGGCGGGTGGGTGAGCTGGCTCACTTCCCTGCCTCGATCTCACACCCGATCCGGGGTCGGCACAAGGCTCCGTCCCCGCGGGTCGCCTGACCGGCCGTACCGCTGCTGCTACGCGGACCGTTATCGTGGGACCGCCATGGCGAAGATCTTCCAAGTGTCGGCCCGCGCGGGGATGACCCGTGTCGTCGAGCCGGTCGCACGCCGCCTGCTCCGAGCGGGCGTAACTCCCAACGCGGTCACCGTGGCGGGCACCCTCGGGGTGCTCGTCGGCGCGCTCGGCTTCGGTGCCCGCGGTCATCTGGTCGCCGGGGCCCTGATAGTCACCTTCTTCGCGCTCACCGACCTGCTCGACGGGACGATGGCCCGGATGAGCGGGGGCTCGACGAAGTTCGGGGCGTTCCTCGACTCGAGCATGGACCGGGTCGCCGACAGCGCCGTCTTCGGCGCGGTGGCGTACTGGCTGGCCACCCAGCACCAGTACTCGGGCGTCGCCGCCGCGCTGCTCTGCCTGGCCGCCGGCGGGCTGGTCTCCTACGTGAAGGCCCGCGCCGAGGGGCTCGGCATGACCTGCAACGTGGGCATCGCCGAGCGCACCGAACGGCTGCTCATCGTCGGCGTCGGCGGGCTGCTCACCGGCTTCAACGTCAAGCCCGCGCTGGAGATCGCGCTCTGGCTGCTGGCCGCCGTGTCGATCTTCACCGTCGGCCAGCGGATGGCGCACGTCCACCGCCAGGCCCAGCGGGTGCACACCCCGGGCGGGCAGGGGTGAGCGCGACACCCGCCGGTCGGCCGGGGCCGGGGGGCCGGCGCCGGTGAACCTCACCGAGCTCGGCTACGTCGCCGGGTGGCGCGTGATCCGCGCGCTGCCCCGGTCCGTCACGGCGGCGGCGTTCCGGGCGGGCGCCGACCGCGCCCACCGTCGCGGCGGCGGCGGTACGGCCCGACTGCGCGCGAACCTGCGCCGGGTGGTCGGCCCCGACCTGCCGGAGGCCGAGCTCGACGAGCTGGTCCGTCGTGGCCTGCGCTCGTACGCCCGGTACTGGCTGGAGGCGTTCCGGCTGCCCGCGCTCAGCCGGGCGGAGATCCTGGCCGGGTTCCGGCTCGACGGCGAGGCGAAGCTCGCGGCCGACGTGGCGGCCGGGCGGGGCGCGGTGGTGGCGCTGCCGCACGCCGGCAACTGGGACGCGGCCGGCGCCTGGGTCGCGGCGACCGGCTGGCCGATCACCACCGTTGCCGAGCGGCTCAAGCCCGAGGGCGTCTACCAGCGCTTCCTCGCCTTCCGCCGGAGCCTGGGCATGGAGATCCTGCCCACCCACGGCGGCGAGCGCAACGCCTTCGACGTACTGGTCGACCGGGTCCGGGCCGGCACGGTGGTGCCCCTGCTGGCAGACCGGGACCTCTCCGCGCGGGGCGTGGAGGTCGAGTTCTTCGGTCACCGCACCCGGATGCCCCCGGGCCCGGCCCTGCTCGCGCTGCGCACCGGAGCGCCGCTCTACGTCGCCTCGATGTGGTACGAGGCGGACGCGGCGTGCGCCTCGATCGAGGGACCGCTGCCGCTGCCCGGCCCCGAGGAGGGCCCGCTCGACCAGCGGGTCCGGTCGCTGACCCAGCGGATCGCCGACGGTCTGGCGGCGGGCATCGCCCGGCATCCGGAAGACTGGCACATGTTGCAGCGGATGTGGCTGGACCAGCACGGCAGGGGCGGCGACGCGACTCTGCCCTCCCCGGCCGCCGGACAGGCGTAAGGGAGGCGTTTGCACGTGCGCATCGGCATCGTGTGCCCGTACTCCTTCGACGTGCCCGGTGGAGTGCAGAACCACGTCATGGACCTCGCCGAGGCGCTGATCGGGCTCGGGCACGAGGTGAGCGTGCTCGCCCCGGCCGACGAGGACTCCCCGCTGCCGCCGTACGTGGTGCCGGCGGGACGGGCCCTGCCGCTGCCGTACAACGGCTCGGTGGCCCGCATCGCCTTCGGCCCGGTCTCCACCGCGCGGGTGCGGCGGTGGATCATCCGGGGCGAGTTCGACGTGCTGCACGTGCACGAGCCGCTGACCCTGAGCCTGTCGCTGCTGGCCGTGCTCTCCGCGCGTGGCCCGGTGGTGGCGACCTTCCACACCGCGATGACCCGGTCGCGGGCGCTGGCCGCCGCGCAGGGCGTGCTCCAGATCGTGCTGGAGCGGATCACCGCCCGGATCGCGGTGAGCGCCCTGGCGCGCAAGGTGCAGGTCGAGCACATGGACGGCGGGGCGGTGGAGATCCCCAACGGGGTGGCCGTCGCGAAGTTCAGTCACGCGCAGCCCCTGCCGGGCTGGCCGGGGGAGTGCCCGCCGGGCCGCGACGGGGCGATCGGGTTCCTCGGCCGGTTCACCGAGGCCCGCAAGGGCTTCCCGATCCTGCGCGACGCCTTCGTCGAGTTGGCCCGGCAGCGGCCCGGGCTGCGGCTGCTGGTGGCCGGGCCCGGCGACGCGGACGACCTGTTCGGGCGGTTCCCGGCCGACCTGCGGGACCGGGTGACCTTCCTCGGGCTGGTCTCCGAGGAGGACAAGGCGCGGATGCTGCGCAGCGTGCACCTCTACGTGGCGCCGAACACCGGCGGCGAGTCGTTCGGGATGATCCTCACCGAGGCGCTCGCGGCGGGCACGACCGTCCTCGCCAGCGACCTCGACGCGTTCCGCCGGGTGCTCGACGGGGGTCGGGCCGGCCGGCTCTTCCCGACCGGGGACCCGGCCGCGCTGCGTACCGCCCTCGCCGACCTGCTCGACGATCCCGGCGCCCGGGCCGCGCTGACCGCCTGCGGCGACCAGGTGGTGGCCACCTTCGACTGGCCGGTGGTCGCCCGGCGGGTGCTGGAGGTGTACGCGGCGGCGATCGAGGCCACCGACGGGCGGGTCATGGACACCGAATGGGTGGGGCTGGACTAGACGATGTCGGGCGTGTGGTGGGTGGTGCTCGCGACCCTGGTCGTCGGGCTGGTGGCGGCGTACCTCGTCTGGACCGCCGGCCGGGTCGCCCGGCTGCACGCGCGGGCCGAGCTGGCGGCCCGCGCCCTGGAGGCCCACCTGCTGCGCCGGGCGGCGGCCGCCGCGGTCCTGGCCGAGCGCCGCTACGGCGTCGAGCTGTACGCGGCGGCGCGGATCGCGCTGGACGCCGAGCCCGACGAGCGGGAGGCCGCCGAGAACGACCTCACCCGCCAGTTGCGGGCGGTGGAGCTGGACCCGGCGGATCCGGGCTGCGAGGCGGTGATCGGCGCCAGCCGGCGGCTCGCCCTGGCCCGCCAGGTGCACACCGACCTGGTCCGCGACGCCCGCGCGGCGCGGGGCCGCCCGCTGGTGCGCCTGTTGCGGATGGGGCGCCGCCGGCCGTGGCCGACCTACTTCGACATCGACGACCCCACCCTGACCGTCCCGGCTGACGTCCCCGCCACCTGACCCCCAGCGGGCGTCCCCGCGGGGAAGCATCGCGGGCGGGGAGGGGACGGACCTCGCATCCGGGAGCAGCGGGGCAGGTGGGGAGGAACCACGCGGGGCCGGTGATGGCTGCCACAGTGCAGGCCACCGTGGGTCTGATTGGCTGTCGGATCGGCGTTGGAGCCGTCGTAGCATTTCCGCAGCCACCCCCCGAGCACGTTCGAGGAGCGATGACCCGTGCCCGAAACCACTGCCCAGAACGCTAGCGCCAGCCCCGTCACCGGCACCGCCCGCGTCAAGCGCGGCATGGCCGAGATGCTCAAGGGCGGCGTGATCATGGACGTGGTCAACGCCGAGCAGGCCAAGATCGCCGAGGACGCCGGCGCCGTCGCGGTGATGGCGCTCGAGCGGGTGCCCGCCGACATCCGCGCCCAGGGCGGGGTGTCCCGGATGAGCGACCCCGACATGATCGACGGCATCATCAACGCCGTCTCCATCCCGGTCATGGCCAAGGCCCGGATCGGTCACTTCGTGGAGGCCCAGATCCTCCAGTCGCTCGGCGTCGACTACGTCGACGAGTCCGAGGTGCTGACCCCGGCCGACTTCGCGAACCACATCGACAAGTGGGCCTTCACCGTCCCCTTCGTCTGCGGGGCGACCAACCTCGGCGAGGCGCTGCGCCGGATCACCGAGGGCGCGGCGATGATCCGCTCCAAGGGCGAGGCCGGCACCGGTGACGTCTCCAACGCCACGACCCACATGCGCAGGATCCGCCAGGAGATCCGCCGGCTGAGCTCGCTGCCGACCGACGAGCTGTTCGTGGCCGCCAAGGAGCTCCAGGCGCCGTACGAGCTGGTCAAGGAGGTCGCCGAGAGCGGCAAGCTGCCGGTGGTGCTCTTCACCGCCGGTGGCATCGCCACCCCGGCCGACGCCGCGATGATGATGCAGCTCGGCGCCGAGGGCGTCTTCGTCGGCTCCGGCATCTTCAAGTCCGGCAACCCCGCGCAGCGCGCCGCCGCGATCGTCAAGGCCACCACCTTCCACGACGACCCGGACGTGCTGGCCAAGGTCTCCCGGGGCCTGGGCGAGGCGATGGTCGGCATCAACGTGGACGAGATCCCGCAGCCGCACCGCCTGGCCGAGCGCGGCTGGTGAGCTGTCAGGAAGGGCACCTTCCTGTCGCCTGGTGCATAGGAAGGTGCCCTTCCTTACACAGCAACCGCGCCGGCACGTTCGTTACGAGAGGAACGGCAGATGAGCGACGCACCCGTGATCGGCGTGCTCGCCCTTCAGGGGGACGTCCGCGAGCACGTCGCCGCGCTGGCCGAGGCCGGTGCGGTCGCCCGCCCGGTACGCCGTGCGCGGGAGCTGGACGCGGTGGACGGGCTGGTCATCCCCGGCGGTGAGTCGACCACGATCAGCAAGCTGGCCGACATCTTCGAGTTGCGCGAGCCGATCGACAAGCGCATCGCCGACGGCATGCCGGTCTACGGCTCCTGCGCCGGCATGATCATGCTGGCCACCGAGGTCCTCGACGGCCGGCCCGACCAGCGCGGCTTCGCCGGCATCGAGATGACCGTACGGCGCAACGCGTTCGGCCGGCAGGTCGACTCGTTCGAGGCGCCGGTGGGGGTCACCGGGGTCGAGGGCGGCCCGTTCCACGCGGTGTTCATCCGGGCGCCGTGGGTCGAGCGGGTCGGCGACGGCGTCGAGGTGCTCGGCACGGTGACCGAGGGCCCGGCCGCCGGGCGGGTCGTGGCGGTGCGGCAGGGCAACCTGCTGGCCACCTCGTTCCATCCCGAGCTGACCGGCGACGCGCGGGTGCACGCGTACTTCGTGGCGATGGTCCGCGCGTCCCGCTGAGTGGCGGGGCGGGGCGGCGGCGCGCGGCGCGGTGACAGCGACCCGCCGGGCGTCGGTAGGATTGCCGAGATTCGGCGGGGCCAGCTGCCCGTCCACGGCTTTCCCGCAGGGCTGCCCGGCACCACCGCGTGCGCCGGCGGGAGCGGGGGCGTGCGCGGTCGGTCGATGCAGACGGCGGGTAGCAACGGAGGTAGCAGATGTCCGGCCACTCAAAGTGGGCGACGACCAAGCACAAGAAGGCGGTCATCGACGCCAAGCGCGGCAAGATGTTCGCCAAGCTGATCAAGAACGTCGAGGTCGCCGCGCGCACCGGCGGCGGTGACCCGGCCGGCAACCCGACGCTCTACGACGCCATCCAGAAGGCGAAGAAGAACTCGGTCCCCAACGACAACATCGACCGCGCCGTCAAGCGCGGCTCGGGTCTGGAGGCCGGCGGCGCCGACTGGCAGACCATCATGTACGAGGGCTACGGCCCCAACGGCGTGGCGATGCTCATCGAGTGCCTCACCGACAACCGCAACCGCGCCGCCACCGAGGTGCGCACCGCGCTGACCCGCAACGGCGGCTCGCTCGCCGACGCGGGCTCGGTGTCGTACATGTTCTCCCGCAAGGGCGTCGTGCTCGTCCCCAAGGCCGGCACGACCGAGGACGACGTGATGATGGCGGTCCTCGACGCCGGCGCCGAGGAGGTCAACGACCTGGGCGAGGCGTTCGAGGTGGTCTCCGAGCCGACCGACCTGATCGCCGTGCGCACCGCGCTCCAGGATGCCGGCATCGAGTACGAGTCGGCCGAGTCGTCGCTGATCCCGAGCGTCAACGTCCCCCTCGACGAGGAGGGCGCCCGCAAGATCTTCAAGCTGATCGACGTCCTGGAGGACTGCGACGACGTGCAGAACGTCTACGCGAACTTCGACGTCAGCGACGAGGTGATGGAGGCCGTCGGCTGATCCCGGCGTCCCCGGCGCGCGGGCCGGCACCGCCGCGACCGCCGTCGACTCCCGGCACCGACCGGGAGCCGGCGGCGGGAGGCGGCGGCCCCCGTGTCGCAGCGCGCGGGCGCGTGCTGTCCGACGTGCGACCGATTTCGCCGGACTCGCCGGGTCCGCGGTCGGGGGTGCGCCGCCCGGCGCTGGCTAGGCTGCGGGGCGTGGACCACTCGGGCCGGGCGGAGCGAGACGATGGTGGGGCGGGCGACGGCGGCCGGTTCGCGCCGGGCGACGTCGTGGTCCGGCGCGAGATCCTGCACGGCGAGGTGTGGTTCGGCTGCCCGACGATCTGCGTCGAGGACACGCCCGACCTGCTCGTGCTCTACCTGCCCCCGGGCGCGGAGTTCGGCTTCCCCGAGGCCGGCGGCGTCCGGTGCGGGCGGCACCCGTGGCAGGTCGCCGGGCACCGGGCGTGGAGCGGGCACGGCAAGCTGATGCTGCACCGCCCGGGTGAGGCGCACTCCGTGGACGTCTTCTGGACCGGCCCGCGGCGCGCCTTCGCCGGGTGGTATTTCAACCTCCAGGAGCCGGTGCGGCGTACCCCGGTCGGCGTGGACACCCTCGACCACGAGCTGGACCTCTGGTGGGGTGCCGGCGCCGACCGCTACGTCTGGAAGGACGTGGAGATGTTCGCCCAGCGCCTGGAAGAGGGGCGCTACCCGGGGATGGCCGACGCGATCCGGGCCGAGGGCGACCGGATCGCCGCCCTGCTCGACGCGGGGGAGCGTTGGTGGGACGAGGCCTGGTCGACCTGGCGTCCGGACCCGGCCTGGCCGGTGCCGGCCCTGCCGCCCGGCTGGGACACGGTCCCACCGTCCCGCTGATCGCCGCCGGCCGCTTGTGCCGCGCCGGCGCCGGCGCTCAGCCCAGCGTCTTCTCGCGCGACCGCCACGCCGTCCGCACCGAGGTGCGGCCGTTGGTGCGCAGCAGCGAGCCCTCGTACACCCGGGCCCCGGCGGCCACGAACGCGGCGGCCGCGACCAGCAGCAGGGCCAGCGACACCAGCGGCTCCCAGCCGGCCGCGTCCCCCGTGAACAGCCGCAACGGCATGGCCGTCGGCGCGGAGAACGGCACGTAGGACAGCACCCGCATGGCCGTCGCGTTGTCGTTCAGGAAGATCACCGCGAAGAACGGCAGCATGACCGCGAGCTGCACCGGCGTCGACACGCCGGCGATGTCCTCCTGTCGGTTCACCAGTGCGCCGGCCGCCGCCCACATGGCCGCGACCAGCACGAAGCCGAGCAGGAAGAACGGCAGGAACCAGCCGATCGCCGGGGCCAGCAGCGAGAGCAGCCCGCCGCTGTCGCCGAACTGCACACCGACCAGGGCGACGAGGGCGACCAGGGCGATCTGCCCGAGGGCCAGCACCGTGCCGGCGATCATTTTGCCGGCCAGCAACGCCCGTACCGGCACCGCGGCGACCAGGATCTCCACGATCCTCGTCTGCTTCTCCTCGACGATGCTCTGCGCGATCTGCACGCCGAAGGTCTGCGAGGTGACGAAGAAGATGAACGCGAAGGCGAACGGCACCAGGAAGGCCACCACCGGGTCCACCACGTCGGGGTCCAGCAGCCGGACCGCGGGCTGCGTGCTCAGCGCCGCCACCACGTCGTCGGGGGCCTCGTCCATGGCCAGCACCGCCGGCCCGGAGACCACTGCGGCGTCGACGTCGCCATCGCGTACGGCCTGCTCGGCGGCGCGGTCGTCGGGGACCGTACGGACCTCCAGCCCCGCCTCGCGCAGCGGGCCGGCCGCCGACGCGGTCACCGCCACGCTCGACGGGCCGCCGGAGAGCAGCGGCGGCAGGATGGTCGCGGCGGCGGCGATCAGCAGGAAGAACAGGGTGCTGAACAGGAAGGTGCGGTCGCGCAGCTTGACCCGGATCTCCCGGCCGGCGACCAGCCGGGTGGCCTGCATCGTGTTCACTGGGCGACCTCTCGGAAGATCTCGGTGAGGGAGGGGCTGACCGGGCGGAACGCGCGGACCGGGCCGCGCGCGAGTGCCGCGTGCAGCACCGGCTGCTCGTCCGCGCCGGGCGCGAGGTCGAACACGGCGCGCGCGCCGTCCAGGTCGACGAGGGTCACCCCCGGCTGGTCCCGCAGCCAGCCGGCGTCGGTCTGCACCACCAGCTCGTACCGGGGCACGGTGTACGTCGCGCGCAGCTCCTCGCGGCTGCCGGCGGCCCGGATCACGCCGCCCCCGATGATCACCAGGTCGTCGCAGAGCCGCTCGACGACGTCCAGCTGATGACTGGAGAAGAGCACCGGCGCGCCCGCGGCGGCCCGCTCCCGCAGGACCGCCACGACCGTGTCCACGGCCAACGGGTCGAGCCCGGAGAACGGCTCGTCGAGCACCAGCACCTCGGGGTCGTGCACCAGGGCGGCGGCGATCTGCGCGCGCTGCTGGTTGCCCAGCGACAGCGTCTCCAGCAGGTCGTCGCCACGCTCGGCGAGCCCGACCCGCTCCAGCAGCGCGTCCGTGTTGCGTCGCGCCGCGGCGGCGGTCATCCCGTGCAGCCGACCCAGGTAGCTCACCTGGTCCCGGACGCTCATCTTCGGGTAGAGGCCGCGTTCCTCCGGCATGTAGCCGAAGCGCTGGCGCGCCTGCCGGCTCAGCGGAGCGCCCTGCCAGGTGATCTCGCCGGCGTCCGGGGCGAGCACCCCGAGGATGATCCGCATGGTGGTGGTCTTGCCGGCGCCGTTGCCGCCCACGAAGCCGGTCATCCGGCCGGCGGCCACGTCGAAGGACACGTTCTGGAGCACCCGCCGGTCGCCGAAGCTGCGGTCGACGCCGTCGAGGCGGAGCACATTGGTCACGGCGTCGACGCTAGATCGCCGGCCGCGCCCCGCCGTCCGCCCCGAGATCGAGCACGACGTCCCCCTCATGGCGGAGCCGGGTCAGCCGCCGGGGCGCACCACCCCGTGCTCGTACGCGAAGACCACCGCCTGCACCCGGTCGCGCAGGCCCAGCTTGGCGAGCACCCGGCTGACGTGGGTCTTCACCGTCGCCTCGCCCAGGTGCAGCTCGGCGGCGATCTCGGCGTTGCTGGCGCCGCCGGCGACCAGGACCAGGACCTCCCGCTCGCGGGGGGTGAGGTCCCGCAGCGCCGCCTCGGGAGCCGTCCTCGGGCTGCCCGGCGGGCCGGGATCGCCGGGGCGGGCGAAGGTGGCGATCACCCGCCGGGTGAGTTCCGGGGCGAGTAGACCGTCGCCCCGGGCGAGCACCCGGATCGCCTCGATCAGGGCCTCCGGGGTGCCGTTCTTGAGCAGGAAGCCGCTGGCCCCGGCGCGCAGCGCGGCGAACAGGTAGTCGTCCCGGTCGAAGGTGGTGAGGATCAGTACGGCCGGCCCGCCCGGCCCGTCCTCCCCGGCGGTGATCCGGCGGGTGGCCTCCAGCCCGTCGACCCCGGGCATCTCGACGTCCATCAGCACGACGTCGGGACGCAGCGCCCGGGCCATGCTCGCGGCACGCTCCCCGTCGGCGGCCTCCCCGACGACCTCGATGTCGTCCTCCACCTCCAGGATGACCCGGAAGCCGGTGCGGACCAGGTGCTGGTCGTCGGCGAGCAGCACCCGGACCGGACGGTCGGTCCCGGGCGCCTCCTGGCCGGCGCTCACGCGGGCCGCCCCACCGGCAGCGGCAGCGGGAACCGGGCCCGTACCCGCCAGCCGCCGCCGGCGCGCGGGCCGACCTCCAGCGCGCCGCCGTGGGTGGCGACCCGCTCGCGCATCCCGACCAGGCCGAGCCCGTCGGCGTTCGCCGGGCGGGTCGCCCGTCCGTCATCGGTCACGTCGACCTCCACCTCGTGTGCCAGGTAGCGGATGCGCACGTCGAGCGCGGTCGCGCCCTCGGCGTGCTTGAGCGTGTTCGTCACGGCCTCCTGGACCACCCGGTACGCGGCCTGCGAGACCGACTCCGGCAGCGGCGCCGGGTCCCCGTACACCCCCATGGTGGCCCGCAGCCCGGCCTCGCGGGCGCGCTCGACCACGGCCGCGATCTGGTCGACTCCGGCCGGTCCCGGCTGGTCCGGGCGGTCCGGGCCGCCGTCGCGGGCGCGGAGCAGGCCGAGCATCCGGCGCAGCTCGTCGACGGCCGTGCGGGCGGTCTCCTCGATGGCGCTCAGCGCCGCGCGGGCCTTGACCGGGTCCTTGTCGAACACCCGGCGGGCGGCGGACGCCTGTACCCCCATCACCGACACGTGGTGGGCGACGACGTCGTGCAGCTCCCGGGCGATGCGGACCCGCTCGCCCACCACCGCGTGCTCGCGGACCTCGGCCTGCGAGCGGCGCAGCTCCTCGGCCCGGGCCTGCACCTCGTGCTGCCGCCGGGCGGCCAGCCACGCCGTCTCCCCGAAGAAGTACGCGAACCCGAAGTAGAGGCCGTTGACGAGCACGCCGTTCACCATGGCCGCGAGCAACGGGGGCACGGGCCCGACGGCGCGGGCGAACGCGTCCGGGGGGATGGTGGTGTAGGTGGTCGCGTAGTAGACCCCGAGCCACAGGAACATGGTGGCGATGACGCCGATCCGCAGCCGCCGGGACAGCCGTCGTTCCCGGCCCCACGCGCCCAACGTGTAGAGGGCGGCGAACAGCGCCCACGAGGCGAGCTGCGTCTCCGGGGCGGAGCGGGCCTGCGCGGCGATGAACGCGATCGAGACCACCAGCGTGACGGCGGCGGGGAACCGGCGTCGCCAGATCAGCGGCAGGGTCACCGCGACGGTCCAGAAGATCTGTTCCGGGACCGACGGCGGCGGGCCGAGCAGGAACGCTCCGGCGCTGCGGGCCAGGGTCAGGCTGAACAGCGCCAGGACGGTCGCGGCCAGCCCGATGTAGACGTCCAGCCGGCGCTGCTCCGCGGTGGGCCCCGGGCGCCGCCAGTCCTCGTCGGTGTCGCTGTTCATCCAGGTCAGGATCTCATCCCGCCGGGCACCGCCGATCCGGCACCCGGCCGGGGCGGCCCGGCCCGTCGCGGACCGGACGCGTCACGGCCCGGCACGCGTGGCGCGCCGGGCCGTGACGGTGGTGGATCAGGTGCGGTTGCGCCACGTCTTGACGGCGCTGTCGAGGATGTCCCAGAGCGTCACCAGCACCGTGCCGGCGATCACGGCCGTCGCCACCATGTTCAGGTTGTCGCCCTCGCCGAGCCACTCGAAGCGGGCCACGAACTCGGGGTTGAGCAGCCGGTCGGTCGACATCAGCCAGACCACCGGCGCCGCGAACGCCAAACCGAGCACCGCGTTGACCGCGACCAGCGGCCAGGTCCAGCGCCCGACCCGGTACTTGGCGAACTCCAGGCCGATCGTGGCCACCAGCACCGCGATCAGGAACGGCAGCCAGAAGCTCCACAGCGCCGGGTCGAGGATCGGCAGGTTCTCGCCGTCGTCGGTGGGCACGAACGAGCGGAAGTGCTGCATCGGCAGGTAGGCGATGACCAGCGCCAGGAAGGTGACCGAGGCGGCGATGTCGGTGAGGGTGATCTGCCGGTCGGTCGTGTCCTCCGGAAGCTGGTCGACGCTCCACGCGGGCAGGTGCAGGGGGGTCTTGGTGCGCTCCAGCACCGCGAAGACCACGGTCACCCAGAAGGCGATCTGGACGGCCACCTGGAAGGCGGTGGTGATGCCCGCGCCGATCCCCTCGCCCGCGTTGCCGCCGTCGGCGACCCTGAGCAGGCCGGCCAGCACGCCGACCAGGGCCGGGATGAAGCTGAGCAGCAACTTCATCAGCCGCGACCAGGCCAGGTAGTAGGCCGGGCCGATGAGCTGCAACCGGCGGTCGGCGTAGCGGGCGGCGAGCTTGTCCGGGTCGCCCAGCTCCGTGAGCACCTCCCGCTCGGCGACAACGGCGTCCTGCCCGCCGGCCGTACGGCCCTCGACCATGTCCGCGATCGAGGCGCGCAGCTCGGTGGCGATCTCCGCGCGGCGCGCGACCGGCACCGAGCGCAGGGTCGCGGCGAGGTATCGGTCGGTCAGGGTGGTCATCGGTCGGCTCCTTCGATCAGCCCGGTCAGGGAGGTCTGCACTGTGGCGAGGTCGGTGAGGAGCCGGCCCAGCACCGACTCGCCCTCCTCGCTGGTCCGGTAGAACTTGCGTGGCCGGCTCTCCTCGGTGTTCCACTCGCTGGTCAGCAGCCCCTGCTCCTCCAGCCGCCGCAGCAGCGGGTAGAGCGTGTTGGCGTCGACCGGAAAGCCGTGGTCGGAGAGGCGTTGCAGCAACGCGTAACCGTAGTCGGGACGGCGCAGCGCGACGAGGCTCGCCACCACCACGGTGCCCCGACGCAACTCCTGGAGGTGCGTTCGCAGGATCTCATCGCTAACCATGCGTCACACCATACTGTGTGCCACACACTATCGTCCAGCGCTACATCATCGTGCGCGGCAACATTAGTGTGTTCGGGCGAAACGGACGGCGGCGGATCCCCTCGGAGGGATCCGCCGCCGTGGGTGCCGGTCGCTCAGCAGGACCGGCCCTCCCGGAAACCGCGCTCGACGACGGACGCCGGCCCGACCTGGAGGTAGCCGACCCCCGGCCGGATCGGGTGGCCGGTGAACAGCTCCACCCGGGAACCGACGCGCACCAGATAGGCCGAGGCGTCGTCCGCGTCGTTGCGGATCATCGAGCCCCGCGGGCCGTAGATCTCCTCCAGGGCGGCGAAGGACATGCCCACCCCCGCCCCGGCGGGCGTGCGCGGCGGCGCGGTGGCGGTGCCCACCTCCACCAGCCGCCCGTCGCGGAAGGCCAGCAGGATCTTCCCCGCCCAGGCCCCGGTGACGCCGGCATGGACCGTGCCGTCGCAGCCGGCAACCATCCAGTCGATGAGGCCGGCCGCCGTGAGGCGAGCCAGACGGGCCCCGATCCGGAACGGCCCCGCGCCCCGGACGCTGATGAGCCGGACCTCGTCGGGGTCGGCGGCGGCCGGCCGGGCGGCGCCGTCCGTACCCGCGCCGAGGTGGCCGTCGGTCCGTTCGGACAGGTTCCCGGCGACGGCGGCCGGCCTGGGCGCGGCGGCGGCCGGTGCCGCCATGGTGATCGGCACGAGCCCGGCCGTGGCCAGCAGGGCGGTGACGACGGTGTACGAGAGACGGTGCACGGGGATCTCCTTCTCCGGAGTGCGGGTGTCCTTGTCTTGTTGGTCACCCGTCCGGCCGGATCGGTTCGTCGGCTTCCCGACCGATGCGCCCGGACCTGTGCGCCCGGACCTGTGCGCCCGACCGGCAGGCCCCGACCGGCAGGCCCCGACCGGTGCGCCCCGGCCCGCCCGACGCGCCGACCCGCGCGGGCTGCCCCCGGCCCGCTGCGCCGTCTACTGTCGAGGCGGAACGGCGACCGGCGGTGCCGGTGTCGGGGGTGGTGCGGTGACCAGTCCGGGGCGGATCGGGCCCTACCGGGTCGAGCGGCTGCTGGGCACGGGGTCGTTCGCGACGGTGTGGCTGGCCCACGACCCGGTGCTCGACTCCCGGGTGGCGATCAAGGTGCTGGCCGAGAACTGGCACCACGACCTGCGCGTACGGGAGCGCTTCCTGGACGAGGCCCGCCTGTTGCGCCAGCTCGACGACGAGCGGCTGGTCCGCGTCCACGCGGTCGGCGAACTGGCCGACGGCCGGCCGTACTCGGTGCTGACCTGGGCCGACGGCGGCAGCCTGCGCGACCGGCTGGCGGCCGGGCCGGTGCCGGCGCCCGCCGCCCTGGAGTTGCTGGCCGAGATCGCCGCCGGCGTCGCCGTCCTGCACCAGCACGGCGTGGTGCACCGCGACCTGAGCCCGGGCAACGTGCTGTTCCGCTCCGGCCCGGACGGCGAGCGGGTGCTGATCGCCGACCTCGGGCTGGCCAAGGCCCTCGCCGCCGCCTCCGGTCTCACCGCCCGGGCCGGCACCCCCGGCTACATGGCCCCGGAGCAGGACGACCCGTTCGCCATCGTCGACACCCGCGCCGACGTGTACGCGCTGGGCCGGCTCGGCCTCCGCCTCCTCGCCCCGGCCCCCGACGTCGCTGCCGCCCCCGGTGCCGTCGCCGTCGCCCAGGCGGCGGGCGGGGCGGGTGGGGGCGCCCCGCCGGAGGTGGCCGAGGTCCTACGGCGGGCCACCGCGCCCCGGGCCGCGGACCGGTACCCGGACGCCACCGCCTTCCGCGCCGCCCTGCGCCGCCCCGCCCCGGCCGCCTCCGCGTCGGCTGCTCCCGTGCCGGCCGCTCCCGTGCCGGCCGCTCCGGTGCCGGCCGCTCCCGTGCCGGCCGACGGGACGGTCAGGCATCCGGCCCTCCGGGCGCGCACGGCGGGGCGGCCGGTCGCCCGGCGGCGGCTCGGCGCGCTGGCGCTGGGGGCCCTGACCCTCCTGGCGGCCCTGTCCACCGCCGGCGACGACACGACGGGCCGGCGGGACGCCGGAAGCTGGACGAGCGGGCCGGTCACCGTCGCGCTGCCGCCCGGGTGGCGGGCCACCGGCACCGGCTGGGCCGGACGGTACGGACCCGACGGCCGGCTCGAACCCGCCCTGGTGATGTCGCCCGACCCGCACCGGTGGGCGGCCGACCCCACCGTGCCGGGTGCCTTCGTCGGGCTCTCCGTCAGCATCGCCGCGCGCACCAGCCCGGCGGGCTTCGTCGCCGAGCGTTCCCACGCGGGGTGTGCCGCCGCGCCCGTACGCCGTACCCGACAGGCGGGCGTGGACTGGGTGGTGGCCCGGTTCACCTGCGACCGGGGACGGCCCGAGGTGGTCGAGGCCGCCGGGCTCGCACCCGGTCGCGCCGGCCTGGTCTACGTGCAGATCACGCCCCCGGCCGGCAGCCGGGCCGACTTCGTCGACACGCTGCTGGCCGGGGTGCGGGTGGACTAGTGCCTCGTCAGGTAGCCCTGCGCGGGTACTCCGCGGTGCGTGGGGCGGCGGTGGCCGCCGAGCCGGTCCGCGGGCGGGAGGATCGGATGACGCTGTCGAGCTGAGTCGTCTGTGACATCAGGCGTCGTCGGGGCCACTACTGGGGCACCAGGGGGCGGTGAGTCGTCTGCGACATCAGCTCGACAGCGTCGTACGTGCGGATCCGCCACCGACGGACACCGCTCTGGAACGAGGCACTAGCTCTCCCGGGGCCCGCCCCGCTTCGCGGGCTCCCCGGCCCGGTCCCCGTGCCCAGCGGACGCCGCCGCCCGGCCGAGGCGGTCGCGCAGGAACTCCTCGAACGTCAGCAGCCCGGGGAACCGGTTGCGCAGGCCGGCGATGTCGGCCTGGTATCCGCTCTCGGCGAACCAGGCGTACATGCGGTGCTCGACCGGCTGCGGTTCCAGGCGGGTGGGGGTGCCGGTGAGCGCCTCGTAGATCTCGGCGACCCGGGTGAAGGTCAGCTCGTCCCCGGCGATCTCGATCTGCGTGCCGAGGTGGTCCGCGGGGTGCGCGAAGGCGTACGCGGCGATGCGGCCGACGTCGTCGGAGGCGATCATCTGCAGCGGTCGGTCGGGAAGGACCTGGAGGCGCAGGACCCGTTCTCCCTCAGCGTCGGCGTAATGGAGGAGATTGTTCATGAAGAACGCCGGGCGCAGGATGGTCGCGGGCAGGCCCGACGCCTGGATGTGCCGCTCGATCTCGGCCTTGGTCTCGAAGTGGTCGATGCCGGTCCGCCGCTCCGCGCCGCCCACCGAGCTGTAGACCAGGTGCGCGACACCGGTCTCCCCGGCCACGTCGGCGACCGTCCTGCCCTGCCTGACCTCGGCCGCGAGGCCGTCCGGAGTGTGTGCCAGTGCCTGGACGCTGAAGACACCGTGCACACCGCGCATCGCCTCGCGTAGCGACCCGGCATCGTCCATGTCCCCCTCGACCAGGGTGGCGCCCTGCTCCGCGAGGAGGCGCGCGGCCGGCCTGGCCCGATCGCGGACGAGTGCCCGCACCTGCCAGCCGTCCTGGAGCAACCGGCGGGCCGTGGCGCCGCCCTGATTGCCGGTGGCGCCGGTCACGAGGATCGTCTTCCGCTCCGTCATGACGGTCCAGCCTAGGGAAACGGCTGGTCAGCCCGCCATCGAGGGGGCCGTCATCGACGGGGGAGTACGCCCGTGCCGGCGCACCGCCGCCCTCCGTCGGTGCTAGCGCACCACCACCGTGACCGTGTGCGTCGTACCGCCCTGGGGGATCAGCACGTCCACCGTGCCGGGGCGGACGAACCGGATGTCGACCACCCCCGCCTCGTAGCTGCGGGAGACCAGGTCCTCCCGGTCCACGCCGACCTCACCCGGCCCGATGCCGATGATCCGCAGCACCCCGCCGGTCGCGAAGCAGAGCGAGCGCACCAGCGCCAGCTCGGTCTCGGCCAGCACCAGGTCGTGGCGTACCGCCCCGAAGCAGGTGCCGGGCAGCTCGCCCGGCGAGCGCGTCGCGGTCGGCGTACGCCCGGCGGCGGTCGTCGGGGGCGCGGCCGGCGGGGGCCGGCGGGACGGCGGGACGACGGCCGACGTGCCCGGCGGACGGCCTGGCGTGCTCGGCGACGGCGGGGAGGCCGACGGTGGGAGGGCCGACGGGGAGGGCGGGGCCGGGCCGGGGGAGCGGGAGGCCGGCGCCTGCACGGGCAGCGGGGAGACGGGAGCGTCCCCGCCGCCGCATCCCGCGAGCGGCACGGCCACGGTCACGGCGACCACCGCGATCCCGGCGAGCCGCGGGGCGGAGAACCGTGCGCCGCCGAAGCCTCGGCGGCGGCCCGTCGCCGTCACCGCCGGCCCTCGCCGGCGGCGGGCTCACCGGAGAGCCGGTGCCGCAGCTGGCGGCGGGCCTCGTGGATCCGGGACTTGACGGTGCCCTCGGGCACGCCGAGCAGGCCGGCGATCTCCCGGTAGCCCAGCCCCAGGACGTCGCGCAGGGTCACCGCCTCGGCGAGTTCGGGGCGCAGCGCGTCGAGCGCGTCGAGCAGGTCCAGCCGGGTGCCGGCGACCACGCTCGTGCGGCGCGGGTCCACCGGCTCCGGCAGCGGCACGCCGTCGGCCTCCACCAGCCAGCGCCGCCGCAGCACCCGGTACGTCGAGCGGGCCCGGTTGGCCGTCAGCCGGTACAGCCAGGTGTGGAACGACGAGCGGCCCTCGAAGCGGCCGACGCCCCGGGCCAGCGCGAGCAGCGCGTCCTGGCACGCCTCCTCGGCGTCCTGGCGGTTCGGCAGCAGGCGGGCGCAGAGCCGCAGCACCTCCGGGCGGACCCCGACCAGCAGCGCGTCGAGCGCCGCGGGATCGCCGCGCGCCGCCGACTCGACCAGCTCCTCGACACCGTCCGGGAGGGGCATCAGGTCGTCCAATGCTCGCCGGATACCGTCCGACCAGGCTACGGCCGCCGCCGCCGATCGGGGCGCCCCGAGTCCGGGAACCGACTGCCGGAGGCCGTCGTGGGCCCCGCCGAGCGCGCGGGGCGGGGCCGGCGGAGAGACGCGCGCCACCCGGCCAGGCCCTGTCCGCGCGGCGTCTGGAGCCGCGTTTCCCGGCGGCGATAGGGTAGGCCGTCCGAGCTCGACCAACCCAAGATCCGACCCGGGGGGCGCCACGCATGGGCGATTCGTTCGCGCATCTGCACGTGCACACGGAGTACTCGATGCTCGACGGGGCGGCCCGGCTGAAGGACCTCTTCGCCGAGGTCAAGCGGCAGGGCATGCCGGCGGTGGCGATGACCGACCACGGCAACATGCACGGCGCGAACGACTTCTACAAGCAGGCGATGGCCGCCGGCGTCACCCCGATCCTCGGCATCGAGGCGTACGTGGCGCCGGAGTCGCGGTTCCACAAGCAGCGGGTGAAGTGGGGCCGGCCGGAGCAGAAGAGCGACGACGTCTCCGGCAGCGGCGGCTACACCCACATGACCATCTGGGCGAAGAACAAGACCGGCCTGCACAACCTCTTCAAGCTCACCAGCCGGTCGTACACGGAGGGGTTCTTCGTCAAGTGGCCGCGGATGGACGCGGAGCTGCTCGCCGCGAACTCCGACGGGTTGATGGCCACCACCGGCTGCCCCTCCGGCGAGGTGCAGACCCGGCTGCGCCTGGGCCAGTACGACGAGGCGCTCAAGGCCGCCGCGCGGTACCAGGAGATCTTCGGCAAGGAGAACTACTTCCTGGAGGTCATGGACCACGGCATCAGCATCGAGAGCCGGGTCCGCCAGGAGCTGCACGACATCTCCCGCAAGCTGGACATCCCGCCGGTGGTCACGAACGACTCGCACTACACCCACGAGTCGCAGGCCGAGGCGCACGACGTGCTGCTCTGCGTGCAGACGGCGGCGAACGTCGCCGACCCGAACCGGTTCCGGTTCGACGGCAGCGGCTACTACATCAAGTCCGCCGACGAGATGCGCGCCGTCGACAACTCCGATTTCTGGCTGGAGGGCTGCCGCAACACCCTGCTGGTGGCCGAGAAGGTCGACCCCGCGGGGATGTTCGAGTTCCACAACCTGATGCCGCGCTTCCCGGTCCCGGAAGGGGAGACCGAGGAGTCCTGGTTCCGCAAGGAGACCTTCGCCGGGCTGGAACGGCGCTACCCCGGCGGCATCCCCGAGGGGCACGTCAGGCAGGCCGAGTACGAGCTGGGCGTCATCATCCAGATGGGCTTCCCGTCGTACTTCCTCGTGGTCGCCGACTTCATCCAGTGGGCCAAGAACCAGGGCATCGCCGTGGGCCCCGGCCGTGGCTCGGCCGCCGGCTCGCTGGTCGCTTACGCGCTGGGCATCACCGACCTCGACCCGATCCCGCACGGCCTGATCTTCGAGCGCTTCCTCAACCCCGAGCGCGTCTCCATGCCGGATGTCGACATCGACTTCGACGAGCGCCGGCGCGGTGAGGTCATCAAGTACGTCACCGACAAGTGGGGCGAGGACAAGGTCGCCCAGATCGCCACCTTCGGCACCATCAAGGCCAAGGCCGCGATCAAGGACTCGGCCCGGGTGCTCGGCTACCCGTACGCGGTGGGCGACCGGATCACCAAGGCGATGCCCCCGGCGGTGATGGGCAAGGACATCCCCCTGGAGGGCATCTTCGACCCCAAGCACCCCCGCTACGCCGAGGCCGGCGAGATCCGGGGCATGTACGAGGCCGAACAGGACGTCAAGAAGGTCATCGACACCGCCCGGGGCATCGAGGGGCTGATCCGCCAGACGGGCGTGCACGCCGCCGGCGTCATCATGTCCGCCGAGCCGATCATCGACCACATCCCGCTGATGCGCCGGGACTCCGACGGGGTCATCATCACCCAGTTCGACTACCCGACGTGCGAGTCGCTCGGGCTGTTGAAGATGGACTTCCTCGGCCTGCGCAACCTGACGATCATCGACGACGCGGTGAAGAACATCCAGCTCAACCACGGCAAGGAGCTGGACCTGCTGGCGTTGCCGCTGGACGACAGGGCCGCGTACGAGCTGCTGGCCCGGGGCGACACCCTGGGCGTGTTCCAGCTCGACGGCGGGCCGATGCGCTCCCTGCTGCGGATGATGAAGCCGGACAACTTCGAGGACATCTCCGCCGTCCTGGCGCTCTACCGGCCCGGCCCGATGGGCGTCGATTCGCACACCAACTACGCGCTGCGCAAGAACAACCTCCAGGAGATCACTCCGATCCACCCGGAGCTGGAGGAGCCGCTGCGCGAGATCCTCGCGCCCACCTACGGCCTGATCGTCTACCAGGAGCAGGTGCAGCGCGCCGCGCAGATCCTCGCCGGCTACACCCTCGGCCAGGCCGACCTGCTGCGCCGCGCGATGGGCAAGAAGAAGAAGGAGATCCTCGACAAGGAGTTCATCCCCTTCCGGGACGGCTGCCGGGAGCGGGGCTACTCGGACGAGGCGATCCAGAAGGTCTGGGACGTGCTGGTCCCGTTCGCCGGCTACGCCTTCAACAAGGCGCACTCGGCGGCGTACGGGCTGGTGTCGTACTGGACGGCGTACCTGAAGGCGCACTACCCGGCCGAGTACATGGCGGCGCTGCTCACGTCCGTCGGTGACGACAAGGACAAGATGGCGCTCTACCTGTCGGAGTGCCGCCGGATGCGCATCCAGGTGCTGCCGCCGGACGTGAACACCTCCGCCGGGCCGTTCACCCCCGTCGGCAAGGAGATCCGGTTCGGCCTCGGCGCGGTGCGCAACGTCGGCGCCAACGTGGTCGCCGCGATCATGCGCTGCCGGGAGGAGAAGGGCGAGTACGCCGACTTCTACGACTTCCTGTCGAAGGTCGACGCCGTGGTCTGCAACAAGAAGACCATCGAATCGCTGATCAAGGCCGGGGCGTTCGACTCGCTCGGACACTCCCGCAAGGCGCTGCTCACGGTGCACGCGGAGGCGATCGACGCGTACGCCGACGTCAAGCGCAAGGAGGCTGTCGGCCAGTACGACCTCTTCGGGGCCGGCTTCGGCGACGCGGAGACCAACAGCACCACGGTGATGCCGGTCATCGGCGACGGGGAGTGGGACAAGCGCGACAAGCTCGCCTTCGAACGCGAGATGCTCGGCCTCTACGTCTCCGACCACCCGCTCTTCGGCCTGGAGCACGTCCTCGGCGCGGCGGCGGACTGCACCATCGCCTCCCTGTCGGAGGAGGGCACCGTTCCGGACGGGGCCGTGGTGACCCTCGCCGGCATCCTCTCCGGGGTGCAGCGGCGCGTCACCAAGCAGGGCCGGGCCTGGGCGTCGGCCACCCTGGAGGACCTCGCCGGCGGCGTGGAGACCCTCTTCTTCCCCAACACCTACGAGGTGATCGGGCAGTACATCGCCGAGGACGCCATCGTGGTGGTCAAGGGGCGGGTGGACCGGCGCGACGACACCCCGCGCATCATGGCGATGGACATGTCCATGCCGGACGTCAGCAGCACCCCGGGGAGCAAGCCGGTCACGCTGACCATCCCGGTGCACCGGTGCACCCCGCCGCTGGTGGAGCGGCTCAAGGAGACCCTGGTGCTGCATCCGGGCGACACCGAGGTGCACGTCAAGCTGCTCAACGGCGGCCGGACCACCACCCTGCGGCTGGGGCCGTTCCGGGTGGCGGCCACCACCGCGCTGATGGGCGACCTGAAGAGCGTCCTCGGCCCCGCCAACGTCAGCTGACGCCGCCACCCCGCCGGCCAGCCTGGCCGGCGGGGTGGGTCGAGGTCAGATCCTGGTCATGGTCGAGGGGTAGCCGCCCCCACCGGGGTAGACCCACTCGCCGGTGACCGTGGTGCCGTCGGCGCTGAACGTGCCCTCGTAGTACGCCGGGCTGCCCTTCGCGCCGCCCCAGATCGTCAGCTTGTCGCCGGCCAGCTCGTAGACGTAGTCGAGGGTGTTGCCGGTCGAGTCGTAGAACCGCGACACCACGTCCGCGCCCACCGGCTCGCCGAACGGGCGCAGGTTGCCGATCACCTCCAGGCCGGTGACGGGCTGGCCGAACTGGGTGAGCGCGACGCGCTGGAGCAGGAAGAACCGGCCCTCCATCCATTCGTACGTCACGGTTCCCTCGGCCCCGCCGGTGACCGTCCAGGTGCCGACCAGGCGGTCCAGGGCCGTCAGGTCGGCGCTCGGCTCAGGGGTTTCAGACATGTCGTCCTCCTTGCTGGGTCGTTGCCGGTACCTCGGAGGCGGCCGGAAGATCTCGACACGCGCCTGATGTGACCCCGATCACCGCATGGCCGTGTCGAGATCCCTGGGCCGGCCACGAGGTAGCGGCAGGAACCCACCAAGGAGGAACCCGTGGCCACCCTCGCCGTCCCCGCCGTCCGCCGCTCTTCCGACCACCTGCTGCTGGCCGGTGCCCTCGCCGGACCGGTCTTCTTCGCCTCGGCCGTCGTCCAGATGCTGACCCGGGAGGGCTTCGACATCACCCGGCACCCGATCAGCCAGCTCGCCACCGGCAGCCTCGGCTGGATCCAGATCACGACGTTCGTCCTCGCCGGCCTCGGCGGGCTGGCGCTGGCCGCCGGGATCAGCCGCGCCCTCACCGAGGGGGTCGGCCGGCGCGCGCTGCCGATCCTCGTCGGGACCTTCGGCGTCGGCCTGGTCGCCGCAGGCCTGTTCACCATGGATCCGGAGAACGGCTTCCCGGCCGGCACCCCCGACGGTCCGGTCGACCGGATGTCCTGGCACAGCGTCGCGCACTCGGCCTCGGCCACCGTCGCCTTCACCGCGCTGGCCGTCGCCGCCATCGTGCTGGCCGTGCGGTGCGGGCGCCGCCGGGCCGTGCTGCCGGCCGTGCTGAGCAGCCTCGCCGCGCTCGTCCTGCTGCTGCCCGTGTCGCCGGACCGGATGAGCATCCAGATCGCCGTGAACGGACTCGTCGCCTTCACCTGGACGACAGTCCTCGCCCTGTCCCTGCGCCGTCCCGCCTGACCCCACGTACCGTCGATCCAGGCCCGACCAGGAAGAGAACCCGTGAAGTACCTGCTGCTCAGTTACACGCCGGCCGCCGCCTGGGACGGCGCGACCGCCGATGTCCCGTCCGAGGAGGCGATGGCCGCGTTCGCCGCGTACCAGAGGTTCGAGCGGGAGCTGACCGAGACCGGCGAGCTCGTCGGCAGCGAGGGCCTCGGCCACCCCGTGGTCAGCGCCACCGTCCGCCCGACCCCGGCCGGTGTGATCGCCACCGACGGGCCGTTCGCCGAGCTGAAGGAGGTCCTGGCCAGCTTCGCCGTCATCGACGTGGCAAGTCGGGAACGGGCCGTCGAGATCGCCTCGCGGATCGTCGAGGCGCTGGGTGAGCCCATCGAGATCCGGCCGATCATGGGCGAGGACTTCACGGCATGACCCCTCCGCGCCGGCCCGCACCCGTTGCGGGCGCAGGCCCGGGCGCGGGTACGAAGGGGGACGCCGGCGTGCCCACGGACGTCGAGCACCTGCTGCGTTCTGAGGCGCCGCAGGTGCTCGGCGCGCTGGTGCGGCGCTTCGGGCACTTCGACGTCGCCGAGGACGCGGTGCAGGAGGCACTGCTCGCCGCGAGCCGGGCGTGGCCGGTCGACGGCGTGCCGGAGAACCCGCGTAGCTGGCTGATCCGGATCGGCTACCGGCGGATGGTCGACCTGCTCCGCTCCGAGGGGGCCCGGCGCCGACGCGAGCGGGAAGCCGGAACAGCCGAACTGGCCATGCGGGAACCCGCCCGGCTGGCCTCCCCTCCGCCGGAGACCGACGACAGCCTCACCCTGCTGCTGCTCTGCTGCCATCCGGCGCTGAGCAGCAGCTCCCAGGTGGCGCTCACGCTGCGCGCGGTGGGGGGTCTGACGACCGCCGAGATCGCGCACGCCCACGGGACCACCGAGGGCACCATGGGTACCCGGATCAGCCGCGCCAAACAGCAACTGGCCCGTGCCGGCGCCCGCTTCATCCCGCCGACCGACGCCGACCGGCACGACCGGGTGACCGCGGTGACGCGGGTCCTCTACCTGATCTTCAACGAGGGCTACACGGCCTCCGCCGGGGCCGAACTCGCCCGCGTGGACCTGACCCGCGAGGCGATCCGGCTGGCCCGGATGCTCCACGCCAGCCTGCCTGACGACGCCGAGGTCGCCGGCCTGCTCGCGCTGATGCTGCTCACCGAGTCGCGGCGTGCCGCCCGCACCGGCCGCGACGACGAGCTGGTGCCGCTGGACGAGCAGGACCGGACCCGGTGGAACCCCGACCTCATCCGGGAGGGCACCGCGCTGATCGACAGCGTCTGGCACCGGCGCGAGGTGGGCCCCTACCAGTTGCAGGCGGCGATCGCGGCCGTGCACGCCGACGCCGGGTCGCCGGAGAACACCGACTGGCCGCAGATCGCGGCGCTCTACCTGTGGCTCGAACGACTGCACCCCACCGCGCCGGTACGGCTGAGCCGGGTGGTCGCGGTGGCCCGGGCGTACGGGCCGGCCCGGGGGCTGGCCCTGCTCGACGACCTCAACCGGCGCTTCGGGCTCGACCGGGAACCGCTGACCCGGCAACGGGAACGCGCGGTGCGCGCCCACCTGCTCGAGATGACCGGCGACGCGCGAGGCGCGGCGACGCGGTACCGCGAGGCGGCCACCCTGACGGCGAACCAGGTCGAGCGGCGGTACCTGCTTCACCGCGCCGACCGCCTCGACTGACGATCGAGCGGGCCCGCGGCGGATGCGGCATGATCGCGGGCATGACCGTGCCCGCCGGGGAGGCCGCCGCGAGCCCGCTGCGGGTCCGCGACCTGGTGCCGGACTTCCTGGCGTACGCGAGCCGCGCCGCGCACGTCCCCCGGCAGCGGTGGGCGCAGCTGTGGCGGACGCACTACCTGGCGCCCCACCGCGACCTGTACGCGGCGCTGGACCGCCGGGGCGACTGGTCCGGCGTGGACGACCTCGAAGCCGTCCTGGAGCGGCTGCACGGGCATGAGGCGGTGTTCGCCGCGCGCGCGGAGCGGCTGGCCGCGCTGCTGCCCGCCACGGTCGCCGGGGTGGGCCGGGCGATGGGCTGGCCGGGCGACGGGGAACCGCTCGACTGCGTCCTGCTGGTCGGGCTGGAACAGGCCAACGGCTGGGCCGACGAGTTCCGGGGCCGCTTCGCCCTGTTTCTCGCCGTCGAGCGGCTCGGCGAGCCGGAGCACGACGAGCTGCTGGTCCGGCACGAGGTGGCGCACGTGGTGCACGACCGGCTGGCCCGCATCCGGGACTGGCCGGAGCGCGGGGTCGCCCACGCGCTGCTCACCGAGGGGCTGGCCACCCAGGTGACGGCCGAGCTGGACCCGCGACGACCGGACGACGAACACCTCTGGATGGGCGCCACCCACCGGCGGTGGCTCGCCGACTGCCGGCGCCGCTGGCCGGAGATCCTGCACCGGATCGCCGCCGACGTGGACGCCACCGACCTCGACCGGTACGCCGCCTGGTTCCTCATGCGCGACAGCGACCACCGGGGCGACCTGCCGCGCCGCTGCGGCTACCTGGTCGGCCTGGAACTGGTCCGGCTCCTGCGCGAGCGCCACCCGCTGCACGAGATTGCCACCTGGGACCTCGACCGGGGGCTCGACGAGGTGCGACGAGGTCTGCACGCCCTGCGCGCGGCGACCTGAACCAGCACCCGGGGCCGCGAGCGCCGGATTGGCCGTCCCGGTACGCGGCGCGAGTGGCTAGCGTCGGCGTTGTGGAGATCGCACAGGCGCAGAAGTTGTGGCAGTCGCAGCCGGGTTGGCTGAACACCGCCAGCTACGGGCTCCCGCCCGATCCGGTGTGGGACGCGGTGCAGGAGGCGTTGACCGACTGGCGGGCCGGGCGCACGTCGTGGGAGGGCTGGGGGCAGGCCACCGAGCGGTCGCGCGCCGCCTTCGCCGGCCTGGTCGGGGTGCCGGTCGCCGACGTCACGGTCGGCAGCACGGTCTCGCAGCTGCTGGCCCCGGTCGCCGCCGCCCTGCCCGCCGGCGCGACCGTCGTGGTGCCGGAGGTCGAGTTCACCTCCAACCTCTTCCCGTGGCTGGTGCAGGTCGAGCGGGGCGTGCGGGTACGCACCGTGCCGCTGGCCGGGCTCGTCGACGCGATCGACGCCGACACCGACCTGGTGGCGTTCAGTCTGGTGCAGTCGGCCGACGGCGCGGTCGCCCCGTACGCCGAGATCGTCGCGGCGGCCCGGGCGTACGGCGCCCTCGTCGCGGTCGACGCCACCCAGGCGTGCGGCTGGCTGCCGTTCGACGCGAGCCTCGCCGACGTGGTCGCGGTCGGCGCGTACAAGTGGCTGATGGCCCCGCGCGGCTCCGCGTTCGCCTACCTGGCGCCCGCGCTGCGGGAGCGGCTGCGCCCCGACGCCGCCGGCTGGTACGCGGGGGACGACCCGCACGCCTCCTACTACGGCCTGCCGCTGCGCCTGGCCGGCGACGCGCGCCGGTTCGACATCTCGCCGGCGTGGTTCAGCTGGGTCGGCACGGCCCCCGCACTGGAACTGCTCGCCGAGATCGGCGTGCCGGCCGTGCACGCCCACGACGTCGCCCTGGCCAACCGGTTCCTCGCCGGGCTGGGCCGCCCGCCGGGGGAGAGCGCGATCGTCGCGGTGGAGGTGCCGGGCGCGGCGGAGCGGCTGGAGCGGGCCGGCGTCCGGGCGGCGGTCCGTGCCGGCCGGGTGCGGGCGTCCTTCCACGTCTACTCCACGGAGGCCGACGTCGACCTCGCCCTGGACGCGCTCACCGGCTGAGGCCGGGGCGCGGCCAAGGGCGGGGTCGACGCCGGCCGACCGTCACTTGGCGCCGGTGACGATCCCCGGGTTGATGCAGAGGCCGGGGTTGCTGCCGTTGCGTTCGGCGATCTCCAGGCACCGCGACACCTTGTCGACCTTCGCGTTGGTCTCGGTGATCTGCTTCTGGATGGCGGCGTTCTTCCGGTCCTGCTCCAGGTTGCGGGTCTGGGCGAGCTTGTCCTGGAAGGCCTTGATGTTGCCCTCGGTCTTGTCGTCGTGGTTGACCCGGGTGATCGTCACCGACAGGATGTCGACGTCGCTGGAGAGCCGCGACTCGGCGCTGGTCTTGATGCTCTCGGCGAAGGGCTTCAGGTCCACGTTCAGGCTGCCGGTGTCCGAGTCGATCTTCTCCAGCGGGTTGTAGGTGGCGAAGGCGTCGTTGACGGCGCTGTCGAGCTGCACGCCCACCCGCTGGCCCCGGAAGCTGTCGAAGTCGCCCTTGTAGTCCATGAACTGCTTGGGCGCGTTCTCCGGCTTGACCTGCCACTCGACGAGCACCTCGACGCAGGCGTCGGCGAGGGTGCCGGTGCGGACCCGCACGCAGTGGTCGCCGCCGATGTGGTCGTACTTCTGCCGGCCCGCGTCCCACTCGCCGACCTTGTGCCAGGGGGCGACCCACTTCAGGCCGGAGCCGGTGACCTTGCCCGTCGGCTTGTTGAAGCTGGTGACGATGCCGACCGAGCGGATCGGCACGGAGTGGGCGCTGGAGCCGACGACGAACACGACCGCGCCGACGAGGCAGCCGAGCGCCGCCAGGGTGGCGGTCCGCTTGGTCGACCTGTTCGGAGCGGCGAGCGCCAGCAGGCCGGAGATCGCCAGGCCGACGGCGAAGATGATCGCAACAGTGAAGCCGAAGGGCATTTCGCTCGGCACCTTTCGCAGGAGGGGGCCATCACCCTAGGGGCACCGGTCAAGGCAAAACGCAGGTGGGGCGCGGCCGTGGCGCGCCCACATGACGTGGTAGGCCGTGGCTCGACAGTCACCGCCGTCGATGCCGGCGGGCGGGGTGGCCGGGCGGCGGGGTGGAGTTCCCGCACGGTCGGGCGTCCCAGAATGTGGCTGCCATCGACATAGTTCGACATCGCGACGCCGCCGTAGGTTTCCAGCACGCGACGGCCATGTGACCCCGGTCACCGATCCGGTCGTCGCCGGACCTACGAAGGAGTAGGCGATGGCCGGGCAAGCGCTCCTGTCGGCCCGCGGGCTGACCCGTGACTTCCGGGGTTTCCGGGCGGTCGACGAGGTCGACCTCGACATCGCGGCGGACAGCGTCCACGCGCTCGTCGGCCCGAACGGCGCCGGGAAGACCACCCTGTTCAACCTGCTCACCGGCTTCCTGCGGCCCAGCGGCGGGCGCATCGAGCTGTCCGGCCGCGACGTGACGGGGCTGCCCCCCGAGCGGGTCGCCCGGCTCGGCGTGGCCCGGTCGTTCCAGATCACCAGCCTCTTCCCGCAGCTCTGCGCGCGGGAGCACGTCGAGTTGGCGCTTCAGAGCCCGAGCGGGCTGGGCTGGCGGTTCTGGCGCTCGGCGAAGCTGATGCGCCGCTACACCGACCGGGCCGGCGAACTGCTCGACATGGTCGGGCTGGCCGAGCTGTCCGAGGCCCCCGCCGAGGCGCTGGCGTACGGGCGCAAGCGGGCGCTGGAGCTGGCCATCGCCCTCGCCCTGGACCCGAAGGTGCTGCTGCTCGACGAGCCGACCGCCGGGATGGGCCTGGAGGACGTCGACCGCACCGTCGAGCTGGTCGCGCGGGTCCGGCGGGGCCGGACGGTGGTGCTGGTCGAGCACAACATGAGCGTTGTCGGGCGGCTCGCCGACACCGTCACCGTCCTACAGGCCGGCAAGGTCCTCGTCGAGGGCCCGTACGAGCAGGTGCGCGCCGACGAGCGCGTGATCACCGCCTATCTGGGAGCCGCCGATGCTGCGCATTGAGAACCTGTCCGCCTGGTACGGCGAGGCGCAGGTGCTGCGGGAGGTCAGCCTGGACGTCGCCGCCGGCGAGGTGGTCACCCTCGTCGGGCGCAACGGCGCCGGCAAGTCCACCCTGCTGCGCTGCGTGATGGGCCTGCACGCCGGCCAGCGCGGCCGGATCGAGCTGGACGGGCGGGACGTCGGGAGGCTGCCCGCGTACCGGCGGGCGCGGTTGGGGCTCGGCTGGGTCCCCGACGACCGGGGCAGCTACGCCACGCTGAGCGTGACGGAGAACCTCATCCTGCCGCCGAGAGTCGGGCCCGACCCGTGGTCGCTGGAGCGCGTGTACGAGGCGTTCCCCGCCCTGCACCAGCGGCGGGACTCGGCCGCCACCATGCTCTCCGGCGGCGAGCAGCAGATGCTCGCGCTGGCCCGGGTGCTGCGGATGGGCGCCCGGCTGCTGCTCTGCGACGAACCGACCGAGGGGCTCTCGCCGCTGCTCGTGCAGCAGGTCGGCGACCTCCTGCGCGAGGCCAAACGACACGGGGTGACCGTGCTGCTGGTCGAACAGAACCTGCACTTCGCCACCGGCGTCGCCGACCGGCACTACCTGCTGGCCGAGGGACGCGTCGTGGAGGCGATGGACAACTCCGAGGTGCGCTCGCGGGAACGGGAGCTGCTGTCGTACCTCGGTATCTGAATTCCGATTCGACGACCCGCGCGGCGCGCGGGGTGGAGGGATGGGCATGCGTAGGACGGTGGGTGTGGCCGCCGCTTCGGCGGCGGCGGTGGTGCTGGTCGCGGGCTGCGGCGGCGGTGGTCCCCAGGCGGGCGGGGACCAGAAGCTGACCGGCGGCAAGATCGTGCTGGGCGTGCTGAACGACCAGTCCGGCGCGTACTCCGAACTGTCCGGCAAGAACTCGGTCAAGGCCGTGGAGATGGCCATCGCCGACTTCAAGGCCAGGCACGGCGACAGGGCGGTGACGAAGGACATCACCGTGGAGACCGCCGACCACCAGAACAAGCCCGACATCGCCAACACCAAGGCCCAGGAGATGTACGACCGCCAGGGCGTCGATCTGATCCTCGACGTGCCCACCTCGTCGGCGGCGCTGCGGGTGGCCGACGTGGCGAAGGAGAAGAAGAAGCTCTACTTCAACATCGGCGCCGCGACCACCGACCTGACCGGCAAGAGCTGCAACAAGTACACGTTCCACTACGCGTACGACACCTACATGCTGGCCAACGGAACGGGCAAGGTCACCACCGAGCAGGTCGGCAAGAACTGGTACATCCTCTACCCGAACTACGCCTTCGGCCAGGACATGGAGAAGAGCTTCACCGCCGCCATCACCGCCGCTGGCGGGCAGGTCGTCGGCAAGGACGGAGCGCCGTTCCCGAACACCAGCGGCGACTTCTCCACCTTCCTGCTCAAGGCGCCGACGCTCAACCCGAAACCGCAGGTGCTCGGCACCATGCAGGCCGGCGCGGAGCTGGTCAACGTGGTCAAGCAGTACAACGAGTTCAAGCTGCGCGACAAGGGCGTCGGGCTGGCGGTCGGCCTGATGTTCATCACCGACATCCACTCGCTCACCCCGGCCGCGCTCGCCGGCACCACCTACACCGACGCCTGGTACTGGAACTTCGACGCGAAGAACCGCGAGTTCGCCGACCGGTTCCAGAAGGAGACCGCTACCCGGCCGTCCTTCGCGCACGCGGCCAACTACTCCGCCGCGATGCAGTACCTGGAGGCCGTGCAGGCCGCCGGCACCGACGACGCCGACGCGATCGTCAAGGAGTTGGAGGGCAAGGAGGTCAACGACGTCTTCCTGCGCAACGGCAAGTTCCGCGCCGAGGACCACCGGGTCATCCACGACGCCTACCTCGCCCAGGTGAAGCCGCAGTCAGAGGTCAGTGAGCCGTGGGACTACGTCAAGGTTCTCAAGACCATCCCCGCCGCCGAGGCGTTCCGCGCCCCGTCGGCGGACTGCAAGATGTGACCAGGGCATGACCAGCTTCTTGCAGAACACGTTCAACGGGTTGGTGAGCGGGGCGTTCTACGCCCTGCTCGCCCTCGGGCTCGCCGTCATCTTCGGCATGCTGCGGGTGGTCAACTTCGCCCACGGGGCGTTCTACATGCTGGGCGCCTTCGGCGCGTACGTCCTGCTCACCGAGGCGGGCGTGCCGTTCTGGGCGGCGTTGGTGATCATGCCGGTGGGGCTGGCCCTGGTCGGCATGGCCCTGGAGCGGGCCTTCATCCACCGGCTCACCCGGCTCGACCCGCTCTACAACTTCCTGCTCACCTTCGGCCTGACGCTCATCCTCCAGGACCTGGTGAAGCTCCGCTACGGCGTGCAGTCCAGCCCGTACGAGACCCCGTCCGCGCTCAGCGGGTCGGTCGACTTCGGGCTCTTCGACTTCCCCACCTACCGCGTCTTCATCCTCGGCTTCGCGCTCGCCGTCTGCGCCGGCGTCTGGTGGGTGCTCACCCGCACCCGGGTCGGCATGGTGGTCCGGGCGTCGACCGAGCGACCCGAGCTGACCCGGGCGTTCGGCATCGACGTGGGGCGCTGGGTCACCCCGGTCTTCGGCTTCGGCATCGGCCTCGCCGGGCTGGCCGGGGTGCTGGCCGCGCCGATGCGGGCCGTGAACCCGCTGATGGGCGCCGACCTGATCATCGTGGTCTTCGCGGTGGTGGTGATCGGCGGGCTGGGCTCGATCTTCGGGTCCGTCGCCGCCGGCTTCGGCATCGGCCTGGTGCAGGCGTGGGGCGAGGCGTACCTGTCCGACTTCCCGATCGTGTCGCAGACGATCGTCTTCATCGTGATGGCCGTCGTGCTGCTCTGGCGCCCGGCCGGGCTGTTCGGCCGTGAGGAGGCACCGGCATGACGAGCACCGTCGACACCGAGACCGACGCCGGTCGCCCGGCGCCGAGGTCCGGTCTGGTCGCCGTGACCCGGGCCCCCGGCTGGGTCCGGTACGCGCTGCTCGCCGTCGGGCTGCTGGTGGCGTTCTGGCTGCCCAACGGGCTCTACCCGGCGGTGGCGGTGGACATCCTCTGCTGGGCGCTCTTCGCCGTCGCCGTGGACCTGCTGCTCGGCTTCACCGGGCTGATGTCCTTCGGGCACGCGGCCTTCTGGGGCGCCTCCGCGTACGTCACCGGGTTGACGGCCATCCACCTCGGCCTGCCGTTCCCGGCGGCCGTGCTGGCCGGGGCGCTCGCGGCGGCCGTGCTCGCGGTGCCGATCGGCTACCTGGCGGTGAAGCGGACGGGCATCTACTTCGCCATGGTCACCCTGGCGTTCGCGCAGATGGTCTACTACGTCGCCAACGAGTGGCGCTCGGTCACCCGCGGCGAGAACGGCCTGCAGGGCGTGCCACGCGAGCTGTTCGGGCTGGACCTGACCGACGACTACTACTTCTACTACGCGATCCTGCCGATCGTGCTGCTCGGGCTGGCCGCCGCCTGGCGGATCGTGCACTCGCCCTTCGGGCGGGTGCTGGTCGGCATCCGCGACAACCCGGCCCGCGCCCGCGCGCTCGGCTACCCCGTGCACCGCTACAAGCTGACCGCGTTCGTGCTGTCGGGCTTCATCGCCGGGCTCGGCGGCGGGCTGTTCGCCGTCGGCCACCGCTTCGTCTCCCTCGACGTGCTGCACTGGACCACCTCCGGCAAGGCGGTCATCGTGGTGGTGCTCGGCGGCATCGGCACGCTCTGGGGCGGGGTGCTCGGCGCGGGCATCCTGGTCCGCCTGGAGGACTGGCTGTCGTTCTCCGGGTTCGAGGCGATCGGCCTGGTCACCGGCGGAATCTTCGTCCTCGTCGTCCTGGTGTTCCGGCGCGGCATCTGGGGCAGCGCCGCCGCCCTGGCGACGCGCTGGGCGGCATCTCGCCGCCGGTAGTCGCACCCGGGCGCATCCAGCCGCGGCCCTCCCGACGAACCCCCGGGTAGTGAACGTCTACCCGGGGGTACGTCTGGTGCTGACAGATCCCATGCCGGTCGGGGCCGTCGAGACCGCGCGCAAGCAGTTGTCACTGGCCGCCGACGACCTCGACGCCAACCGGATCGCCGCCCTCGTCGTCGAGGTGGCCGACGAGTGGGGCGCGGCGGCGCTGTGGGAACAGGTCTGCGTGCCGATGCTGGCCGCACTGCCCGGGCACACCGCCATCGAGGTCGCCGTCGAGCACGCCCTCGCCGAGGGCGTCCGCGTCGGCCTGGACGTGTTCCGGCGCGTACCGGGCCGCCCGCTGCCCACCGGCGGCGTGCTGCTGGCCGGCGCGGAGCAGGAGACGCACTGCCTCGGCCTGCACGCGTTGGCCGCCGCGCTGCGCGAGCGGTCCCGGGGGAGCCTGCTGCTCGGGCCGGCACTGCCGTGGACGGCGCTCGCCAGCGCCGCCCGTCGGGTCCGTCCGCGCATCGTCGTGGTCTGGGCGCAGACGCCGGTCACCGGCCGCGCGTACCGCCTGGTGCGCTTCGCCCGCGACTTCCCGGCGACCCGGGTGTACGGCGCCGGCCCGGGCTGGATCGAGCCGCTCGCCGCACCGGCGACCCGACTGTCCACGCTGCCCGCCGCCGTCACCGCCTGCGCCGCGCCGCCGTCCCCGCCTGTGCCGCTCCTGCCCTGACGGGACCTGGGGGCGACACCCCGTCGAGGACCACGACTCACGTGTGGCAGATGCCGGCCGGGACGCGTCAGCGCGTCCTCATCGCCTGCGACAACCCCGAACGTGTTCCTGGCGCTCGTGCTCCAGTCCGCCGTGGCTTCGGCCGCCGTCCGGCCAGGAACCTGACGTCGAGCCCTCTCCGGATGGCCGGCGGTGGATGTGCCGCTGGCCGGCACCCTGTGTTCGGGTGCCGGCCAGCGATCCCCCTTGTGGTGGAAAGTCTGTGTCAGCTGTTCCAGTGCTCGGTGACGAGGTCGGCGGCCTGCTGCTCCCACTGGGCGTAGTGGTCGGGGTAGGCCGAGACCTGCACGGTCTGGGCGGCCTTGGTCAGGGGCATGTCCTGCCAGCCGTCGACCTGCTTGAGGCCCTTGAGGAACGCGGTGGTGGAGTACTCGGGGTCGGTGATCTGCTCGACCGTGCCCCACCCGCTGGAGGGGCGCTGCTGGAACAGGCCCTGCGAGTCGTGGTCGTTGCGGTCACCCAGATGACCCAGGTTCTCCAACTTCGACTCCTGCAACGCCGTCGCGATCGACACCACCGCGGCCCGCTCGTCCATACCGGCCTTCTTCGTCGCCGCGATGATGGCCTTCACGTTGGCGACCTGCTCGTCGGACAGGTCGACGTGCGACTGGGTGCCCTGCACACCGTGCGGGACCAGCTTGGCCTTGTCCACGGCCGGCTTGTCAGCCTGCACCGTCACCGCGACCGGGGTCGACTCCACCGACGGGGCCGCGTGCGCGGTCGCGGGACCGGCGAACACGCCACCGGCGAACGCGAGACCAGCGATACCGAGAACGCTCTTACGGATGATCGTGTTCATCAGAAACGCTCCATTCGGGGGTCGGCACCCACACCGAAAGGGGGATCGGCTTCACGCGGGTGCAAGCACCGTCGGCGCTCATGAACTCACGGGGGATCTCCAGCGGAAACCTGGAGAGAATCTCCGACGATCAAGCCGGAGCAAGATCAGAGGGAAGATCAGCTCGGCCGTGCCGGCCGGATGTCCGAACCCGTGGTGGGCCGAAGGGGGCCGGGCTGTTTGTGCGGGGCGGGGGGGTGCCCTCGCGTCGGCCGGACCATGTGTAACCACCGCCGGCCCGCCATCATTCCGGGGCCCCGGGCCCGCCATCCGTCGGGGCGGCGTGACCTCGGCGGGGTGGTCTTGCTCGGTCGTACGCAGGGTGTAACGACCCCGCCCCGGCCACGATTCCGCCCCCCACGATGCCCCCGGTCACACCCCCAAACCACCCACCCGGCACCGACACGCCAACCGCTGACGACTCACCGGCTCAAGCCGCCCCGGACAGCCACCCCGAAACCGGACACCGGTCACACCCGGGCCCACGGGTCACCGACTCCCGGCTCACCTGCTCCCCGGCTCACCTGCTCATCTGCTCATCTGCTCAGCCTCCTCACCTGCTCACCTGCTCACCTGCTCACCTGGTCACCTGGCTCATCCGGCTCAGTCGAGTGAACCCAGGTGAGTCGGGTGAGCCGGTCCTCGGGTCACTGGGTCACTGGGTCACTGCGGTCGCCGGGGGTCACCGGAGTCGCCCCGGACACCAGGTCACCGAGGCACCGGTGGAGATCTTGGTACGAGAGGGCCCCTGGAGGGGCGGTTTCTTGCCAAGATC
>NZ_SLVT01000033.1:0-56329 GCF_004345505.1 Micromonospora sp. CNZ303 | reverse complement strand
GACGTCCTCCATGCCATGCTCCGCGACAAGATCCCCTACCAACCACGCCCCACCAGACCAGTCCCCGCTTGACGAAACCCATAGGGACACCCCCCGACCGCCTCAGCTCCGGCGGAGCGTGCGCAGCGCGCCGGCCCAGGCGACCACCTCGTCGAGCATGGTGTTGAGGGCCTGCTCGTGGTGCGCCGCCGGCCGGAAGTCGCGGAAGTTGACGAAGTCCGTGGTCAGGGAGAGCGCGACCTGGGACCGGACGTCGGCCACGCCGAGCTGCCCGAGCACCAGCCGCAGGTGCTCCGCCGCCCGCGTGCCGCCGTGCACGCCGTAGCTGACCAGGCCGGCGGAGGCGTGCTGCCACTCCTTGAACAGGAAGTCGACGGCGTCCTTCAGCGCACCCGGGATCGAGTGGTTGTACTCCGGGGTGACGAAGACGAAGCCGTCGAATCCAGCGACGGTCGACGCCCAGCGGCGTACGGCGGGGCGCCTCGACGGCGCCATCGACGGCGGCAGCACCTCGTCGAAGTGCGGCAGGTCGTGGTCGGCGATGTCGACCAGCTCGACCGTGGCGTCGCCCCGCTTGGCGGCGACGTCGGTCACCCAGCGGGCCACGGCGTCGGCCTTGCGGCCGGGCCGCGTGCTGCCGACGATGACACCGATCCTGACCATGACTGATCTCCTCTACAGGGTGGGTACGGAACGCACGGGGGCCGGCGGGCCGGTCAGGCCACGGGCCAGCTCCACCGCGCCGTGCAGGGACGACAACCCGCCCAGGGCGGCGGGCCGCACGGGTGGGGACGGCCGCCCGGGCCGGCCGGCGGCGCGGGCCCGCTCGGCGACGAGCGGCACGAGGTCGGGCAGGCCGGCGGCGAACCCGCCGCCGATGATCGCCAGCGCCGGGTCCAGCAACTCGCCGAGGCTCACGACCGCCGCCGCCAGCGCCCGGCAGCTCGCGTCGACCGCCGCCACCGCCCACGGCCGGCGCTCGTCGAGCCCCGCCCGCAGGTCATCGAAGCTCACCTCGGCGCCGCGGCCGGCGCCCGCCCGGCGCAGGGTGGCCGGGCCGGACGCGATCGACTGGAGACAGCCGCGCCGGCCGCAGTCGCAGCACTCGCCGTCGAGGGCGACGACCATGTGTCCGATCTCGGCGGAGGAACGGCCGGGCACCGAGCGCCCCGCCAGCACCACGCCGCCGCCGATCCCGGTGCCGACGCCCAGGTAGACCACGTCGTCCCGGCCGGCGTGCCGGGCCTCGGCCAGCGCGGCGAGGTCACCGTCGTCGGCGACGGCCGTCGCCGCGTCGGGGAAGAGGCGGCGCAGCGCACCGGCGAGGTCCAGCCCCGCCCAGCCGGGCCGGCCGGGCCAGGTGGTGACGGTGCCCGCCGGGTCCGTGGTCGCGGGCATCGCCACCCCGACCGCGCCCACCGGTCCCCACACCTCGCGCAGCCGGTCCGCCTCGGCGGCCAGCGCGGCCAGGTCCGCGGCCGGGTCGGCGCCGCGTGGCCAGCGGAAGGTCCGGTCGTACGCCGGCCGTCCGGGCGCCTCCGCGCGCAGCGCCACCTTGGTGCCGCCGACGTCGACACCCAGCACGCCGTCGCCCCGCTGCGGACCGGTCACGCCCGCGCCTCAGCCCTCGAGCACGTGCAGGACCACGAGCGCGACGGCCGCCAGAGCGAAGATCACCGGCGTCAGGGTCATCGGGGCCGGGTCCTTCGCGCGGGCGTGGTAGACCACCGCGCCCACCATCTGCAGGGCGAGGCCGATCGCCGCCGCGATGCCCAGCGGCGCCCAGAGCAGGCCGAGCAGCAGCCCGGCGACCGCGGCGAGTTCCAGCACCCCGAGCAGGCGCGTCAGCCCGGGCGAGACGCCGAGGTGGTCCATCCGCTCGCGCATCTGCGCCTGCCCGGTGAGCTTCGGCACGGCGGTGCCCAGGAACACCGCGGCGAGGATGAGGGTCAGGACGAGGATGGGAATGTGCACGTGAAGTCCTTCGGGAAGAGTCGGAACGTGCGGACGACCGTACCGCTGGCGCATCGACGCCGATCGGGCCGGACGGCGTGGTGACGGGTCGTCATCGGACGGTCGCGACGAGGGCGCGGGCGGCCAGGCGGTAGCCCAGCGAGCCGAGCCCGACGATGACGCCGCTGGCCAGCGGGGCGATCACCGAGTCGTGCCGGAAGCTCTCCCGGGCCCAGACGTTGGACAGGTGCACCTCGACGAAGGGCCGGGGATAGTTGGCCAGCGCGTCGCGCAGGCTCCAGCCCGCGATCATCAGGGCGCCCGGGTTGACGATGGCGCCCACGGTGTCGTAGTTGTCCTGGATGGCGCGGATCAGGGCGCCCTCGCAGTCGTGCTGCTCGGCCACCACCCGCCAGCCCCGTCCCGCGATCTCCTCGCCGACGGCCCGTGCGATGTCGTCCAGGGTGTCGGTGCCGTAGATCTCCGGCTCCCGTCGGCCGAGGATGCCCAGGTTCGGGCCGTTCAGCAGCAACACGTCCGACACGCTTCACCTCGCGGGGCGTGGCCCTGTCCCGACAAGGCCCGATGACTGGTCCACCGCAGTCTTACTACGCCCGCGACGCCGGGCGAACCGGCGGTGGCCGTGGCGCGGCGGACTAAGGGGTGGCTAGGGGCTGTTAGGGGCGGTGACCGCGCGTCCGCTTCGGTTACCGTCCTCCCTGCCGAAGCGACGCCGCCGGCTCCAACGGAAGCGTCACCTACCTCGAACCGGCCATCGGCGCCCCGGTGCGCCCGGACCGCGTGCCGGCGGTACCCGGTCGTCCCGCCCGATGGTCCGGCGAAGCCCCTGGTCTGCCCGAGTTGGGAAGTGGGAAGTCATGAGTGGTCAGCCCTCGACGGTGTCCGAGTTCCCCGAGTGGCCGCAGTTCGGCGACGAGGAGCGCTCTGGACTGATCCGCGCCCTCGAACAGGGGCAGTGGTGGCGGATGGGCGGCAGCGAGGTCGACTCCTTCGAGAAGGAGTTCGGTGACTACCACGGCACGCCGCACGCGCTCGCCGTCACCAACGGCACGCACGCCCTCGAGGTCGCCCTGGAGGTGCTCGGCGTCGGGCCGGGCACCGAGGTGATCGTCCCGGCCTTCACCTTCATCTCGTCCTCGCTGGCCGCGCAGCGCCTCGGCGCGGTCGCCGTGCCGGTCGACGTCGACCTCGACACCTACTGCATCGACCCGGCCGCCGTCGAGGCCGCGATCACCCCCCGCACCAGGGTCGTCATGCCGGTGCACATGGCCGGCCAGTTCGCCGACATGGACGCGCTGGACAAGCTCGCCGCCGACGCGGGGGTGGCGGTGCTCCAGGACGCGGCGCACGCCCACGGCGCGCAGTGGCAGGGCAAGCGGTCCGGGGCGCTCGGCTCGGTGGCCGCGTTCAGCTTCCAGAACGGCAAGCTGATGACCGCCGGCGAGGGCGGGGCGGTGCTCTTCCCCGACGAGGAGCTGCGCGAGCGGGCGTTCCTCGTGCACAGCTGCGGCCGGCCCCGCACCGACCGGGACTACCTGCACGGCACCACCGGCTCGAACTACCGGATGGGCGAGTTCACCGCCGCCGTGCTGCGCGCCCAGCTGTCCCGCCTCGACGAGCAGATCGCGGTGCGCGAGCAGCGCTGGCCGCTGCTGTCGAGCCTGCTCGCCGAGATCCCCGGCGTGGTGCCGCAGACCACCGACCCCCGTACCGACCGCAACCCGCACTACATGGCGATGTTCCGCGTCCCCGGGATCACCATCGAGCGCCGCCGCGCCGTGGTCGACGCGCTCATCGCCCGGGGCGTCCCGGCGTTCGTGGCGTTCCGGGCGATCTACCGGTGCGAGGGCTTCTGGAAGGCCGGCGCCCCCGACGAGTCGGTCGAGGCGATCGCGGCCCGCTGCCCCAACGTCGAGCAGATCCACTCCGACTGCATCTGGCTGCACCACCGCACCCTGCTCGGCACGGAGCAGCAGATGCACGAGATCGCCGCCGTGCTCGCCGACGTCCTCGCCGGATGACGGCCCTGCCCCCGGCCGCCGCGCCCGACCGACCGGTGCGGGTCGCGGTGGCCGGCCTCGGGTGGGCCGGGCGGGAGATCTGGCTGCCCCGGCTCGCCGCGCATCCGGGCTTCGAGGTGACCGCCGTGGTCGACCCGGAGCCCGGCGTACGCGACCGGGCCCGTGCCGCCCACGACGTCCCGTCCGCGTACGCCGACGTCGACGACCTTCCCGCCGGGGCGGTCGACCTGGTGGTGGTCGCGGTACCGAACCACCTGCACGCCAGCGTCGCCGTCCGGCTGCTGCGCCGGGGCGTACCGGTGTTCCTGGAGAAGCCGGTCTGCCTGACCTCCGCGGAGGCGACCCTGCTGGCCGACGCGGAACGCGACGGCGGCGCGGTGCTGCTGGCCGGCAGCGCCGCCCGCTACCGGGCCGACATCCGGGCCCTGACCGGGGTGGCCGGCGAGCTGGGCCCGATCCGGCACGTCGACGTGGCCTGGGTCCGCGCCCGGGGGGTGCCCGACGCGGGCGGCTGGTTCACCCGGCGCGACCTCTCGGGCGGGGGAGCGCTGGTGGACCTCGGCTGGCACCTGCTCGACACGGTGCTGCCGATGCTCGGCCCGACCCGGGTCACCCACGCCATCGGCAGTGTCTCCGACGACTTCGTCAACGACAGCGCCGCCCACGCCGCCTGGCGCAGCGACACCGCCGCCGGTGGTCGCGCCCCCGGGGACGTCGAGGACACCGCCCGGGGCTTCCTGCTCACCGCCGAGGGGGCCTCGGTCGCCCTGCACGCCTGCTGGGCCTCGCACGAGTCGCTGGACCGCACCACCGTCACCGTGCACGGCGCCGCCGGATCGGCGACGCTGCGCTGCACGTTCGGCTTCAGCCCCAACCGGGAGCCGGCACCGGTGCTGACCCGCACCCGGGACGGCGAGACCGTCCGGCTGTCGCTGCCCGAGGAGCCGATCGGCGCCGAGTACGACCGCCAGCTCGACGAGTTGCCCGGGCTGCTCGCCGACCCGGCGTCGCGGGGCGCGGCCGTCGCCGAGGCCCGCCGGACCATCGACATCATCGAACGGATCTACCAGTCCGCCCGGCCCACCGCGCCGGAGCGGCAGCACGCGCTGGCGGGCCATCGCGACAGGTGAGAACCACCGTCGGCCACACTCGCTTCCGGGAGCAGCCATGAGCCATCCATCGTCCACCGTAGAGGTGACCCCGCCGCCGCCGGGCCGCGGCCCGATCCGCGCGGTCGTGTTCGACCTCGACGGCGTCATCGTCGACAGCTCGGCCGTCATGCGTGAGGCGTTCAGCATCGCGTACGCCGAGGTGGTGGGCGACGGGCCGGCGCCGTTCGAGGAGTACAACCGGCACATGGGCCGGTACTTCCCGGACATCATGCGGCTGATGGGGCTGCCCCTGGAAATGGAGGAGCCGTTCGTCCGGGAGAGCTACCGGATGGCCCACCTGGTGCCGCTCTTCCCCGGCGTCCGGGAGACCCTGGAGACGCTGCATGCCCGGGGGATCCGGATGGCGATCGCCACCGGCAAGGCCGGCCCCCGGGCCCGCTCCCTGCTCGACCAGCTCGGCGTGCTGGGCCTCTTCGGCCAGGTGATCGGCTCCGACGAGGTGGCCCGCCCGAAGCCCGCGCCGGACATCGTGCTCCAGGCGCTCGGCCACCTCGACGTGCCGCCCGGCCAGGCGATGATGGTCGGCGACGCGGTCATCGACCTGCTCAGCGGCCGGGACGCCGGGGCGACCGCCGTGGCCACCACCTGGCACGGCGGGGACGTGGCCGCGCTGCTGGCCGCCGGCCCCGACCTGGTCGTGCACGCCCCGACGGAGCTGCTCGCGCACTGCCCGGCAGCCCTCGTCCACTGAGACCAGCTCGCCCGCTCCCCGTCGTGACGGGCGCGACCTGAACCTGTCGTACGCACATCCGGCCCGCCCCGGACAGGCGGGCCGGGACACCGTCTGGAGTCCCCGCCCGCCTGTCCGGTATGGCCGGTCGGGCCGGGTCAGCCGTTGCGGCTGACCGGCGCCGTACCCACCACGTAGTTGGTGCCGACCTCGACGCTGTTGGGGATCTCGCGGCTGGTCTGCGTGTCGCAGTTGACGATGTTCCAGTGCAGGTGCGGGCCTGTCACGTTGCCGGTCGCCCCGGAGGTTCCGATCCGCTGTCCCTGCGCCACGCGGTCACCGTTGTTGATGATCGTCGCACTCAGGTGGGCGTACTGGGAGCACCGGTTGTTGCCGTGGTCGACGAGCGCCATGATCCCGCCGCCGCCCGCCCAGCCCTCGAAGCGGATGGTGCCCGCGGCGGACGCGAGGATCGGCACGCCCACCGGCGTGCCGAAGTCGATGGCGTGCCGGTTGTAGACGTCGCTGTGGGAGAAGCTGCTGCCCGCCGCCTGGGTGATCGGGTAGGCGCTTCCGGCGGGGAACGGCAGCTTGAACTGGGCGGAGCTGGCGCAGAGCGGGACGACCGGGCCGTTCGAGCCGGTCTCCAGGAATCCGTCGGTGAGCCACCCGCCGCCCGAGAGCTTGTTCCAGATGTTGGTGACGCCGGCGAAACCCTGGACGGAGTCCCCGCGGACGTGGCAGGTGATGGTGACGATGTTGCCGTTGGGGACACTGCCGATCACCGCTGCGCTCAACGACGGGGCATTGCGGATGTTCAGCGGGAGCCCACTGGGCACGTGCACCCTGACCTGGGCGGCAGCATGCGCCGGCACAGCCGACAGGGCCACGGTCAGACAGGAGACCAGGACAGCGATCAGGGTCTGCGTTACGCGGCGCAGGGAAATCACCTCCGACTGGCCCGCCGGGGCGGGCGATAGATCATCATCGACAGCGTGATGCTAGCCCCGGCGGAGCCGTGGCGATACACGCCGATAGGGGCCCCTGACGTGCTCTCAGTGCGCTGCGTCGACGGCCTCGGGTCCGGCTTCCAGGAAGTGCAGCATGGCGGTGGCCAGGATCTCGGCGACCGGGGCCGGGACGAGGTCGGTGCGGATGGTGACGCGAAGCAGGGCGCCCCCGTTACCGGGCAGGACCTCGGCGACACAGCCACCCGACCACTCCCGGGCGTACGGGTCGACGACCTCCTCGGTCCGGCAGCCGGGCAGCTCCAGCGGGAGGACGAGGTTGTCCTGGTAGGCAAAGGAGGGCAGGCTGTTGGTCACCTCGCGGGGCATCCCGAGGACCGGGTCGGTGGTCATCTCCAGGAAGGTGACGTCCTGGGCTGCCATCAGCTGGTCCACGGTCTGCTGGAGGGCCCGGACGAGGTTCTTCTCGGGGCTGTCGAACCGGACCCGGAGGCAGTTGGAACCGATCCTGCTGGTGAAGGCGGAGTCGAGGATCCGGCTGCCGCGCTGCGCGACGATCATCAGCAGGGCGATGTCGTCCTGCTGGTGGATGGTGCGCAGCGCGGAGGCATAGGCGGCGGCGAAGTAGGTGGAGCGGCTGAACCGCTGTTCGCGGCCGGCCCGGTCCCAGCGGTCCAACACGTCGGCGGAGACGGCGACGATGTGCCCGGTCCTGGGGCCCCACATCGGGGTCTGCTCCAGGAGCTCCTGGGGTCGGCCCTCGCCCTGGCGGGCGAGCCCGCGCAACTGTTCGCGCCAGTAGGCCCGCTGCGCGTCGAGGTCGGCGGCCTCGCGGAGGCGGGTGTATTCGTCGTACGACTGGCGGAGGGTGGGTGCGGGTCGCGCCCACACCGGGGCCGTGCCGGACAGCCGGGCGGCGTAGGCGTGGCTGAGGTCGCGCACGAGCAGCGCGTGTGACCAGCCGTCGAAGGCGATGTGGTGGATGCCGATGCCGAACAGGATCCGGTTCGTGGTCTTGTTGCGGATCAGGGCGGCGCGCCAGTTGCGGCCCTGGGTGTAGTCCAGCGGCTGCTGCACCGCATCGGCGAGTTGGTCGAGTGCTTCCTGTTCGCTCGCGGCGTCGGTGAGCAGCCGGAGCTGGGGCATCCCCGGGTTCGGCGGGATGATCGCCACGGGCGGGTCCACCCGCCGGTAGCGGGCGTACAACGCCTCGTGCCGCCGGTGCACGTCGCCGAGCGCCGCCATCAGCGCGCGCAGGTCCAACTCGCCCTCGATCCACCAGGTGGTCGGACAGACCAGCTCGAACGGGAGCACGAGACACTTGGCGACCGACGGGGTCAGCGGGACGGGTCCGGTCGGGGCGGGGCGTCCGGTGACGGGCGGTTCCGGTTCGGCTCTGGGTCGGCGGGGTGCGGTGGCGAGCCAGCGGGCCAGTTCGCGTGGGGAGGGGGTGCGGTGGATCTGCGAAACGGGTACGACGACGTCGGCGGCCTCGTCGATGGCGGCGGCGACGGCGGCGGATTGCAGGGAGGTGCCGCCGAGGGCGAAGAAGCTGTCCTCGGTGCCGATGGGATCGATACCGAGTACGGTGGCGAACACGCCTGTGACCAGCCGTTCCTCGGCGGTCGCGGCTTCGACGTAGGCCACGCCGAGGTCCGGGCGCTGCGAGCCAGGTTCCGGAAGGGCCCGCCGGTCGATCTTCCCCGTGCCGCCGACGGGGAACCGGTCGAGCACCATGATCACGGCGGGGACCATGTACGAGGGCAGCACCGTAGCGGCGTGCTCCCGCAGTTCGCTCACGGTCGGGGCTCGGCCATTGTGCCCGGTCACGTAACCGACTAGCCGGGCGACGCCCCGGTCCTCGCGGCGGACGACCACGGCCGTGCCGACGCCCGGATGCTGTTCGAGGACGGCTTCGATCTCGCCGAGTTCGATGCGGATGCCGTTGACCTTGACCTGGTGGTCCATCCGCGCGAGGATCTCCAGCGCCCCGGAGGCGTTCCACCGGCCCAGGTCACCGGTGCGGTAGGCGACCCCGCCGCCGTACGGGTCGGTGACGAACCGTTGCGCGGTCAGTTCGGGGCGGTTGAGGTAGCTGTCGGCGACCCCTGCGCCAGTGATGAGGATCTCGCCGGGGACTCCCATGGGGACGAGGTCGAGTGCGGCGTCGACGACACGGATCTGGCGGTTGGGCATGGGCCAGCCGATCGGCACGTACGCGCCACCCCAGCCGGCCTTGGCGTCGAACCACGTGCAGGCGACGGATGCCTCGGCGGGGCCGTAGGCGTTGATCAGGCGGGTGCCGGCGGCCATCCACCGTTGGGCCATGCGGGGCGGGATGGGTTCCCCGGCGAGGGTCACGCAGGACATGCTCGGGCAGTCGGCCGGGTCGACGGCGGCGAGGTTGGTGGGTGGGCAGAACGCGTGGGTGGTCTGCTCCTTGGCGATCAGCTCCGTCAGCCGGCGGGCGTCGAGCAGGTCGTCACGCGAGCAGACCACGACGCGGGCGCCGGAGGTCAGCGCGGTGTAGATCTCGCCCAGGGCCACGTCGAAGACGGGGGCGCAGCAGTGCAGCATCCGGCTGTCCGGGCCGACCGCGCACTCGTCGCGCATCCAGGTGACGAAGTTCGTCAACTTGTCGTGGGACAGCACGACGCCCTTCGGCGTCCCGGTCGATCCGGACGTGTAGATCACGAACGCCGGCTGGGAGGCGTCCACCACCGGCAGGTCGATCGCTTCGACCGCCTCCACAGCGGGCCAGTCCTCGTCCAAGGCGACCACCCGCACGCCGTCGGGGCGGGGGATGCGGTGGGCGACCTCGCCCACGGTGAGCACGACCTGGGCACCGTGGTCGGCCAGGAGCATCTTCATCCGCTCCGCCGGCCACGACACGTCCATCGGCGTGTAAGCCGCTCCCGCCCGCAACACCGCCAGGGTGGCGACGAGGGTCCACATGCTGCGGTCCAACGCCAGCGACACCACGTCCCCGACCCCGACCCCGACTGCGCGCAGGTAACGGGCCAGTAGTTCCGAACGGCGGGCCAGTTCCCCGTACGTGACGACCTCGCCGTCGGCAACACCCGCGACCGCGTCCGGCGTCCGGCGTGCCCACTCCAGCACCAGTTCGTGGAGGGGCTCGCCCGGCACCGGGCAGCTCGGACCCCGGCCCCATGCGAGCAGCTGGTCCCGCTCGGCCGTGCCCAACAACGGCAACCCGGACAGCGGGACGTCGGGTTCCCGCAACCCGGCCGCCAGCAGCGTCCCGGTCTGGTCCAGCAGGCCCCGTGCCCAGTCGGTGGAGAAGCCCTCCGCCGCGTAATCGACCCGCAGCCCGGAGCCGTCCGAGGCGACCGTCACCACCAGGTCGACGTCCACCACCTCCGGACCCACCTCGGCCACCGGGCCGTCGACCAGGCTCACCGCCACCGGACCCGGCACACCGGCGGTCACCACCGGCGCGGCCCACGCCGCACTTACCCGGCTCACCAGCTCACCGAACGCCGGATCGTCCGCCACACCCACCCGGACCGCCGATCCCCCCGAGGACCGGCCCAGCACCACCTCCTCCTGACCGGTGTACCGGGCCAACACCCCGACGAGTCCCGCCAGGACCACCGTCCCGGCCGGCTCCGCGCCGGCCGGGAAAGGCAGCTGCAAGGTCCGCACCTGGGACGCCGCCCGGGCCGGCCACCCCAGTGGCCGACGCAGGTCGCCCATGAGGTCGAGAGCCTCGAAGTCGGTACCGGGCCCGACGACCTCCGTGGCCTGGGCACGACCACCAACGAACCCGACAGACATGAGCCAACCTCCGATCAGGCCCGGCGTCGCCTGCGGGGGTCCGCCGGGGAAGAACCACGAACTCCGGGGACGCGGCCCGCGCGCCCACGGCCATGACAAGCAGTCCGATGTGTACGGGGTGGACGGTCAGCCGGCGGTGGGTGAGCCCGCCGGCCCGGCCTCCAGGAAGCGCAGCATGTGCCCGTTCAACTCCTCGGCGAAGCTGTACGGCAGGTAGTCGGTGCGGATGGTGACGCGCAGGAGGGCGTGGTCGGCGCGGGGAAGCACCTCGACCGTGAGCCCGTTGGGCACCTCCCGCGCGTACGGGTCGACGACCTCCTCGGCCCGGCAGCCGGGCAGTTCCAGCGGAAGCACCACGTTGTCCTGGAACACGAAGGTCGGCAGGCTGGCGACCACCTCGCCGGAGAGCCCGGCGGCGGGGTCGTCGGCGGTCTCCGCGAAGGGGACGTCCTGGGCCCGCATGAGGTCGCTGATCGTCTCGTTGACCCGCAGAACGAGTTTGTCGTCCTCCGGCCCGTCGAAGCGCACCCGGACGCAGTTCAGGTTGAGCCGGGTGGTGAAGGCGGAGTCGAGGACGCGGCTGCCCCGCTTGGCCACCACCATCAGCAGGCCGATGTCGTCCTGCTGGTGGATGGCGCGCAGCGCGGAGGCGAACGCCGCGACGAAGTAGCTGGACCGGCTGAACCGCTGCTCCCGGGCGGCCCGGTCCCAGCGCCGCATGACCTCCGACGTGACGGTGACGATGTGCCCGGCCTTCGGACCCCACGCCAGCGCCTGCTCCAGCGGTGCGGTGGCGTCGCCCCGGCCCTGGCGGGGCAGGCCGCGCAGGTGTTCGCGCCAGTAGGCCCGCTGCGCGTCGAGGTCGGCGGCGTCGCGCAGCCGGGCGTACTCCTCGTACGACTGGCGCAGCGTCGGCGCCGGCCGCGCCCACACGGGCGCCGCGCCCGACAACCGCGCCGCGTAGGCGTGGCTGAGGTCCCGCACCAGCAGCGCGTACGACCAGCCGTCGAAGGCGATGTGGTGGATGCCCACGCCGAACAGGACCCGCCCGGTCGACTTCTCCCGGATCAGGGCGGCCCGCCAGACGCGGCCCTGGGTGTAGTCGAGCGGCTGTTGCACCGCCTCGGCGAGCTGGTCCAGGGCCTCCTGCTCGCTGGCGGCGTCGGTGAGCAGCCGCAGCTGCGGCATCGCCGGGTTCGGCGGGACGAGCGCCACCGGGGGAGCCGTCCGCCGGTAGCGGGCGTGCAGGGCCTCGTGCCGGCGGTGCACGTCGCCCAGCGCCGCCATCAGCGCCCGCAGGTCCAGCTCACCCTCGATCCACCAGGTGACCGGGACGACGACCTCCAGCGGCGACATCAGGCACTTCGCGACCTGCTGCGCGAGCGGAACCGGGCCGGGACGCTGACGGGCCTGCCCGGCGGTCGAGCCGGCGTCCGGACGGCGGGGCGCGGTGGTCAGCCAGTGGGCCAGCGCCTGTGGGGTGGGGGTGCGGTGGATCTGCGAGACGGGCACGACGACGTCGGCGGCCTCGTCGATGCGCGTCGCCACCGCCGCCGACTGCAACGACGTGCCACCCAGGTCGAAGAAGCTGTCGCGCGTGCCGACCCGGTCGATGCCGAGGACGGTCGCGAACACCGCGGCGACGAGGCGCTCCTCGTTCGTCGCCGGCTCGACGAACTCCACCCCGAGGTCGGGTCGTCGGGTGTCGGGTGCGGGCAGGGCCCGCCGGTCGACCTTGCCGGTGCCGCCGACGGGGAAGTGGTCGAGGACCATGACGACGGCGGGGACCATGTAGGGCGGGAGCACGCTGGCGGCGTGCGCGCGCAGGTCGCCGACGGCGGGGGTACGGCCGTTGCGTCCGGTGACGTAGGCGACGAGTCGGGCGGTGCCGTCGTCCTCGCGCCGGGTGACGACGGCGGCGCCGACGTCGGGGTGCTGGGCGAGGGTGGTCTCGATCTCGCCGAGTTCGATGCGGATGCCGTTGACCTTGACCTGGTGGTCCATCCGGCCGAGGATCTCCAGCGCGCCGGTGGCGTTCCACCGGCCGAGGTCGCCGCTGCGGTAGGCCCGCCCACCGCCGTACGGGTCGGTCACGAAGCGTTCGGCGGTGAGTTCGGGGCGGTTGAGGTAGCCGTCGGCGACGCCGAAGCCGGTGACGAGGATTTCGCCGGCCACGCCCATCGGGACGAGGTCGAGGTTGGCGTCGACGACGCGGATCTGCCGGTTGGGCATGGGCCAGCCGATGGGCACGTACGCGCCGCCCCACCCGGCCGAGGCGTCGAACCACGTGCACGCCACGGCGATCTCCGCCGGCCCGTACGCGTTCACCACCCGCGTGCCCGCCGTCAACCACCGCTGGGCCAGCTGCGGCGGGACGGCCTCGCCGCCGAAGATGATGCAGCGCAGACCCGGGCAGGCGGCCGGATCGAGCGGGGCGACGTTGGTGGCCGGTCCGAACGTGTGCGTGACGTCGTGGGTGTTGATGAGGTCGGTGAGCCGGCGCGCGTCGAGCAGGTCGTCGCGGGAGCAGACGACGACGCGGCCACCACCGGTGAGCGTCGCGAAGATCTCCCCGAAGGCGGCGTCGAAGACCGGTGCCGCCGAATGCAGCATCCGGCTGTCGGGGCCGATGGCGCACTCGTCGGTCATCCACGCCAGGAAGTTCGTCAGCCTCTCGTGCGTCAGCACGACACCCTTCGGCGTGCCCGTCGAACCCGACGTGTAGATCACGAACGCCGGCGCGGATGCCGGCACCACCGGCAGGTCCACCGGCTCACACGCCTGCACCACCGGCCAGTCGTCATCCAACGCCACCACCGACACCCCGTCGCCACCGGGAACCTGGGGCGCGACCGCACCGACGGTCAACACCACCCGGGCGCCGTGGTCGGCCAGCAACACCCGCATCCGTTCCACCGGCCACGACACGTCCATCGGCGTGTACGCCGCGCCCGCCCGCAACACACCCGTCGTCGCCACCAGCGACCACAGTCCGCGTTCCAACGCCACGGACACCACGTCACCGGTGCCCACGCCCACCGACCGCAGATACGCCGCCAGCGCGGCCGACCGGCGGTCCAGCTCCCCGTACGTCAACACCTCATCGCCCGCGACTCCCGCCACCGCCTCCGGCGTGCGCCGCGCCCACGTGAGCACCAGCTCGTGGATCGGCTCACCCGGCACCGCACGCATCGGGCCCCGGCCCCACTCCAGCAACCGCTCCCGCTCCGCACCGCCCACCAACGGCAACGCCGACAACCCCACCTCCGGCCCCGCCAGCCCGGCGGAGACCAGCACCACGACCTGGTCCACCAGGCCCCGCACCCACTGCGCCGAGTAACCCTCCGCCGCGTAGTCCACCCGCAGCGCCGACCCGTTCGGGGCCACGCCGATCACCAGGTCGACGTCCACCACGGCCGGCCCCGCCTCCGCCACCGGAGCGTCCACCAGCCCCAGCACCACCGGGCCCGCCTGCTCCCGGCCCACGGCCACCGGCGCCGCCAGCGCCGCGCGCACCCGCGTCACCAGCTCGGCGAAACCCGGATCACCCGCCACGTCCACCCGCAGCGCCGAACCGCCGCCACCGGACGCCAGGCCCACCACCACCTGCTCCTGGGCCGTCCAACGGGCCAGCACCGCCACGACCCCCGCCACCACGACGTCGCCGCCCGGCCCGTCGTCCGGCAGCCAGGAGGGCAGCACCCGGTGCACCGAGGAGGCCCGGGCCGGCCAGAGCGTCGGCCGGCGCAGGTCCCCCACCAGGTCCAGCGTTTCGGCGTCGACCGCGCCGTCCACCGTCCGCGCACCATCGAACCCGACAGACATCAGCTCAACCTCCGATCGAGAGGGGGTGACCGGAAGGCACGGGGCCTCGGTACCGCACCACCGGGCGCATTCCGGTCTGCGCGGCAGGGGCGGTTCGCGGGCACCGCGGCCGACTCGGGTGGCCGGACGCGGACATGCGGTGCGACCGGGACGGGATCACCGCCCGGATTCCGGGTCGCCACCACGTCGTCGATCGAAAGGAGCAGGTCGGTGCCCGATCCGATCACCGGCGCCTCCCGTCCGTCCGGGGCGCCGCGCACCCACATTCGTCCCCCGCCCGGTGCAATGAAGAGGGAACGGCGAACCGATGGGGCCCGACCCTACGAAGCACGGTGGAGTGGCGTACACCCCTAGAGATGCGCACGTCGACCCCTAGGGTGACGGCCGGAGATTCCGACCGAGGCCGTTGAGGATGCGTCCGCAGTAATGACCGGCCACCGGTCCGCGTCCGGTGTCCTTGCCGCCGGACCGGCAATTTGTGCTGGTCAGCGTGGTGTTTTCTGGTGGCGACTGATCAGGGTCACGGCCAGATGCCGCGAATTTTTCGCCATTAACGCACGCGTCTATATCTTTTCTATAGTGGATGGTTGGCGCCCTCCGAGAGGGTCGGTGCATGAATGTCCGGGTTTCGACGGTGAACGATCCCGGGGTCTAAGTTGAAAAGGGCTATTCGGCCAGCCCGGGTCCAGGGTTCGAGTCGGAGAATTGGCGATCCCGTGGGCGGAAAGGGCTGCCCGCGGTCGGCTGACCGGCCCATGCCAGGGAAATGAGGATTGACTATGCTTTGCCGATCATGACCCAGTCGGTGACTGGCACATTCAGTCACCGACTGTTGGTGTGCACCCCGCCAAACGCAGCGCTGACCACAAGCCAGCCCGCTACCTGACCGGTCCCGCCAGGGACCGTCCGGTCGGTGCACGCGGTACGCCCGACTCTCGTGGCCGAGCGGCCTCATCAGGACCGGGAGCGCCCGCGACCGTCCACGTTCTGCGCAGTTCGTGGTCGTTGCGCACCCGACTCCGTGCCACCCCGAGGCCCCTTGTGGGCCGGCATGTCAGGAGATCCAATGGACGGACCTATCCAGGTACAGGTGTTCGCTCACGACGGGGTGGTCCTGGCCCGGCCACCCGATCCGGTGACGACCGCCGGCAGCCGCTATCTCGCCGGTGCGGGCGCCGCCCTGTACAACGGGCTGGACATGATCACCGGTCTCCACCTGACCCTTCCGCACCAGTCGTCGGCCATCTGCAGCACCGGCTCCAGCGCGGACAAGTCGCTGCGCCTGCTCAGTCGGTGCGGTCTCAAGACGCCGAGCGACCTGCGCGAGTTCCGCTCCGGCGCGCAGGCGGTGCAGTTCGCCCGGGACGCCGCCGAGCGGGGCGAGACGCTGGAGTTCCAGTTTCCCCCGCACGATCCGCAACTGCGGGCCGCGCGGGCCCGGGTCGCCCCGGACCTGCTGGCCCGCCTCAACAACAAGACCACCCTGGAAACTCTGATCGCGCCGGAATACCTGCCCCGTCGCCAGGTCGCCACCCCCGCCGAGGTACGCCGCATCGTGCAGCAGGACCGGCGGCCGGCGGTGGTCAAACCGGCAGGCGTCGAGGTGTACAGCGGAATCGCGATCTTCACCAGGCGGTTGCAGGACCGGCGGCACCGGTCACTGTTCAACCAGCTGGAACAGGTGAGCGATCGGTGGATCGTCGAGGAGGAGGTGCCCTTCCGGACGATCTGGGGCGTCCAGTTCGGCGTGACGGAGAGCGGAGCGGTGCAGTACTTCGGTGCGTCCGTACACCTGCCGCAGCCCACTTCGACGTGGGTCGGTTGTGTGCTGGACGACGACCAGCCGCCGGCGGAGCTGATCGAAGCGCTGACCGTAGGGGTCCGAAAGGCCAGTGCCCTCGGGTACCGCGGGTACTGCTCCTTCGACGCCGGGATCGGTCGCGACGGCGCCCTGCGGGTCATCGATCCCAACTTCCGGGTCAGCGGGGCCACCAGTTCGGTGCTGCACCGCAGTTCGCTGCTGGGCCAGCACCCGTGCGCCATGACCACGTTCTTCTCGCTGGCCCCCGGCGTCGACGCCGAGCCGATCCTCGCCCCGTTCATCGACCGGGGGCAGTTCGTCGCGTTCATGCACCACGACCCGGCGGAGACGGACAACGGCCCGCTGCCGGCGACCATCGTCGGCATGGTCGGCGCCGCGGACCGGTACGCCTGCGGGGTGCTGGTCGCGCAGATCCAGCGGGCACTGGGCGGTTGACGCGTCGTTCCCCCTCCGGGCCGTGGTGACGGTCCGGAGGGGACGCCCGAGCGCCCACGCGGCGGTCGGGGTGCCCGCAGCTACATGCCGGCCAGCGCCGTACGCACGGCGGGCTCGGGGACGTCGGCGACCAGTTCGGGCCCGGCCGGGCCGTCCAGGACGAAGGACAGGCCCGAGGTGGCCTTCTTGTCCCGCCGCATCAGCGCAACCAGCTCGTCGTGGTCGACACCGCCGGGCAGCGCGGTGTCGAGGCCGTAGCCCGCCACCACCTCGTGGTGCTCGGCCACCCGGTCGGCCGGGACGCGGCCGAGGACGCCGGCCAGCCGGCCCGCGAAGACCGTGCCGACGCCGACCGCCTCGCCGTGCCGCAGGCCGAAGTCGGTGGCCCGTTCCAACGCGTGCCCCAGCGTGTGACCGTAGTTGAGGATGTGCCGTAGACCGGAGTCACGCTCGTCGGCGGCCACCACCCGCGCCTTCAGCGCCACGCAGGCGGCGATCTGCTCCGCCACCGGCCGGTCGCGCAGCTCGCCCGCGCCGATGAAGTGCGCCCGGGCGATCTCCCCGTAGCCGTTGCGCCACTCCCGCTGCGGCAGCGTGTCCAGGTGCTCGGTGTCGCAGAGCACCGCCCGGGGCTGCCAGTACACCCCGACGAGGTTCTTGCCCTCCGGCAGGTTGACCGCCGTCTTCCCGCCGACGCTGGCGTCGACCTGGGCGAGTAGCGAGGTCGGCAGGTGGATCACCGCGACGCCCCGGTGGTAGAGGCCGGCGGCCAACCCGACCACGTCCGTGGTGGTGCCGCCGCCGCAGGAGACGACGGCGTCGGCGCGGGTCAGCCCGAACTCGGCGAACGCCCGGCAGAGCTGCTCGACCGTGGCCAGGTTCTTGTCGTGCTCGCCGTCGCGGGCCGGCACCACGCGGTGCGGCACACCCGGGTCGGGCGTCCACTCCGGCGGCCGGGCCGAGACCACCACGACCCGTCGGGCACCGATCCGCGCCACCTCCGCCGGCAGCCGGTGGCGCACACCGGGGCCGATCAGCACCGGGTACGCGCGCTCGCCGAGCGCCACCTCGATCCGGGCCGGCTCGGCGGGGGCGTGCGGGTCAGGTGCCAACGGGTGCATGTGGCTGCTGCCTCCTTTTGACGACGGGCACCGGCGCGGCGGCGACCGGGCGTTCCCGGACCATCGACAGGCGCAGCGCCAGCGCGGCCAGCGAGTCCACGTCCAGTCCGATGCCCCAGCGGTCGTGGGTGAGCTGGGCGTGGTGCGCCAGCAGGAAGCCCGACGGCGTCGCCGGGTGGTGCCGGCCGACCACGTCGGTCACCCGGTCCAGGTAACGCTGCCAGGCCACGGCGACCTCCCCGCACAGCGGCAGGTCGCCGGCCGCCAGGACGATCTTCTCCGCCCCGGCGTCCGCCTGCGCGGCCAGGTCCCGCCGCTGCGCGGCGGTGAGCCGCTGGCTGCGTTCCTGCCAGTGCAGGAAGAGGAACGCCAGCCGGTCGGCCGCCGGCACCAGCCCTGTCAGGTACCGCAGGTGCGCCACGGCCAGCGGCAGCTCGACGCCGGCCAGCCAGGGAGCGTCCCCGCCGAGCAGGGTCAGGGCCAGGTCGCTGCCCGCCGACGCGAGCGGGCCGCCCCGGGCGGCGTCGCGCACCACGTACCGGCCGGCGGCGAAGGAGACCCCCGGGTCGTACGCGAGCAGCTGCGCCCGTACCGCGTCGAGCGCGGCCGGGGCGGCGTGGAAGCCGAGGCTCACGTGCGGCCCGGCGGGGGAGCCCTCCGGGTCGAAGAACCAGTCCATGCCCGGATCGGTCCGGCGGGCGGCGGCGACCAGACCGGCGAGGACCGTGCCGACCAGTTCGGTCACCCGCGTGTCCGGGGACCCGTCGGCCGGCATGGCCGAGCGGGCGAACAACCAGCAGCGTTCCAACGACGGCACCTCGGCTGACGGGCGGGTGGAGCACAGGACTCGACGGTCTGCGGGGGGTGGCCCCATCATCGGCCTGCGGCCCGTCGCACCACCTGATCAGCGGTCCGAACTGGGGACGACTTAGGGGGTGACAGGGGTAGGACGCCGGCAGGGTGCTCGGAAGACTTGGGCCGCTACGGCGAGCGGGGTCTACGCCGCGGATGAGAAGTCTCGCCGACGGACGGATGTGGTGACATGCTTCGGAGCGACCTGATCCAGCCGTTGTCCGATCTGATCGAGGCGCACGCCGCCAGGTTGGGGAACAAGGTCGCGTTCCGCGACGACCGCCGGGCGGTCGACTACGCAGACCTGGCGGCGCGGACCCGTCGGCTGGCCGGCCACCTGGCGGCGTCGGGGGTCGGGCGGGGCGACCGGGTGGCCTTCTGCCTCGGCAACCGGGTGGAGACGGTGGAGACCTGGCTGGCCGTCACGCGGGCGGCCGCGGTCGGCGTACCGGTGAACCCGCACAGCACCGACGCGGAACTGGCCCACCTGCTGGACGACTCCGGAGCGGTGCTGGTGGTCACCGACCCGCGGCACCTCGACCAGCTGCTGCGGCTGCGCGCCGGCCGGCCGGCCCTGCGGGTCGTGGTCACCGGGGACGGCCCGGTGCCCGCCGGGGTCACCGCGTGGCGCGACCTGGTCGACACCGAGCCGGGTGTGGACGCCCGTGACGACCTGGGCCTCGACGAGGTCGCCTGGATGCTCTACACCTCCGGCACCACCGGCCGGCCCAAGGGCGTGCTCTCCACCCAGCGCACCTGCCTCTGGTCCGTCGCCGCCTGCTACGTGCCGATCCCCGGGCTCACCGACGCCGACCGGGTGGTCTGGCCGCTGCCGTTGTTCCACAGCCTCTCCCACATCGGGTGCGTGCTCAGCGTGACCGCCGTCGGCGCCACGGCCCGGCTCATCGACGGCTTCTCCGCCGACGACGTGCTGCGCGCGGTCGACGAGGACGAGGCCACCGTGCTGGCCGGTGTGCCGGCCATGTACCACCACCTGGTCACCGCCGCCCGGGAGAGCGGCTTCCGCGCCCCGGCCCTGCGGGTCTGCCTGGTCGGCGGGGCGATCACCACCGGCGCGCTGCGCCGGGCGTTCGACGAGGTCTTCGACGCGCCGCTGCTCGACGCGTACGGCAGCACGGAGACCTGCGGCTCGATCGCCGTCACCCGGCCGGACCAGCCCCGGGTCGAGGGTTCCTGCGGGCGCGCGGTGCCCGGCGTCGAGGTGCGCCTGGTCAGCCCGCAGACCGGCCTGGACGTGCCGACCGGCGCCGAGGGGGAGGTCTGGGTCAGCGGGCCGAGCGTCATGCTCGGCTACCACGGCCTGCCGGAGGTCACCGCCGCCGCCCTGCGCGACGGCTGGTACCGCACCGGCGACCTGGCCCGCCGCGACGCCGACGGCAACATCTTCGTCACGGGGCGGCACCAGGAACTGATCATCCGGGGTGGCGAGAAGATCCACCCGGCCGAGGTGGAGGAGGCCCTGCGCGGGGTGCCCGGCGTCGCCGACGTGGCGGTGACCGGCCGGCCGCACGACGTGCTCGGCGAGGTGCCGGTGGCGTTCGTGGTGCCCGGCCCGGAGGGCTTCGACCCCCGGGCCGGGTACGCGGCCTGCCGGGAGAAGCTCTCCTACCACAAGGTTCCCGAGGAGCTGTACGAGATCGGGCAGGTGCCCCGCACCGCCTCCGGCAAGGTCACCCGCCGGCTCCTGCTCGACCGGCCGGCGCGGCTGCGGGCGGTCAACGGCAGCCACCACGAGACGCTGAGCCTGCTCGCCTGGCAGCCGCTCGACCTGGCCGCCGTACCGCCGGTCGAGGCGCCCGTCCCGACGGCCGCGCAGGCCGCCGCCGCCCCGGCCCGCCGCTGGGCGCTCGTCGGTAGCGGAAGCGAGGCGCTGCTGGAACCGCTGCGCGCGGCCTCTCCGGGGGACCGGTTCCGGTCCCACCGGGACCTGGCCGCCCTGCGCGACGCCCCGGACGTGCCCGACGTGACGGTGCTGCTGGTCGAGCCGGCCGACGCCGTCGCGGCGGACCTCGCCGACCGGCTGCGCGGCTGGCTCGACGACGACCGGTTCGCCGGCACCCGCCTGGTGCTGCTGACCGGCCCGGCCGCCGCGAGCGACGCGCCCGGCGACCTGGACACCGGGATCGACGCCGCCGCCGTGCCCGGGGGGTGGCACCAGGCCGATCCGGCGGCCGGCGCGGTCCAGGCGGTCGGCCGCAGTCTGCAGTCCGCCTACCCGGACCGGATCGTGCTGGTCGACGGCGACGCCGGAGACCGCTCGACCGCCCTGCTCCCCGCCGTGGTGGACGCCGGCGCCGCGCAGGTCGCGCTGCGGGCCGGAGCCGCCCTGCACGCCGTCCTCGTGCCCGCCCCCGCGGCCGTGCCGGCGCGGCCGGTCAGCGTGGCCGACCCGGACCGCCCGGTCCTGGTCACCGGCGCGGACGGCACGACCGGCGCGGCGCTGGCCCGACACCTCGTCGCCGCGCACCGCGTCCGCCGGCTGCGGCTGCTCCACGTCGGCGCCACGCCCGGGGCCGCCCTGGTGGACCTGGTCACCGAGCTCGTCGCCGCCGGCGCCGACGTCGCCGCGCTGCCCGCCGAGCGGGCGGGCGACGAGCCGTCCGGCGGGGTCTTCCTCTGCCCGTCGGACGACGACCTGACCGATGACGAGGACACGGCCCGGCTGCTGCGCCTCGCCGGGAGGCTGGACGCCGCGACCCGGCTCCCGGCCGCCTCGTTCACCGTCCTCGCGCCGTCCGCCCTGCTGCTGGGCGCCGCCGGCCGGGAGCGGGCCGCCTCGGCCGTCGGCGCCCTGCACGCCCTGACCGCCCGCCGCCGGGCCGCCGGTCTGCCGGCCCGGGTCGTCGGCACGACCGCGCCCGTCGACCGGGAGCCGTCGCCCGCCACCCCCGCGGCCACCGGAACCGGGGCGGGAAGCGTCGTCGTCCCGGCGGCCGTACGCGCCGATCTCGCCGCGTTCGACGTGGCCCACGACGGCGACGACCTGGTCGTGCTCGCCCGCCCGGCGGGCCACGCCGACGCCGCGCACCCCGCCTGGCGCGGCCCCGTCGCGGCGCCCGACGACGACGCCGCCGACCGGGACGCCGCCGAGTTGCGCCGCCGGCTGGCCGGGCTGAGTACCGCCGAGGGGGACCGGCTCCTGCTGGATCTGGTCCGCACCGCCACCGCCGAGGTGGCCGGCCTGTCCGGGCCGGCCGCCGTGCGCCCCGGCCGGGCCTTCAAGGAACTCGGCTTCACCTCGGTCAGCGCGGTCGCCCTGCGCGACCGGCTGGCCCGGGCCACCGGCGTACGGCTCTCCGCCACGGCCGCCTTCGACCGGCCCAGCCCGGACGCCCTCGCCCGGCACCTCGCCGCCCGGCTGCGCGGCACCACCGGGCAGGCCGGCCCCGCGACGGACCGGCCGTCCGCGCCGTCCACGGCGGACGACCCGGTGGTCGTCGTCGCCATGGCCTGCCGGCTGCCCGGCGGCGTCGCCTCCCCCGAGCAGCTGTGGGACCTGGTCGACCAGGGCCGGGAGGGGCTCACGGAGTTCCCCACCGACCGGGGCTGGGACCTGGCGCACCTGTTCTCCGACGACCCCGACCGCCCCGGCACCTCGTACGTCCGGGTGGGCGGGTTCCTGACCGACGCGGCGGACTTCGACGCCACCCTGTTCGCGATCAGCCCGCGCGAGGCGCTCGCCATGGACCCGCAGCAGCGGCTGCTGCTGGAGACGTCCTGGGAGCTGTTCGAGCGGGCCGGCATCGACCCCACCTCGCTGCGTGGCAGCGCCACCGGCGTCTTCACCGGCGTCATGCACCACGACTACGCCGCGAGCCTGCGCCAGGCGCCGCCCGGCACCGAGGGCTACCTCGGCGTCGGCACCGCCGGCAGCGTCGTCTCCGGCCGGGTCGCCTACGCGCTGGGGCTGGAGGGGCCGGCGGTCACCGTGGACACGGCGTGCTCGTCGTCGCTGGTGGCGCTGCACCTGGCCGCCCAGGCGCTGCGCGCCGGCGACTGCTCCCTCGCCGTGGCCGGCGGCGTGGCGGTGATGGGCACCCCGCAGGCGTTCGTGGAGTTCAGCCGGCAGCGCGGGCTCGCCCCTGACGGCCGGTGCAAGGCGTTCGGCGAGGGCGCCGACGGCACCGGCTGGTCCGAGGGCGTCGCCGTGCTGCTGCTGGAACGGCTCTCCGACGCGCGCCGGCGCGGACACCCCGTCCTCGCCGTGCTGCGCGGCTCCGCCGTCAACTCCGACGGCGCGTCCAACGGGCTCACCGCCCCCAACGGGCCCGCCCAGGAGCGGGTCATCCGCAAGGCGCTGGACGCGGCCGGGCTCTCCGCCGCCGACGTGGACGTCGTCGAGGCGCACGGCACCGGCACCCGGCTGGGCGACCCGATCGAGGCGCAGGCGCTGCTCGCCACGTACGGGGTGGGCCGCGGCGACGCCGAACCGCTGCGGCTGGGCTCGCTGAAGTCCAACCTCGGCCACACCCAGGCCGCCGCCGGGGCCGCCGGGGTAATCAAGATGGTGCTCGCGATGCGGCACGGCACGCTGCCCCGCACCCTGCACGTGGACGCCCCGACGTCCGAGGTGGACTGGTCCGCCGGCGCGGTCGAGGTGCTCACGGAGGCCCGCCCGTGGCCCGAGGTGCGACGGCCCCGGCGGGCCGGCGTCTCGTCGTTCGGCATCAGCGGCACCAACGCGCACGTCATCGTCGAGGCACCCGCCGCCGACCCGCCCCCCGGGCCCGGGGTCGCGGACCGGCAGCCCTCGTCCGGGATCGCGGACCAGCAGCCGTCGTCCGGGGCGGCCTCCGCCACCCGGCGACCGCCTGTGCCGTGGCTGCTCGCCGCGGCCTCCGGCGAGGCGCTGCGGGACCAGGCGGCCCGCCTGCTGACCTGGCTCGACGGGCCCGGGGCGGACGCCGACCCGGCCGCCGTCGGGCACGCGCTCGCCACCACCCGCGCCGCCCTCGAACACCGGGCCGTGGTGCTGGCCGGCGACCCGGCCACCGCCCGGACGGGCCTGACCGCGCTGACCCGCGGCGAGGCGGACCCGGACGTGCCGGCCGTGCTGACCGGCCGGGTCGTCGACGGCCAGCTCGGCATGCTCTTCGGCGGGCAGGGCGGCCAGCGCGCCGGCATGGGCCGCGAGCTGCACGCGGCGTACCCGGTCTTCGCCGACGCCTTCGACGCGGCCTGCGCCGAACTCGACCGCTGCCTCGCCGGCCACGCCCCGCACCCCGTCGCGGACGTCGTCTTCGCCGCCGAGGGCGACGAACCGGCCGACCTGCTCGACCAGACCCTGTACACCCAGCCGGGGCTGTTCGCCTTCGAGGTGGCGCTGTACCGCCTCCTGGAGTCCTGGGGGGTGCGTCCCGACGCGGTGCTCGGCCACTCCGTCGGCGAGCTGGCCGCCGCGCACGTGGCCGGGGTGTTCCCCCTCGCCGACGCGGCGGCGCTCGTCGCCGCCCGCGCCCGGCTGATGCAGCAGCTGCCCGCCGGGGGCGCGATGGTCGCCGTCGAGGCCGACGAGGCCGAGGTCGCCGCGCACCTCACCGACCGGGTGGGCCTCGCCGCCGTCAACGGCCCGACGAGCGTCGTCGTCTCCGGCGACACCGACGCGGTGCTGGCCGTCGCGGCCACCCTGCGGGCCGCCGGGCGTCGTACCAGCCGGCTGCGGGTGTCGCACGCGTTCCACTCGCCGCGCATGGAGCCGATGCTCGACGAGTTCCGCGCGGTGGCGGCCGGCCTCACGTACCGCACCCCGCACCTACCGGTGGTGTCCAACCTGACCGGCCACCCCGTCGACCCGGCCCGGCTCTGCTCGCCCGAATACTGGGTGGCGCACGTGCGGGGCACCGTCCGCTTCCACGACGGCGTGCGGGCCCTGCACGGGCAGGGCGTCACCACCTTCCTGGAGGTCGGTCCGGCCGGCGTGCTCACCGCGATGGCCCAGGACTGCCTCCTCGCCGAGGCCGACGAGCTGGCCTTCGTGCCCGCCGTGCGGGGCGTCGCCGACGAACCGGAGGCGCTGCTCGCCGCCGTGGCGCGGCTGCACGTGCGGGGGGTCCCCGTCGACCGCGCCGCCCTCGCCGGCCCCGGGCCGCACCGCCGCGTCGACCTGCCCACGTACGCCTTCCAGCGCCGGCACTACTGGCTGCCCGCCTCGACCGTGGCCGGCGGCCCGGTCGGTGTCGGGCTGGCCGACGCCGGGCACCCGCTGCTCGGCGGCGTGCTGGCGGTCGCCGGCACCGGGCAGGTCGTCTGCACCGGGCAGGTCGCCGCGGCCACCCAGCCGTGGCTGGCCGCCCCCGGTGACGGCACTCCCGCGCTGCTGCCCGCCAGCGCCCTGCTGGACATGCTCACCCACCTCGGCGAACAGCTCGGCACCCCGACGGTGCAGCGGCTGCGCGTCCCCGACCCGGTGCCGCTGCCCGCCGAGGCGACCCTCGAGGTGCAGGTCGGCGTCTCCGCGCCGGACGAGCACCGGCGCCGGGTGGCGCACTGCCACGTCCGGGCCGGCGACGGGCAGCCCTGGCGGGAGGTCGCCGAGGCCGTGCTCGGCCCGGTCGACCCGGAGAGCGGCCGGGGTGCCCTCGCCACGGCCTGGCCGCCCACCGGCGCCCGACCGGTGGACCTGGCCGCCCCGCAGCACCAGGCCATGGCCGGGGAACTGGCCCGGGCCGCGTGGGTCGCCGCCGACCGGCTATTCGTCGACGTACGCCTGCCCGAGGACGCCCGGGACCCGGATGCCGAGCGGTACGGCGTGCACCCGCTGGTGCTGGAGGCGGCCCTGCGCCTGCTCCCGCTCGCCGACTTCGCGCCCGGCGACGACGCCGCGCCCACCGGCCGGCTGCTGCCCACCGAGTGGGCGGGCGTGCGCCTGCACGCCACCGGGGCGCACGCGCTGCGCGTCTGCCTGGCCCCCGCCGGGGCGGACGCGGTGACCCTGAGCGCCGTCGACGCCGCGGGCGTGCCCGTGCTCGACGTGGACCGGGTGGTGCTGCGGACCCTCGACCTGCCGCCCGCCGAGACGCCGGCGCCCCCGCCCGCCCCCGCCGGGCTGTACGCCGTCGACTGGTCGCCCGCCGCGTTCCCGGCGACGCCCGCGCCCTCCTGGACGCTCGCCGACGGCACGCCCCCGGACGGGCCGCTGCCGTCGCTGCTGGTGCTGCGCGTCGGCGACGGCGAGCCGGGCCGGTCGGTGCCCGACCGTGCCCACGCCGTCGGCCTCGCCGTGCTCGGCGTGCTCCAGAGCTGGCTGGTCGACCCCCGCGCGGAGACCACCCGCCTGGCCCTCGCCGTCCGCGACGGCGACCCGGTGCACGCCCCGGTCGCGGGGCTCGTCCGGGTCGCCCAGGCCGAGCAGCCCGACCGGTTCCTGCTGCTCAGCCTCGACGCCACCGACGACGCGACCGTCCGGGCGGCGCTGGCCGTCGCCGGGGACGAGCCCGAGATCGCCGTCCGCGACGGCCGGGTCCTGCTGCCTCGGCTCCACCCCGTCGAACGACCCCCGGCCGGTACGCCGGTCCCGGCGCTGGCCGGCGGCACCGTGCTGGTGACCGGCGGCACGGGCGGCGTCGGGCGGCACGTCGCCACCCACCTCGCCACCGTGCACGGCGTCGCCGAGCTGGTCCTCGTCAGCCGCACCGGCCGGGCCGGCGACTGGACGGACGCGTTGACCGACGCCGGCGTCACCGTCCGGGTGGTCGCGGCCGACGTCGCCGACCGGGCGGCGCTCGCCGAGGTCGTCGCCCCGCTGGCCGACCGGCTGGTCGCCGTCGTGCACGCCGCCGGGGCCACCGACGACGCGCTGCTCACCGACCTCGACCCGGACCGCTGGGAGCGGGCCCTGCGGTCCAAGGTGCACGGCGCGTGGCACCTGCACGAGCTGACCGCCGGCCTCGACCTGGCCGCGTTCGTGCTCTTCTCCTCGGCCGCCGCCACCTTCGGCAGCCCCGGCCAGGGCAACTACGCGGCCGGCAACGCGTTCCTCGACGCGCTCGCCGCGCACCGCCGCGCCCAGGGCCTGCCGGCGACCGCCCTGGCCTGGGGGCTGTGGGCCGCGCAGGACGGGATGGCCGGCCGGCTCACCCCGGCGGACCTGGCCCGGCTCGCTCGGGGCGGCACCCGTCCCCTCGACACGGCCGCCGGGCTGGCGCTGTTCGACGCCGCCCTGCGCGTCGACCGGTCGACGCTGGTGCCGATCGGGCTCGACCTGGCCGCTGTGCGGACCTCCGGCGAGGTGCCCGCCCTGCTGCGGGCGCTGCTGCCCCCGCCGCCCCGTCGGGCCGTCAACGCCGACTCGGCGCCCGCCTCCGCCAAGGGTTTCGCCGACCGGCTGGCCGAGCTGGCCGAACCCGACCGCGCCGCCCTGCTGCTGGACCTCGTCCGCACCCGGTGCGCCACCGTGGTCGGGCACACCGGCCCCGACGACGTCGAGCCGCGCCGCCCGTTCAAGGAACTCGGCTTCGACTCGCTGATGGCCGTGGAGTTGAGCAACCGGCTCACCGCCGTCACCGGCGTCCGGCTCGCCCCGCACGCCGTGTTCAACCACCCCACCCCCGAGCTGCTCGCCGCGCACCTGCACGCCCGGCTGCTCGGCACCGCCGCCACCGAGGTCACCGACGCCAGCACCGTGGCCCTGGACGAGCCGGTCGCCATCGTCGCGATGGCCTGCCGCTTCCCCGGCGGCATCGGCTCCCCGGAGGAGCTGTGGCGGCTGCTCGACGCGGGCGCCGACGTCATCGGCGACCTGCCCGACGACCGGGGCTGGCCGCTGGCCGACCTCTACGACCCGGTGCCCGGCACGGCCGGCCGGACGTACGTGCGGGCCGGCGGGTTCCTCACCGGGATCGCCGACTTCGACGCCGCGTTCTTCGGCATCAGCCCCCGCGAGGCACTCGCGATGGACCCGCAGCACCGGCTGCTGCTGGAGACCTCCTGGGAGGCGTTGGAACGCGGCGGCATCGACCCGGTCACCCTGCGGGGCAGCCGCACGGGCGTCTTCGCCGGCACCCACGGCCAGGACTACGGCGACCGGATCGCCCCCGGCGTGGTCTCCGACGACGGTGAGGTCACCGCCGACGAGGGGCACCTGCTCACCGGTACGGCCGGCAGCGTCCTCTCCGGCCGGGTCGCGTACGCCCTCGGGCTGGAAGGGCCGGCCGTCACCGTCGACACCGCCTGCTCGGCGTCGCTGGTGGCGCTGCACCTGGCCGTGCAGGCCCTGCGCCAGGGCGACTGCGACCTGGCCCTGGCCGGCGGCGTGTCGGTGATGTCCACCCCGGCCGGGCTGACCGGGTTCAGCCGCCAGCGCGGCCTCGCCGCCGACGGGCGGTGCAAGGCGTTCGCCGAGGACGCCGACGGCTTCGGCATGTCCGAGGGCGTCGGGATGCTGGTGGTGGAGCGCCTCTCCGACGCCCGCCGCCGGGGCCACCCCGTGCTGGCCGTGGTCCGCGGCTCGGCGGTCAACCAGGACGGCGCGTCCAACGGGCTGACCGCCCCGAACGGGCCCTCGCAGGAGCGGGTCATCAGGGCCGCGCTCGGCGCCGCCGGGCTGAGCGCCGCCGAGGTGGACGTCGTCGAGGCGCACGGCACCGGCACGTCGCTCGGCGACCCCATCGAGGCGGAGGCCATCCTCGCCACGTACGGGCAGCGCCCGGCCGGCGCCCCGCCGGTGCTGCTCGGCTCGGTCAAGTCCAACCTCGGGCACACCCAGGCCGCGGCCGGCGTCGCCGGGGTGCTCAAGATGGTCCTCGCCATGCGGCACGGCCGGCTGCCCCGCACCCTGCACGCCGAGCGCCGCAGCTCGCGGGTCGACTGGGAGTCGGGCTCGCTGGAACTGCTCACCGAGGCCCGCCCGTGGCCCGCGGCGGACCGGCCGGCGCGGGCCGGTGTCTCGTCCTTCGGCATCAGCGGCACCAACGCCCACGTGATCGTCGAGGCGGTCGCCGGGCCGGCCCCGGACGCCGACGCCGCAGCCACGCCGACGGAGGCGTACGCGCTGCCGTGGCTGCTCTCCGCGCGTACCCCGGAGGCGCTCGCCGGGCAGGCCCGGCGGCTGCGGGAACACCTCGCCGAGCGGCCCGACCAGCGGCCCCTCGACGTGGCCTGGTCGCTGGCCACCAGCCGGAGCACCTTCGACTCGCGGGCGGTGCTGGTCGGCACGTCGCCGGACCGGGTCGCCGCCGCCCTCGACGCGCTCGCCGAGGGCCGGCCCGACCCGGCGGTGACGCGGGGCGAGGCCCGGCCCGTCGGCCGGTGCGTCTTCGTCTTCCCGGGGCAGGGCTCCCAGTGGCTCGGCATGGGACTGGACCTGCTCGACCAGGCCCCCGTGTTCGCGGAGCGGATGGCGGCCTGCGACGCGGCGCTGCGACCGTACCTGGACTGGTCGCTGCTGGACGTGCTGCGGCAGGTGCCCGGCGCGCCCGGCCTCGACGAGGTCGACGTGGTGCAGCCCGCGCTGTTCGCGATGATGGTGTCGCTGGCCGAGCTGTGGCGCTCCCACGGCGTGCAGCCGGCCGCCGTGGTCGGCCACTCGCAGGGCGAGATCGCCGCCGCCTGCGTCGCCGGGGTGCTCTCGCTGCCCGACGCCGCCCGGGTGGTGGCGCTGCGCAGCCGGGCGCTGCGGGCCCTGGCCGGGCACGGGGCGATGGCCTCCGTCGCGCTCCCCGCCGACACGGTCCGCGACCGGATCGCCCGCTTCGGCGACCGGATCTCGGTCGCCGCCGTGAACGGCCCGGCCGCCGTCGTGGTGTCCGGCGAGCCGCAGGCGGTGGAGGAACTCCTCGCCGAGCTGGCCGGCGAGCAGGCCCGGGTCCGGCGCATCGCCGTCGACTACGCCTCGCACTCCGCCCAGGTGGAGGGCCTGCGCGACGAACTGGCCGAGGTGCTGGCGGGCATCACCCCCGGCCCGGCGGCCGTGCCGCTCTTCTCCACCACTGACCTGCGCTGGCTCGACGGCGAGGAGATGGGGCCGGACTACTGGTACCGCAACCTGCGGCAGCCGGTCGAGCTGGAACAGGCGATCCGCTCGCTGGCCGGGCAGGGCCACGACACGTACGTCGAGTGCAGCCCGCACCCGGTGCTCACCGTGGGCATCGAGGCGACCCTCGCCGACCACGACGGCGAGAGCGTGGTCGTCGGCTCGGTGCAGCGCGACCAGGGCGACCGGGCGCGGTTCCTGCTCTCCCTGGCCCAGCTGCACGTGTGCGGGGTCGCGGTGGACTGGCGGCCCGCGCTGGCCGGCGGCCGGCGGGTCGACCTGCCCACGTACGCGTTCGCCCACCGCCGCTACTGGCCCCGGCCCGTCTCCGGCCCCGGCGACGTCGGCGCCGCCGGCCTGGACGCCGCCGGGCATCCGCTGCTCGGGGCGTCGGTCGCGCTGGCCGAGACGCGGGGCCACCTGTTCACCGGGCGGCTGTCGACCGACGCGCAGCCGTGGCTGGCCGACCACCGGGTCTCCGACAGCGTGCTGGTGCCCGGCACCGGCCTGGTGGAACTCTGCCTCCGCGTCGGCGACGAGATCGGCCACCCGGTCCTCGACGAACTGGTCATCGAGGCTCCGCTGACCCTGCCCGCCGACGGCGCGACCCAGGTGCAGGTGACGGTCGGCGCGGGCGGCGACGACGGACGCCGCCCGGTGACGGTGCACTCCCGGCCCGCCGACGGCCCGGCCGCGGGGCCGTGGACCCGGCACGCCAGCGCCACCCTCTCCGCCGACCAGCCCGCCGCGTCGCCGCAGCCCACCACGTGGCCGCCGCGCGACGCCCGCCCCGTCGACCTGACCGGCTTCTACGCCGGCCTGGAATCCGACGGCTACGCGTACGGGCCGGCGTTCCAGGGGCTGCGCGCGGTGTGGACCAGCGGCGACGAGGTCTACGCCGAGGTGGAGCTGCCGGCGGCCGCACGGGTCGACGCCGACCGGTACGGCCTGCACCCGGCCCTGTTCGACGCCGCCCTGCACGCCGCGCACTTCGGCGGCCTCGCCGGGGCCGGGGCCGGCCGGCTGCTGCTGCCGTTCGCCTGGAACGGCGTCAGCCTGCACGCCACCGGGGCGACCGCCCTGCGGGTACGGCTCACCCAGGTGGGACCGCACGCCATCGCGCTGACCGTCGCCGACCCGACCGGCGCCCCGGTCGCCGAGGTGGCCGCCCTGACGATGCGGCCGATCTCCGCCGCCGAGCTGGCCGTCACCGACGACCGCGCCACCCGCGACGCCCTGTTCCGGCTCGACTGGACGCCGCTGCCGCCGGCCGACGCGGCCACCCTGGTCGACGCCGTGGCCGTCGCCCCCGGCCTGGACGGCTTCGGGCTGCACCCCGGGCTGGACGGGCTCGCCGACGCCGTCGACGCGGGGCTGCCCCTGCCCGGGGCCGTGCTCGTGCCGCTCGACGCGGAATCCGCGCAGCCCACCCCCCGCGCGGCGCGGCACGCCGCCGTCCGCGCCCTCGACCTCGTCCGGCGCTGGCTCACGGAGCCCCGCTGGGCGGCGTCGCGGCTGCTGCTGGTGACCCGGGGCGCGGTGGCCGTGCACCACGCCGGCGAGGTGACCGACCCGGCCGCCGCGGCGGCGTGGGGGCTGGTGCGCTCCGCCCAGTCGGAGAACCCGGGCCAGGTCGTCATCGTCGACGTCGACGTCGACGGGATCGGCCCCGACCAGGTCGCCGCCGTGCTGGCGGCGGACGAGCCGCAGGCCGCGATCCGGGGCGGCACGGCGTACGTGCCGCGGCTGGCGCGGGCCGGCTCGGCGGGCGAACTCGCCGCGCCGCCCGCCGCCGCGTGGCGGTTGGACGCGCCGGTGCGGGGCAGCCTGGAGAACCTCACCCTGGTCCCGACGGACGCCGCCGACGCCGCTCTCGGCCCCCGCGAGGTCCGGGTACGCGTCCGCGCCGCCGGCCTGAACTTCCGCGACGTGCTCAACGCGCTCGGCCTCTACCCGGGCGACGCGGGGCCGCTCGGCGGCGAGGGCGCCGGCGAGGTCGTCGAGGTGGGCGCCGAGGTGACCGACCTGCGCCCCGGCGACCGGGTGTTCGGGGTCTTCGTGGGCTGCTTCGGGCCCGTCGCGGTCACCGACCGCCGCCTGCTGGCCCCGATGCCGGCCGGCTGGTCGTACGTGGAGGCCGCCTCCGTGCCGGTGGTCTTCCTGACCGCCTACCACGGCCTGGTCAACCTGGCCGGGCTCGGCCGGGGCGAGTCGGTGCTGGTGCACGCGGCGGCCGGCGGCGTCGGCATGGCCGCCGTGCAGCTCGCCCGGCACCTCGGCGCCGAGGTCTACGCCACCGCCAGCCCCGCCAAGTGGGACGCCCTGCGCGCGATGGGCCTCGACGAGGACCGCCTCGCCTCGTCCCGGACCCTCGACTTCGAGACCCGCTTCGCCGAGGCCACCGGCGGACGGGGCGTCGACGTGGTGCTGGACTCGCTGGCCCGCGAGTTCGTCGACGCCTCGCTGCGGCTGCTGCCGCGCGGCGGGCGGTTCATCGAGATGGGCAAGACCGACATCCGCGACGCCGCCCAGGTCGCCGCCGACCACCCGGGGGTGGCCTACACCGCCTTCGACCTGACCCTGGAGGACCCCGACGAGGTGCAGCGCATGCTCGTCGTGCTGCTGGGGCTCTTCGAGCGGGGGACGCTCACCCCGCTGCCCGCCCAGGTGTGGGACGTCCGCCAGGCGCCGGAGGCGTTCCGGCACGTCAGCCAGGCCCGGCACGTCGGCAAGGTGGTGCTCACCATGCCCCGGGCGTGGGACCCCGACGGCACCGTGCTGCTGACCGGCGGGACCGGAACCCTCGGCGGGCTGGTCGCCCGGCGACTGGTCGAGACGCACGGCGTACGGCGGCTGCTGCTGGTCAGCCGCCGCGGCGAGCAGGCCCCCGGCGCGGCCGAGACGGTCGCCGAACTGCGCTCCCTGGGCGCCGAGGCCACGGTCGTGGCGGCCGACGTGGCCGACCGGGACAGCCTGGCCCGGGTCCTGGACGCGGTACCGGCACAGCACCCGTTGACCGCGGTCGTGCACCTCGCCGGGGTGCTCGACGACGGGATCGTCACCGCCCTCACCCCGCAGCGCGTCGACACCGTGTTCGCGCCGAAGCTCGACGCCGCGTGGCACCTGCACGAGCTCACCCGCCACCTCGACCTGGCCGGGTTCGTGCTGTTCTCCTCCGGCGCGGGCGTCTTCGGCGTACCCGGTCAGGCCAACTACGCGGCGGCCAACGCGTTCCTCGACGCGCTCGCCCTGGCGCGCCGGGCCGAGGGCCTGCCGGGCCGGTCGTTCGCCTGGGGGCTCTGGGAGCAGGCCAGCGAGATGACCGCCAAGCTGGACCGCACCGACCCCCGGATCACCGCCCGCGACGGGCAGCTCGCGATCCCGTCCGACCTGGGGATGGCCCTGTTCGACGCGGGCCTGCGGCTGGCCGAGCCGGTGCTCGTGCCGACCAGGATCGACGTCGCCGCGCTCGGCGAACGGGTCGAGCGGCCCCCGGCCCTGCTGCGCGGGCTCATGCGACGGGAACGGCCGAGCGCCCGGTCGAGCGCCTCGACCGGCGGCGGGCGCACCCTCGCCGACGAACTGGCAGCCCTGGCCGGGCCCGACCGCCACACCCTGGTGGTCGACCTGGTACGCGAGCAGGCGGCGAGCGTGCTCGGGCACGGCAGCCGCGCGGCGGTCGCCCCCGGCCGGGCGTTCAGCCAGATCGGCTTCGACTCGTTGACCGCCGTCGAGCTGCGCAACCGGCTGACCACGGCGACCGGTCTGCGCCTGCCGGCCACGCTGATCTTCGACTACCCGGACCCGAACGAGCTGGCCACGTTCCTGGTGTCGCAGCTGGCGCCGGACACCGGCCCGGAGGTTCCGCCGGTCCTCACGGACCTGGAGAACCTGGAACGCTCGCTGACCGAGGCCAGCGTCGAGGCGGAGCTGCACGCCCAGATCGGGTCCCGGCTGGAGGTGCTCATCGCCAAGTGGCGGACGATGCGCGCCGGCTCGGGCGGCGATCCCGACCTCGACCTCGAACTGGCCAGCGACGACGACCTCTTCGACCTCATCGACTCCGAACTCGGTCTCTGATGGCCGTCCGGCCGCCCCGCACGGCGCGAGCCGTCCCTTCCGACACCGTGTCCGACCGACCCCCGAGGAACCGATACCGATGCTGATGACCGACGTCCTGATCGTGGGCTACGGCCCCGTCGGTGAGATGCTCACGATCCTGCTGGCGCAGCGCGGGCTCACCGTCACGGCGGTCGAGCGCTGGGCCACCCCGTACAACTTCCCGCGCGCGGTCTCGTACGACGGGGAGGCGAGCCGCATCCTGGCCGCCGCCGGCGTCGCCGACCGGCTCGGACCGGTGGTGGAGTCGTCGGGCGAGTACACCTTCAAGAACGGCTTCGGCCGGACCCTGCTGCACGTCAAGGTGACCGGCGACGGCCCGATGGGCTGGCCCGACTCGGTCTCCTTCTACCAGCCCGGGCTGGAGGCGCTGCTCGCCGAGCGGGGAGCGGAGCTGCCGGGCGTGACGGTGCTGCGCCCGTACCAGGTGACCGGCCTCGTCGAGCACGACGACCGGGTCGAGGTCACCGTCGCCGGCCCGGAGGGCGAGGAGGTCCGCGCGGCCCGCTGGGTCGTCGGCTGTGACGGGGCCAACAGCTTCGTCCGGAAACACCTGGGCAGCGGCGTCACCGACCTCGGCTTCACGTACGACTGGCTGGTCTGCGACGTCGTGCCGCACGAGGCCCGCGAGTTCAAGCCGAACAACCTCCAGGTCTGCGACCCGGCGCGCCCCCGCACGGCCGTGTCGGCCGGCCCGGGGCACCGGCGGTGGGAGTTCATGCGGGTGCCGGGGGAGAGCCGGGAGGAGTTCGAGACCGTCGAGAGCGTGTGGCGGCTGCTCGGCCTCTTCGACATCACGCCCGACAACGCGACCCTGGAACGGTACGGCGTCTACACCACCCAGGCCTGCTCGGCCGACCGCTGGCGCTCCGGCCGGATCCTGATCGCCGGCGACGCGGCGCACGTGATGCCGCCGTTCATGGGGCAGGGCATGAGCTCGGGTTTCCGTGACGCCCTCAACCTCGCCTGGAAGCTCGACCTGGTGCACCGCGGCCTGGCCGACGAGGCGCTGCTGGACACCTACCAGGAGGAGCGCTGCGCGCACGTGCAGCACGCCATCCGGATGTCCATGGACTCGGGCACGGTGATCTGCGAGACCGACCGCACCGCCGCCGCCGGCCGGGACGCCGTCATGCTCGCCGAACTGCGCCGGCGCACCTCCCGGCCGCGTACCCGTTCCCTGCTGGAACCCCTGGCCGGCGGGGTCCTGCACGCCCGTACGGCCGAGGCCCCGGCGGCCGGCGCGGGCGTGCCGATGCCGCAGGGGCGCGTCGAGGTCGACGGTCGCGCCGGGCTCTTCGACGAGGTCGTCGGCACCGGCTTCGTCCTGGTCTGCGCCGAGGACCCCGACGACCTGCTCGACGCGGACGCCCGGGCCTTCCTGGACTCGCTCGACGCCCGGGTCGTCCGGGTCGTCCCCGCCGGCGCGCCCGCCCCCGGGCCCGGCACCGCGCCGACCGCCTTCGACCTCGACGACGTGTACCTGTCCCACCTCAAGCGGTACGACGCCGTCGCGGTGCTCGTCCGGCCCGACTTCTACGTATTCGGCACGGCAGCCGACCCGGCCGGTGTGCCCGCGCTCGTCGAGGACCTGCGCCAGCAGGTCCGGCGCGGCTGATCGGCATCCACCCCTCGGAAGGAACCCACATGTTCGAGAACCTGAAGATCGCCGGCCGGGCGATCCGCACGGTCTTCACCGCCGACCCCATCACCCGGGTCCGGCGCTTCTACGAGATCCAGTCGCCCGACGTCGAGTTCGCGGCCCGCCGCACGCACTACATGAACGTGGGCTACTGGGAGGACGGCGTCACCGACCTCGACACGGCCGCCGAGGCGCTGGCCGACAAGCTGGCCGACGCCGCCGGGCTCAAGCCGGACGACACCGTCCTCGACGTGGGCTTCGGCTACGCCGACCAGGACTTCAAGTGGCTGCGCGAGCGCCGGGTCGCCAAGGTGTACGGGCTCAACATCACCCCGCACCACGTCGAGGCGGCGCAGCGCCGGGCGCAGGAGGAGGGCCTCGCGGACCGCACCGACTTCCGGCTGGGCAGCGCCACCGAACTGCCCTTCGAGGACAACACCTTCGACCGGGTCGTCGCCCTGGAGTCGGCCTTCCACTTCTACCCGCGCAGCGCGTTCTTCGCCGAGGCGCTGCGGGTGCTGCGCCCGGGTGGCGTGCTGGCCACGGCCGACATCATCCCGGTCAGCGGGGACGTCGTCCGCGCCGCCATCCAGTCCGGCCCGCTGAGCTTCGTCAAGTTCAGCATCCCGAAGGAGAACTGGCACGACCGGGACACGTACCGGCAGGAGCTGGTCGAGGCCGGCTTCGCCAACCCGGAGGTGCACTCGATCAAGGAGCGCACCTGGGAGGGCTGGCGGGCGTACATGGCGGGACGGACCAACGACCCGGAGTTCCGCGCCGTCGTCAAGCCCGCCGTACGCAAGAGCATGGCGGCGCACTGGAAGAACCAGGACCTCATGAAGCGCGAGATGGCGCAGCTCGACTACGTGATCGCGGTCGGCCACAAGCGGTGACGCCCCGCACGGACGAGGGGCCCGCCGACCGGTCGTGACACCGGTGGACGGGCCCCTCGTCCGTGGGATCAGACGGCGGGCGCCGCGGTCAGGGCCGTCGAGATGGCCCGCAGGACCGCCGGCTGGTGCTCGGCCAGGAAGAAGTGCCCGCCCGGGTAGACCTTCAGCTCGAACGGCCCGGTGGTGTGGGTCGACCAGGCCCGGGCCTCCTCGACCGTCGTCTTCGGGTCGTCGTCGCCGGTGAAGACGGTGATCGGGCAGCTCAGCGGCGGACCCGGCCGGTAGGTGTAGGTCTCCGCTGCCCGGTAGTCGCTGCGGATCGCCGGCAGCGCGGCCCGCAGCATCTCCGGGTCGCCGAGGACGGCGGAGTTGGTGCCGCTGAGCTTCCGGACGTCGGCCAGCAGGCCCTCGTCGTCGAGCAGGTGCACCGTCTCGTGTCGCGCCTGCGACGGCGCACGGCGTCCGGACGCGAACAGGTGCGCCGCCGTACCGCCGTCCTGCTCGATCAGCCGGGCGAGTTCGAAGCCGACGCTGGCCCCCATGCTGTGCCCGAAGATGGCCACCGGCTCGTCCAGCCACGGCCGCAGCACGGTGAAGACCTCCCGCGCGAGCTGGTGGATGTCACCGATGCACTTCTCGTGGCGGCGGTCCTGCCGGCCCGGGTACTGGATCGACAGCACCTCGACGGCGGGGGAGAGGCTGCGGGAGACGGGGAAGTAGAAGCTGGCCGACCCGCCGGCGTGGGGCAGGCACACCAACCGCCTGGCGCCACCCGGAGCCGGGTGGAAGCGTCGCACCCACAAGCCGTTGTCGGTATCTGGCGTGGTCATCCTTGGCGGTCCTTCCGGCGGCTGCGGTTCCCGACCGGATCTGCACGGACCCGGTCGAGGCGACGCTAGTGCGACGGGTGGGGACCGGACACCCCTAGCTGGCCCGTTGCCTGGTTAGGGGTTGTCCGCGCTCGCGCACACCCAATAACTTCTCCCGGCAGATGGGGATCTGCGTGGCTCTCGGCCGAGCGAGCCGAACGACAGATACAGGTGTCGCCTGAGACTTCTGCGCATTCGTACCGTCGCTTACGTCGAGTCTCCGCCGTGAATCGCGATGGGCTGGGTTGATGGACACCGAAGACAAGCTCCGGGAGTACCTGAAGAGAGTCACCGCCGACCTGCGGCGGACCCGGCAACGGCTCCGTGACGTCGAGGCCGATGCGCAGCAGCCCATCGCGATCGTCGGCACCGGCTGCCGGTTCCCGGGCGGGGTACGCACGGCCGAGGAGCTGTGGGACCTCGTCGCGGCCGGCGGCGACGCCATCGCCTCCTTCCCCACCGACCGGGGCTGGGACCTGGACGCGCTCTACGACCCCGAGCGCTCCCGGCCGGGCACCTCCTCCGTCCGCGAGGGTGGCTTCGTGCCCGACGCCGCCGAGTTCGACCCCCGGCTGTTCGGCGTCTCGCCGCGCGAGGCCCTCGCCATGGACCCGCAGCAGCGGTTGCTGCTGGAGACCTCGTGGGAGGCCGTCGAGTCGGCGGGCATCGACCCCACCAGCCTGAAGGGCGCCCGCGTCGGGGTCTTCGCCGGCATGACCCACAGCGGGTACGCCCACCCGCCGGAGACCCCGCCGGCGGGCGTCGAGGACTACCTGGGTCTCGGCAACGCGGGCAGCATCGCCTCGGGTCGGGTGGCGTACTCGTTCGGGTTCGAGGGCCCGGCGGTGACGGTCGACACGGCGTGTTCGTCGTCGCTGGTGGCGCTGCACCTGGCGGTGCAGGCGCTGCGGTCGGGCGAGTGCGACCTGGCCCTGGCCGGCGGCGTCACGGTGATGCCCACCCCGGCGGTGTTCGTCGACTTCACCCGGCAGGGCAACCTCTCCCCGGTGGCCCGGTGCCGGGCGTTCGCCGACGCGGCGGACGGGACGGCGCTCGCCGAGGGCGTGGGCGTGCTGCTGGTGCAGCGCTTGGCGGACGCGCAACGCGACGGCCGTCGGATCCTGGCGGTGGTGCGGGGCACGGCGGTGAATCAGGATGGTGCGTCGAACGGGTTGACGGCACCGAACGGTCCGTCGCAGCAGCGGGTGATCCGGCAGGCCCTCGCGAGCGCGGGTCTGTCGGCGGCCGACGTGGATGTGGTGGAGGCGCACGGCACGGGCACGACGTTGGGCGACCCCATCGAGGCGCAGGCTCTGCTGGCGACGTACGGGCAAGGTCGGGATGTGCCGTTGTTGTTGGGGTCGGTGAAGTCGAACATCGGTCACACGCAGGCGGCTGCGGGGGTGGCCGGGATCATCAAGATGATCTCGGCGATGCGGGCGGGTGTGGTGCCGGCGACGCTGCACGTGGACGCGCCGTCGTCACACGTGGACTGGGCGTCCGGTGCCGTGGAGCTGGTGACGCGGACGCGTGAGTGGCCAACCGTGGAGCGTCCCCGGCGCGCGGGCGTGTCGTCGTTCGGCATCTCGGGCACGAACGCGCACGTGATCCTGGAGCAGCCGCAGGCAGCGCCGGAGATCGAGGGCGGGGCGACGCCGGAGCAGGCGGCTGGGGTGGCGGAGTCCGTGGCCGCCACCGGCGCGGAGTCGCGGGCCGAGCCCCGCCGGACCGAGTCGGCAGACGCGGCGGGTATGCCGGTGCCGTGGATGGTGTCGGGTCGTTCGGAGCGTGCTCTGGCAGGTCAGGCGGCGCGGTTGGCGTCGTTCGTGCGCGATCGTGGCCTGTCGCCGCTGGACGTGTCGTGGTCGTTGGCCACCACCCGGGCGGCGTTGGAGCACCGGGCGGTGGTGTGGGGCTCGGACGTCGACGAGCTGGTCGCCGGCCTGTCGGCGGTGGCCGAGGGTGGGCCGGCGGTGTCGGGTGTGGTCTCGGCGGGTCGTCGGGCGGTGCTCTTCACGGGTCAGGGCTCGCAGCGCGCCGGCATGGGCCGGGAGTTGTATGAGGCGTTCCCTGTCTTCGCGGCGTCGTTCGACGAGGTGTGCGCCCGGTTCGACGGCCTGTTGCCGCGTGCGCTGGGCGAGGTGGTGTTCGCCGAGGCGGGTTCGGAAGCTGCTGCTCTGGTGGATCAGACGGTGTTCGCGCAGGCGGGCCTGTTCGCGGTCGAGGTGGCGTTGTGGGAGTTGTTGTCGTCGTGGGGTGTGCGGGCGGATTTCCTGGCGGGTCATTCGATTGGTGAGGTGACGGCGGCGTACGTGTCGGGGATGTTGTCGCTGTCGGATGCGTGCACGCTGGTGGCGGCGCGGGGCAGGTTGATGCAGGCGTTGCCGTCCGGTGGGGTGATGGCGGCGGTGGGTGCGCCGGAGGAGGCTGTCGCCGAGCTGATCGGCGTGAGCGGTGCGGCCGTGGACGTCGCGGCGGTGAACGGCCCGGCGTCGGTGGTCGTCTCGGGTGCGGCCGACGAGGTGGCCTCGGTGGTGGCGACCGCCCGTGAGCGGGGTTGGCGGGTCAAGGAGTTGGCGGTCAGTCACGCGTTCCATTCGCGGTTGATGGAGCCGATGCTGGACGAGTTCGCGTCGGTGGTGGCGGGGCTGGGCTGGCAACCGCCGAGGATCCCGATCGTGTCGAACGTGACCGGTGCGGTGGCGGACGCCGCAGAGGTCGCCGATCCCGGCTACTGGGTGCGGCACGTGCGGCAGCCCGTGCGCTTCGCCGACGCCGTACGGACCCTGCACGAGCAGGACGTGACGCACTTCCTGGAGGTCGGCCCCGACGCCGTGCTCACCGCGATGGCCCAGGACTGCGTCGAGGCCACCGGCGACGTCCGGTTCACCGCCACACTCCGAGCCGGCCACCCCGAGCCCGACACGCTGCGCACCGCCCTCGCCGAGCGGTACGTCACCGGCGGCCACGTCGACTGGACCGGATACCTCACCGCTGCCGGGGCGCGCCCCCGCACGGTCGCCCTGCCCACGTACGCCTTCGACCGCCAGCGCTACTGGCTCAACACCACCGCCGGCGGCGCGGGCGCGCCCGGGCTCGGCGTCCGCCCTGTCGACCACGCGCTGCTCGGCGCCGCCGTACGCGTGGCCGACGACGACGTACGGCTCTTCGGCACCGAACTCTCCGCGCGTACCCACCCGTGGCTCGCCGAGCACGTCGTCTGGGACTCGGTCGTGGTGCCCGGCGCCGCCCTGGTCGAGATGGTCCTGCACGCGGGCGCGCAGGTCGGCTGCGACACCCTCGACGAGCTGACCCTCCAGGCGCCGCTGGCGCTCACCGGGCAGGATGCCCGGTCGGTGCAGGTGAAGCTGGGCACGGCGGACGAGGAGGGACGCCGGCCGGTCACCATCCACTCGCGGGCCGCCACCGACCCGGACGGGGAGTGGGACCGGCACGCCGCAGGCGTCCTCGCACCCGCCGCACCGCAGCCCGACGGGGCCGAGCCATTGCCCTGGCCGCCCACGTCCGGCACCGCCGTCGCGGTCGACGAGGTCTACACCGAGCTGTCCCGCCTGGGCGTCGAGTACGGCCCGCTCTTCCGTGGCCTGCGCGCCGTCTGGCGCACCGACGACGAGGTCTGCGCCGAGGTGGCGGTGCCCGACGGCACCGAGGTCACCGGCTACGGCATCCACCCCGCCCTGCTGGACGCGGCCCTGCACGTCGTCGGCCTGCTCGACCCCGACCAGGAGGCGTCCGGCGTACGCCTGCCCTTCGCCTGGACCGGCGTCACCCTCTCGGCGGTCGGCGCGACCGCGCTGCGGGTACGCGCCCGGCGCAGCGGCGGCGGGGTCACCCTGACCCTGGCCGACCCGGCCGGCGCCCCCGTCGCCCGGATCGGCTCCCTGGTCTCCCGGCCCGTGACCGCCGAGCAGGTACGCGGCGCCGACGCGGGCGTCGACTCCCTGTACGACGTCGCCTGGCAGAGCGTCCCAGCGGGCGCCCCGACGACCGCCGACGCGGTGCTCCTCGGCGACGCCCCGTCCGACCTGGCGGCACTCGCCCGGTACGGGCTCGCCGAGCTGGCCGACGCGGTCGACGTCGGCCTGCTCGACACGGAACTGGTGCTGCTCGCCGCGTACGCCGACGACGAGCGCGCCCCGGTCCCCGCCGCCACCCGGACCCGGCTCGCCGCCGTGCTGACCGCCGTGCAGGGCTGGCTCGCCGACGACCGGCTGGCGGAGCGGCAACTGGTCGTGCTGACCCGGGGGGCCGTCCCCGCCGGCGACACCGGCCGCACGACCGACCTGCCCGGCGCGGCGGTCTGGGGCCTGCTGCGCTCGGCCCAGGCGGAACACCCCGGCCGCTTCGTGCTCGTGGACCTCGACGAGGCGCGGCGACCGCAGCCCGGCACGGTGGACCTGGTGGCCAGCGCGGTCGCCACCGGCGAACCCCAACTGGCGGTCCGGGACGAGCGGGTGCTGGCACCCCGGCTCACGCCCGCCGTCCTCGACCCGGCGCTGGGCGCCGACCTCGACCCCGACGGGACGGTCCTGGTCACCGGGGCCACCGGCGCCCTCGGCGGACTGCTGGCCCGGCACCTGGTCAGCACGCACAAGGTGCGCCGGCTGCTGCTCGTCAGCCGGCGCGGATCGGACGCCCCCGGCGCGACGGAGCTGCTGACCGAGCTGACCGCGCTGGGCGCGCAGGTCCGGCTGGCGGCCGGCGACGTGGCGGACCGGGACTCCCTCGCCGCCCTGCTGGCCGACGTCCCCGCCGAGCACCCGCTCACCGGCGTCGTCCACGCCGCCGGCGTCCTCGACGACGCGGTGATCTCGGCGCTGACCCCGGAGCGGATGTCCGCCGTGCTCTCCGCCAAGGCCGACGCCGCCTGGCACCTGCACGAGCTGACTCGGGGGCGGAACCTGGCGATGTTCGTCCTCTTCTCGTCGGTCGCCGGCGTCCTCGGCGGCCCCGGGCAGGGCAACTACGCCGCCGCGAACGCGTTCCTGGACGGCCTCGCCCAGCACCGGCGCGCCGCGGGCCTCGCCGCCACCTCCCTGGCCTGGGGCCTCTGGGCCGCCGACAGCGGCATGACCGGCGCCCTCGACGCCGCCCAGCGGCAGCGGATGAGCCGCAACGGCCTCCACCCGCTCGACACCGACCAGGCGCTGCGCCTCTTCGACGCCAGCCTGCGCGGCGGCCACCCCCACCTGGTGCCGGCGCTGCTCGACCCCGCGGCGCTGCGCCGCCAGGCCGACACCGGCCAGCTCCCGGCGCCGCTGCGCGGCCTGGTCCGGGCCCGGCGGCGCGCCGTCGCCGGCGGCGGCGACGGCGGGCCGTCCTTCGCGCAGCGCCTGGCCGGCACGCCCGAGGCGGAGCGCGGCCGGCTGGTGGAGGACCTGGTCAAGGCGCAGGTCATCGAGGTGCTCGGCTACCCGCCGGCCACCGTCGTGCCCTCCGGGCAGACGTTCACCGGCCTCGGCTTCGACTCGCTGACGGCGGTGGAGCTGCGCAACCGGCTGACCGCCCTCACCGGGATCCGGCTGCCGGCGAGCCTGATCTTCGACTGCCCCACGCCCGCCGCCCTCGCCGACTTCCTGCTGGTCGACGCCGCCCCGCCGGGGCCCGAGGCGGGCCTGCTGGCCGAGCTGGACCGGCTGGAGGCCGCGTTCGCCGCGACCGGGCCGGAGGAGCTGGAACGACTGGCCGGCGACGACGAGACGCGGACCGCCGTGGCGGTCCGCCTCCGGGCGCTGGTCACCAGGTGGAGCGACGCCACCGATCGGCCGGCCGACGTCAGCCAGGCCCTCGACGAGGCCTCGGACGACGAACTGTTCGACTTCATCGACCAGAAGTTCGGCCGATCCTGACCACGAGTCCGCCGCTTGCCCCTTAGCGACAGGTGATCAACCCGATGGCGAACGAAGCCAAGCTCCGCGAGTACCTCAAGCGCGTCACCGCTGACCTGCACGAGACCAGCGAACGCCTGCGGGCCGTCGACGAGCAGAACCACGAGCCGATCGCGATCGTGGGGATGGGCTGCCGCTACCCGGGCGGGGTGCGGACCCCCGAGGCCCTGTGGCGGCTGGTCGAGTCCGGCGTCGACGCCGTCACGCCGTTCCCGGGGGACCGGGGCTGGGACGTGGAGAACCTCTACGACCCCGACCCGGACGCGCACGGCAAGTCGTACACCCGTGAGGGCGGCTTCCTGCACGACGCCGGCGAGTTCGACGGCGGGTTCTTCGGCATCTCCCCCCGCGAGGCGCTGGCGATGGACCCGCAGCAGCGGCTGCTGCTCGAGGTCGCCTGGGAGGCGGTCGAGCGGGCCGGCATCGCCGCCGACTCGCTCAAGGGCAGCCGCACCGGCGTCTTCACCGGCGTCATGTACCACGACTACGTCTCCCGCCTCAACGGCGTGCCGGAGGAGGTCGAGGCGTTCGTCGGCACCGGCAACCACGGCAGCGTCGTCTCCGGCCGGATCGCGTACACCTTCGGGTTCGAGGGCCCGGCGGTGACCGTCGACACCGCCTGCTCGTCCTCGCTGGTGGCGATGCACCTCGCCGTGCAGGCCCTGCGCTCCGGCGAGTGCACGCTCGCGCTGGCCGGCGGCGTCACCGTCATGTCCAGCCCCGACACGTTCGTCGGCTTCAGCCGCCAGCGCGGCCTGTCCCCGGACGGGCGCTGCAAGTCCTTCGCCGCCGCCGCCGACGGCACCGGCTGGAGCGAGGGCGCCGGCCTGCTGCTGCTGGAACGGCTCTCCGACGCCCAGCGCAACGGCCACCCGGTGCTCGCCGTCGTCCGTGGCACGGCCGTCAACCAGGACGGCGCCTCCAACGGCCTCACCGCGCCGCACGGCCCGTCGCAGCAGCGGGTGATCCGCCAGGCCCTCGCGAACGCCCGGCTCTCCCCGGCCGACGTGGACGCCGTGGAGGCCCACGGCACCGGCACCCGCCTCGGCGACCCCATCGAGGCGCAGGCGCTGCTCGCCACGTACGGCCGGGACCGGGCCGAGGACCAGCCCCTCTGGCTCGGCTCGATCAAGTCCAACCTCGGGCACACCCAGGCCGCGGCCGGCGTCGCCGGCGTGATCAAGATGGTCATGGCGATGCGCCACGGCGTCCTGCCGCGGACCCTGCACGTCGACGAGCCGTCCCCGCACGTCGACTGGTCGGCCGGCGCGGTGAGCCTGCTCCGCGAGCCGCGCCCGTGGCCGCGCGGCACCCGGCCCTTGCGGGCCGGCGTCTCCTCCTTCGGCGTCAGCGGCACCAACGCCCACGTCATCGTCGAGGCCGCCCCGCCCGCGCCGCAGCCGGCCGCCGACGCCGTCGCCGGGCCCGACCCGCTGCCGTGGGTCGTCTCCGCGCGCAGCGCCGCCGCGCTCGCCGCCCAGGCCGACCGGCTGCGCTCCTGGCTCGCCGAGCACCCCGACGCCGCGCCGGCCGCCGTGGGCCGGGCCCTGGCCACCGGCCGGTCCGTCCTGGAGCACCGGGCGGTGGTGCTCGGGGCCGACCGGGACGAGCTGGTCGCCGGGCTCGGCGCGCTCGCCGACGGCGTCCCGGCGGCGTCCGTGCGGCGCGGGGTCGCCAGCCCCACCCGCGTCGCCGTGCTCTGCACCGGGCAGGGCGCCCAGCGCGTCGGCATGGGCCGACAGTTGTACGCGGCGTTCCCGGTCTTCGCCGCGGCCTTCGACGCCGCCTGCGCCGAACTGGACCGGCACCTCGACCGGCCGCTGCGCGTCGTGCTCGACGGTCCCGCCGAGGTGCTCGACCGCACCGGCTACGCCCAGGCGGCGCTGTTCGCCGTCGAGGTGGCGGCCTACCGCCTCGCCGAGTCGTGGGGCGTCGTGCCGGACTTCGTGGCCGGCCACTCGGTCGGCGAGGTGGCCGCCGCGCACGTCGCCGGCGTGCTGTCGCTGCCCGACGCCGCCCGGCTGGTCGCCGCCCGGGGCACCCTGATGCAGGCCCTGCCCACCGGCGGGGCGATGGTGTCGATCCGCGCCACCGAGGCGGAGGTACGCCAGCACCTGGACACCGCCGGCGGGGCGACCGGCGCCGGGCTGGCCGCCGTCAACGGCCCGGAGTCCGTCGTCGTCTCCGGCGACGAGGACGCCGTGCTGGCGGTCGCCGCACACTTCGCGGCCCTCGGCCGCAGCACGAAGCGGCTGCGGGTCAGCCACGCGTTCCACTCCGCCCGGATGGACCCGATGCTCGACGCGTTCGGCGACGTGCTCAGGCAGCTGACCTTCGCCGCGCCCCGGATCCCCGTGGTCTCCACCGTGACGGGCGCGCTGCTCGACCCCGACGAGGTGCGCTCCCCGGCGTACTGGCTGCGCAACGTCCGCGACACGGTCCGCTTCGAGGCGGCCGTGGCCACCCTGCGGGAGCTCGGGGTGGGCGCGTACGTCGAGGTGGGGCCGGGCGGGGTGCTCTCCGCGCTGACCCAGGAGATCGTCGGCGCGGACCAGGCGGTGTGCGCCCCGATGCTGCGCGCCGACCACGACGAGGCGGCGACGGCGCTGGCCGCCGCGGCCACCGTCTGGGCCCGGGGTGTGCCGGTGGACTGGGCGGCCCTGTTCGACGGTCCGCCCGCGCCGGTCGACCTGCCCACGTACGCGTTCCAGCGCGAACGCTACTGGCTGCTGCCCCTGCCGCAGGCCGCCGACGTGACCGCCGCCGGGCTGACCCCGACCGGCCACCCGCTGCTCGGCGCGGTGTTCCGCTCGGCCGACGGCGACGAGGTGACGCTCACCGGCCGGCTGTCGGTGGAGAGCCAGCCCTGGCTGGCCGAGCACGCCGTACGCGACGTGGTGCTCTTCCCCGGAACCGGATTCGTGGAGCTGGCGCTGCGCGCCGGCGCGGAGGTCGGCGCCGACCGGCTCGCCGAGCTGACCCTCCAGGCGCCGCTGGTGCTGCCGGAGACCGGCGGCGTCGACGTGCAGGTCGCCGCCGAGCGTGCCGGCGGCGAGGCGTGGCAGCTGACGGTCCACGCCCGCCGCTCCGGCACCGACGACCTGTGGGTCCGGCACGCCACCGGCCTGCTCGCCCCGGCGCACGAGGACGGCGGGGCTACGCTGGCGGACTGGCCGCCGACCGGCGCCACCGCCCTCGACGTGTCGGAGCTGACCGGGCGGGCGGCGCGGGCCGGGTTCGCGTACGGCCCCGCCTTCCAGGGGCTGCGCGCCGCCTGGCGGGTCGGCACCGACGTGTACGCCGAGGTGGCGCTGCCCGAGCCGGCGGCCGACGAGGCCGGCGCGTACGGGCTGCACCCGGCGCTGCTCGACGCCGCCGTGCAGGCGGTCGGGCTCGGCATCGTCGACCCCGGTGAGGCCCGGCTGCCGTTCGCCTGGTCGGACGTGACGCTGTCGGCCCACGGCGCGGACACGCTGCGGGTACGGCTGACCCCCTCCGGCGCGGACACGGTGGCCATGCTGGTCGCGGACGCCGCCGGCGAGCCCGTCGCCCGGGTCGGCTCCCTGGTGCTGCGGCCCCTGCCGGCCGGGGACCTCACCTCCGGCGGGTCCCCGTGGCGCCGCTCGCTGTTCCGCCTCGACTGGCCCCGGCACGCCGGCGGCGCGGGCGCGCCCGACGGCACGACCTGGGCGGTGCTCGGCGACCGCCCCGCACCGCTGCCGGCCGGCGTGACCGCCGACCGGCACGCCGACCTCGACACGCTCTGCGACGTGGGGGTGCCCGACGTCGTGCTGTTCCCGGTGGCCGGCGCCGCCGCGACCGGCCCCGGCCCGGTCCACGACCTGCTCGCCGAGGTCCTCGCCGTGCTCCAGGGCTGGCTCGCCGCCGAGCGCCACACCGGCGGGTCCCGGCTGGTCGTCCTCACCCGCGGCGCCGTCGCCGTGGACGCCGACGCCGACGTCGCCGACCTGGCCGGCGCCGCCGTGTGGGGCCTGCTCCGGTCCGCCCAGGCCGAGCACCCCGGCCGGTTCCTGGTCGTCGACCTCGACGACGAGGAGAGCTCCGCGTCCGCCCTCGCCGGCCTGCTGGCGGCCGACGAGCCGCAGGCGGCGGTGCGCGACGGCGTGGTCCGGGTGCCCCGGCTCGTCGCCGCCCCGGAACCCGACGCGCCGGCGCCGGCGCTGGACCCGGACGGCACGGTGCTGGTCACCGGCGGCACCGGTGCCCTGGGCGCGCTCGTCGCCCGCCACCTGGTCGCCCGGCACGGGGTCCGCCACCTGGTGCTGGCCAACAGGCGCGGGCCCGCCGCGGCCGGCGCCGCCGACCTGCTCGCCGACCTCGCCGACCTGGGCGCCACCGCGACGGTCGAGGCGTGCGACGCCGCCGACCCCGACGCCCTCGCCGCGCTGCTCGACCGGATCGACCCGGCGCACCCGCTGACCGGCGTGGTGCACACCGCCGGCGTACTGGCCGACCGCACCCTGACCTCGCTCACCGCCGAGTCCCTCGACGAGGTGCTCCGGCCGAAGGTGGACGCCGCCGCGCACCTGCACGAGCTGACCGCCGCCCACGGCCTCGCGCTCTTCGTCACCTACTCGTCGGCGGCGGGCGTGACCGGCAGCCCCGGCCAGGCCAACTACGCGGCGGCCAACGCCTTCCTGGACGCGCTCGCGCACCGGCGGCGGGCCGCGGGCCTTCCCGCACACTCCCTGGCCTGGGGGCCGTGGGTCGAGTCGGGCGGCGGCATGACCGCCGGCCTCGACCGGGCCGACACCGACCGGCTGGCCCGCGCGGGCGTACGGCCGCTCTCCGAGGCGGACGGCCTCGCGCTTCTCGACGCCGCCCTGCTGACCGGCCTGCCCACGACGGTGCCGATGGCGCTGGACGGCCCGGCGCTGCGCGCCCAGGCCGAGGCGGGCACCCTGCCGTCGGTCCTGCGCGGCCTGGTCCGCGCGCCCCGGCGTCGCGCCGCCCGGTCGGGCCCGGCGGAGACCGCCGCCCTGACCGAACGGCTGGCCGGGCTCGACCGCGAGGAGCGCGCCGCGGCCCTGCTGCGGCTCGTCCTCGACCAGGTCGCGACGGTGTTGGGGTACGCCGACGCCGCCGCCGTCGAGGCCGGACGCCCGTTCACGGAGCTGGGCTTCGACTCGCTGACCGCCGTCGAGTTGCGCAACCGGCTGGGCGCGGTGACCGGCCTGCGCCTGCCGGCGACCCTGGTCTTCGACCACCCGACCCCGCTCGCCCTGGCCGAGCATCTGGACGCCGAGACCGGTACCGCCGCCGGTGCGTCGCCGGCCCCGGTCGCCGCCGTCGCGGCGCTCGACGAGCCGATCGCGATCGTCGGTATGAGCTGCCGCTATCCCGGCGGCGTACGCAGCCCCGAGCAGCTGTGGGACCTCCTCGTGGCCGGTGGGGACGGCATCACCGGCTTCCCCGCCGACCGGGGCTGGGACGTCGACGACCTGTACGACCCGTCCGGCGCGCGCCGGGGCAGCAGCTACGCCCGCGAGGGCGGCTTCCTGGCCGACGCCGGCGACTTCGACGCCACCCTGTTCAAGATCTCGCCGCACGAGGCGCTCGCCATGGACCCGCAGCAGCGGCTGCTGCTGGAGACCTCGTGGGAGGCCATCGAGGACGCCCGGATCGACCCGCTCGCGCTGCGGGGCCGCCCCGTCGGCGTGTTCGCCGGCATGATGTACCACAACCACGCCGCCGGGCTGGCCGACGTTCCGGAGGCCCTCGACGGCTACCTCGGCGTCGGCACCGCCAGCAGCGTGCTGTCGGGCCGGGTGGCGTACTCGTTCGGCTTCGAGGGGCCGGCGGTGACGGTGGACACGGCGTGTTCGTCGTCGCTGGTCGCGTTGCACTTGGCGGTGCAGGCCCTGCGGTCCGGCGAGTGCGACCTCGCGCTGGCCGGCGGCGTCACCGTGATGGCGACCCCCGAGACGTTCATCGACTTCTCCCGGCAGCGGGGCATGGCCCCCGACGGCCGGTGCAAGTCGTTCTCCGACGCGGCGGACGGCACGGGCTGGTCCGAGGGCGTCGGCGTGCTGCTGGTGCAGCGGCTGTCGGACGCGCGGCGCGACGGGCGCCGGATCCTGGCGGTGGTGCGGGGCACGGCGGTGAACCAGGACGGCGCGTCGAACGGGTTGACGGCGCCGAACGGCCCCTCGCAGCAGCGGGTGATCCGCCAGGCCCTCGCGAACGCCCGGCTGGGCGTCGCCGACGTCGACGTCGTGGAGGCGCACGGCACGGGCACGACGCTGGGCGACCCCATCGAGGCCCAGGCGCTGCTCGCCACCTACGGGCAGGACCGCGACGACCGGGACGCGCTGCTGCTGGGGTCGGTGAAGTCGAACATCGGCCACACGCAGGCCGCCGCCGGGGTGGCGGGCGTCATCAAGATGATCATGGCCATGCGGTACGGGACCGTGCCGGCGACGCTGCACGTGGACGAGCCCTCGTCGCACGTGGACTGGTCGTCGGGCGCCGTGGAGCTGGTGACCCAGGCGCGCGAGTGGCCGGGTGCGGACCGCGCGCGCCGGGCGGCCGTGTCGTCGTTCGGCATCTCCGGCACGAACGCCCACGTGATCATCGAGCAGCCGGAGCCGGAGCCCGCCGTGGCGTCTGCCGCGCCCGTCGGGTTGCCGGTGCCGTGGATGGTGTCGGGGCGTTCGGAGCGTGCTCTGGCGGGTCAGGCGGGGCGGTTGGCGTCGTTCGTGCGGGACCGGTCCCTGTCGCCGGTGGACGTGTTCTGGTCGTTGGCGACGACGCGGGCGGCGTTGGAGCATCGGGCGGTGGTGTGGGGTTCGGACGCGGACGAGCTGGCGGCGGGCCTGTCAGCGGTGGCCGAGGGCCGGGTCTCTGGTGTGGTGTCGGCGGGTCGTCGGGCGGTGTTGTTCACGGGTCAGGGTTCGCAGCGCGCCGGGATGGGTCGGGAGTTGTACGACGCGTTTCCCGTCTTCGCGGCGTCTTTCGACGAGGTGTGCGCCCGTTTCGACGGCTTGTTGCCGCGTGCGCTGCGTGAGGTGGTGTTCGCCGAGCCGGGCACCGCCGATGGGGCTCTGCTGGACCAGACCGTGTTCGCGCAGGCGGGCCTGTTCGCGGTCGAGGTGGCGTTGTGGGAGTTGTTGTCGTCGTGGGGTGTGCGGGCCGACTACCTGGCGGGTCATTCGATCGGTGAGGTGACCGCGGCGTACGTGTCCGGAGTGTTGTCTCTGGCGGATGCGTGCACGCTGGTGGCGGCGCGGGGCAGGTTGATGCAGGCGTTGCCGGCCGGCGGCGTCATGGCGGCGGTCGGCGCGCCCGAGGCCGATGTGCGGGAGATCATCGACGCTGCGGGTGCGGCGGTCGACGTCGCGGCGGTGAACGGTCCGGCGTCGGTGGTGGTGTCGGGTGCCGATGCTGAGGTGGCCCCGGTGGTGGCGGCCTGCCGTGAGCGGGGTTGGCGGACGAAGGAGCTGGCGGTCAGTCACGCGTTCCACTCCCGCCTGATGGAGCCGATGCTGGACGAGTTCGCGTCGGTGGTGGCGGGGCTGGGCTGGCAGCCGCCGAGGATCCCGATCGTGTCGAACGTGACGGGTGCGGTGGCGGACGCCGGGGAGGTCACCGATCCCGGCTACTGGGTGCGGCACGTGCGGCAGCCGGTGCGCTTCGCCGACGGTGTGGTGGCGTTGCGGGCGCTGGGGGTGGACACCTTCCTGGAGGTGGGTCCGGATGCGACGTTGACGGCGATGGTGGCGGAGATCGTCGCGGATGCGGGGGTGCGGCGGGTTCCGGCGTCGCGGCGGGAGCAGTCGGAGGTCGCCGCGGTGACGGCGGCGGTGGGGCAGTTGTGGGTGGCGGGTGTGCCGGTCGACTGGGCTGCCTACCACGGTCAGGTCGGTGCCCGGCCGCGCGTGGTCGACCTGCCCACGTACGCCTTCGACCATCGACGTTACTGGATCAATGCCGCGACGCGGTCCTACCGTCCCCCCGCCGCCCGGCGCACCGCCGCCGACGAGGACTTCTGGCGGGCAATCGAGGCGGAGGACCTGACGACCCTCGCCGAGAGCCTGGCCGTCGACGCCGACGCCCCGCTCGCGGACGTGCTGCCGGCGCTGTCCACCTGGCGACGCCGCCGGGACGCCGAAGCGGCCCTCGACTCCTGGCGCTACCGGGTGGCCTGGCAGCCGCTCACGGACGACGCCGCCCGCGCCGAGGCGACCGACTTCCTGCTCGTCGTACCGGCCGACGCCGACGCGGCCGTGACGGACTGGGCCTCCGCCCTCGGCGCCGCCGGCGGGCGGATCGTCGAGGTCGACGCCGCGTGCGACCGCAAGCGGCTCGCCCACGACCTCGCCGAGGCGTCGACCGGCCGCGACGGGGACGTACTGCCCGTACTCTCCCTGCTGGCCCTCGACACCCGGCCGTACGCCGGGGCCGCCTCCGTGCCGACGGGCCTCGCCGGCACGGTCGCGCTCGCGCAGGCCCTCGGGGACGCTGGGATCACCGCCCGGCTCTGGATCGTCACCCGCGGCGCGGTCTCCGTCGGGTCCCGGGACCGGCACGTCGACCCCGTGCAGGCCATGGCGTGGGGCTTCGGCAGCGTGCTGCGCGCCGAGCACCCGCACCGGTGGGGCGGGCTCGTCGACGTCCCCGCGCAGCCCGACCAGGGCGTCGTGCGCATGCTCCGGACGCTGATCGCCGGCACCGGTCGGGAGGACGAGGTCGCCCTGCGCGGCACCGGCGGCCACGCCCGCCGGCTCGTTCGTGCGACGTACGGCGACACCGGTGCGCGCGGCTCCTGGACGCCGCGCGGCACGGTGCTGATCACCGGCGGCACCGGGGCGCTCGGGGGACACGTCGCCCGCACGCTGGCCGCCGAGGGAGCCGAACACCTCCTGCTGGTCAGCCGGCGGGGTGGCGGGGCGCCCGGCGCGACCGCCCTCGCCGAGGAACTTGCCGGGCTCGGCACCCGGGTCACCCTCGCGTCCTGCGACGTGGCCGACCGGGCCGCGCTCGCGGCGCTGCTCGACTCGATCCCCGCCGAGCTGCCGCTGAACGCCGTCGTGCACACCGCCGCCGCCCTCGACGACAACGTCGTCGACGCCGTGAGCATCGACCAGCTGGCCACCGCCCTGCGGGCGAAGGTCGACGCCGCGCGCAACCTGGACGAGCTGACCCGGGGCACCGACCTCTCCGCCTTCGTCCTCTTCTCCTCCCTCGCCGGCCTCATGGGCGCCGCCGGGCAGACCACCTACGCGCCGGGCAACGCCTTTCTCGACGCGCTGGCGCAGCGGCGTCGCGCGGAAGGGTTGCCGGCGACCTCGATCGCCTGGGGCCTGTGGGCCGACGGCGGGGTGAGCGCCGGTGAGTTCGAGCAGCGGCTGAGCCGCACCGGCTTCGGCGCGATGGCACCGGAGACGGCCGTACGCGCCCTCACCCGGGCGCTGGACCGCGACGAGACGTACCTCGTGGTGGCCGACATCGACTGGGCCCGGGTGGCCGCCGCCGGCGGTCGGCGCCCGCACCCGCTGGTCCGCGACCTGCTGGCCGAGGCCGGCGCGGCGGGGGCGGCCGACGCCCCCGTGCCGGCGGCCGACCTGCGCCTCCGCCTGGCGGGAATGTCCGGTGCGGAGCAGCTGCGCGCCCTCGGCGAGCTCGTGCGTGCCGAGGTCGCGGCCGTGCTGGGCCACGAGTCCGCCGAGCGGGTGGCACCGGACCGGGCCTTCCAGGACCTCGGCTTCACGTCGCTGGCGGCGGTCGAGCTGCGCAACCGGCTCGACGCGGCGACCGGCCTCGCGCTGCCGACGACGCTCGCCTTCGACTACCCGAACTCGGCGGCCCTGGCCGGCCACATCCACGCCGAACTGCTCGGCGGGCAGGCGCTGCCCGTCCCCGCCGCCACCGGCCCCGTCGTGGGCGACGACCCGATCGTCATCGTCGGCATGGGTTGCCGCTTCCCGGCCGGAGCCGAGTCCCCGGAGGGGCTCTGGGACCTGCTGACGGCCGGCGTCGACGCGATGTCGGACTTCCCGACCAACCGGCACTGGGACCTGGAGTCCCTGGCCGGAACCGACTCCTACGTCTCGCGTGGGGCGTTCCTGGCCGACGCGGGCGGCTTCGACGCGGAGTTCTTCGGCATCTCGCCGCGCGAGGCGCTGGCCATGGACCCGCAGCAGCGGCTGCTGCTGGAGGTCGCCTGGGAGGCGTTCGAGGACGCCCGGATCGAGCCCCTCGCGCTGCGCGGCGACCGGGTCGGGGTGTTCGCCGGCACGAACGGGCAGGACTACGAGACCGTCGTACGTGAGGCCGGGGAGGCACTCGCCGGATTCGCCGCGACCGGTGCCTCCGCGAGCGTGTTGTCGGGTCGGGTGGCGTACTCGTTCGGGTTCGAGGGGCCGGCGGTGACGGTGGACACGGCGTGTTCGTCGTCGCTGGTGGCGTTGCACCTGGCGGCGCAGGCGCTGCGGTCGGGCGAGTGCGACCTCGCGCTGGCCGGCGGCGTCACCGTGATGGCCACCCCGGGTGCCTTCATCGAGTTCTCCCGCCAGGGCGGGCTGTCGGCGGACGGCCGCTGCAAGGCCTTCGCCGAGTCGGCGGACGGCACCGCGTGGGGCGAGGGCGTCGGCGTGCTCGTGGTGCAGCGGCTGTCGGACGCGCAACGCGACGGGCGTCGGATCCTCGCGGTGGTGCGGGGCACGGCGGTGAATCAGGACGGTGCGTCGAACGGGTTGACGGCGCCGAACGGTCCGTCGCAGCAGCGGGTGATCCGGCAGGCCCTCGCGAGTGCCGGTCTGTCGGCGGCCGACGTGGACGTGGTGGAGGCGCACGGCACCGGTACGTCGTTGGGTGATCCGATCGAGGCGCAGGCTCTGCTGGCGACGTATGGGCAGGGTCGGGATGTGCCGTTGTTGTTGGGGTCGGTGAAGTCGAACATCGGTCACACGCAGGCGGCTGCGGGGGTGGCCGGGATCATCAAGATGATCTTGGCGATGCGGCATGGGGCGGTGCCGGCGACGCTGCACGTGGATGCGCCGTCGTCGCATGTGGACTGGGCGTCGGGTGCGGTGGAGTTGGTGACGGCGTCGCGTGTCTGGCCGGGCGTGGAGCGTCCCCGGCGGGCGGGTGTGTCGTCGTTCGGCATCTCGGGCACGAACGCGCACGTGATCATCGAACAGCCGGAGTTGGCGGCGGAGCCCGCCTCGCCGCCGGTGCCGGGGTCTGCTGCCGCGTCGGCTGCGGAGCCGGTGGCGGCGGCGGAGTCCGTCCACCCCTCGGGTGCGGAGCAGCGCGGCGAGACCGACCGGGGCGGATCGGCGGACGGGCTGCCGGTTTCCGCGTCCGTGGGTCTGCCGGTGCCGTGGGTGGTGTCGGGGCGCTCCGAGCGGGGTCTGGCGGGTCAGGCGGGGCGGTTGGCGTCGTTCGTGCGGTCCCGGTCCCGGTCCCTGTCGCCGGTGGATGTGTCGTGGTCGTTGGCGACGACGCGGGCGGCGTTGGAGCATCGGGCGGTGGTGTGGGGTTCGGACGCGGACGACCTGGTTGCCGGCCTGTCGGCGGTGGTTGAGGGCCGGTCCTCAGGTGTGGTGTCGGCGGGCCGCCGGGCGGTGTTGTTCACGGGTCAGGGCTCGCAGCGCGTGGGCATGGGTCGCGAGTTGTATGAGGCGTTCCCGGTCTTCGCGGCGTCGTTCGACGCGGTGTGTGCGGAGATCGATCCGCGTCTGCCGCGTGCGTTGGGCGAGGTGGTGTTCGCCGAGCCGGGCACCGCCGATGGGGCTCTGGTGGATCAGACGGTGTTCGCGCAGGCGGGGTTGTTCGCGGTCGAGGTGGCGTTGTGGGAGTTGTTGTCGTCGTGGGGTGTGCGGGCGGATTTCCTGGCGGGTCATTCGATTGGTGAGGTGACGGCGGCGTACGTGTCGGGGATGTTGTCGCTGTCGGATGCGTGCACGCTGGTGGCGGCGCGGGGCAGGTTGATGCAGGCGTTGCCGTCCGGTGGGGTGATGGCGGCGGTGGGTGCGTCGGAGGAGGCTGTCGCCGAGCTGATCGGCGCGTCGGGTGCGGCGGTGGACGTCGCGGCGGTGAACGGTCCGGCGTCGGTGGTGGTGTCGGGTGCGGCCGGCGAGGTGGCCTCGGTGGTGGCGGCCTGTCGTGAGCGGGGTTGGCGGGTCAAGGAGCTGGCGGTCAGTCACGCGTTCCACTCCCGCCTGATGGAGCCGATGCTCGACGAGTTCCGGTCGGTGGTGGCGGGGCTCGACTGGCGGGTGCCGCGCGTCGCGGTGGTGTCGAACGTGACGGGTGCGGTGGCGGACCCGTTGGAGCTGGTGGATCCGGAGTACTGGGTGCGGCACGTGCGGCAGCCGGTGCGGTTCGCCGATGGTGTGGTGGCGTTGCGGGCGCTGGGGGTGGACACCTTCCTGGAGGTGGGTCCGGATGCGACGTTGACGGCGATGGTGGCGGAGATCGTCGCGGATGCGGGGGTGCGGCGGGTTCCGGCGTCGCGGCGGGACCAGTCGGAGGTCGCCGCGGTGACGGCGGCGGTGGGGCAGTTGTGGGTGGCGGGTGTGCCGGTCGACTGGGCTGCCTACCACGGTCAGGTCGGTGCCCGGCCGCGCGTGGTCGACCTGCCCACGTACGCCTTCGACCACACCTGGTACTGGCCCGAGGCGGCGCCCGTGGCCCGCCGGGACGCGCACGGCGAAGCTCTCGACGGGCGGTTCTGGGCGGCCGTGGAGTCCGGCGACCCCGACCTGGTCGGCGGCGAGCTGGGCGTCGGCGCGGACGAACCGTTCAGCGCGGTCCTGCCGAAGCTCGCGCAGTGGCGGCGGGCCGCACAGCAGCGGTCGACGGTGGATTCCTGGCGCTACCGCGTGGTGTGGCGACGCCAGGACGTGACCGGGAACGAGAACCTGACCGGCTCCTGGCTGGTGCTGATGGTTCCCGGCCAGGAGGACCACCCGGTGCTGGCCGGGCTGGCGGAGCGGGGCGCCAAGGTGGTGCCGGTGGTGCTGGACGCGCTGGACCGGGACGAGGTCGCACGCCGACTGGCCGGAGCGGTGGAGGCCGGGCAGCCGGTCGCCGGGCTGGTCTCGCTGCTGTCGCTGGCCGGAGCGGGCGTGGTCGAGGCGCTGGCGGTGGCGCAGGCGCTGGCCACCACGGAGGTCCAGGGGCGGCTCTGGTGGCTGACGCGCGGGGCGGTGTCGGTCGGCGGCTCGGACGAGTTGGCGGATGTCGCGGGTGCTGCGGTGTGGGGTTTGGGTCGGGTGGTGGG